>NZ_CP061771.1:2234887-2554156 GCF_011751885.2 Salinibacterium sp. ZJ450
CGCCAGCGGCAGGTTGATGCCGGGCAGGTAGTCGGAGTTGCGGTGTGTCTCGGTGATCTCCCGCGCGATCTCAGGGCGGCGGGCCCAGATCGAGACGTCCGATCCGCCCTCGGCGAGCACCTTGGCGAACGTGGTGCCCCAGCTGCCCGCGCCGAGTACCGCGATGCGACGACGCTCGGTCGGCACCGAGATGGTCTTCAAAGCCTCCGTGGTCACCGGTCCGGTTGCCAGTTTCGGCGGTTGTTCCCCCGTGTCGCTCAAAACCGACCAGTCTCCTTTTGGTTGTTCTTCGAAGGATCCCAGCGCTCAGCCGGAGCCTTCTCGCCGCGCAGGTCTTCAAGTAATGCCGTGATCGCGTCCATCAGCACGGCGGTCGCCGCGTTCAGGGTCTGGGAATCGAGCGGGCGTCCTTCGAACGCCGACAGGTCGACGGGATCACCGAATTTGATCACCACGCGCTTGCGTGGCGGCCAGAAGCTGATCGACTTCGAGTAACGCGCCATGATCCGCTGGGTGCCCCAGTGCGCGGCGGGAATCAGCGGGATTCCGGCTTCCAGGGCGAGTCGCACGGCACCGGTCTTGCCGCGCATCGGCCACAGGTCGGGGTCACGGGTGAGCGTTCCCTCCGGGTAGACGACCACGGCCGACTCCTGCTTGGCCAGGGTGCGGGCGGCCGCCACCGGGTCGTTGCCCCTCATGGCTCCGGCGCGCTCGACGGGGATCTGGCCGGATGCCTTCAGCAGCGCCTTCAGCACCGGCACCTTGAACAGGGAGGCCTTCGCCATGAAGCGAGGCACCCGTCCGCTGTACCAGACAGCGGCACCCATCACGACGGGGTCGATCTCCGAGTAGTGGTTGGGCGCCAGCACGAACGCGCCCCGCTGGGGAACCTTCTGCCGGTCGATGATGTCGTAACGGCCGAGCCAGTTCATCAACGGCAGCGCCAGCGTAGCCAGCAGGTACCAGATGAATGTTCGCTCGGATTTGGGTTTCGGTTGCGTCGCCACCCTCCGAATTATCCTTCGTAGGTGAAGTCGGCTCCAAGCTGACGCAGCTTGTCGATGAAGTGCTCGTACCCGCGGCTGATGATGCCGACATTGCTGATGGTCGACGCGCCCTCGGCGGTGAGCGCCGCGATCAGGTGGCTGAAGCCGCCGCGCAGGTCGGGCACGCGCACGTCGGCGCCGTGCAGCTTCGTGGGGCCGGTGATCACCGCGGCCTGCTCCAGGGGGCGGCGTGGCACGCGGCGGGTGACGCCGGCCAGTCCGTCCTTGTGCACGACGATGTTCGCACCCATCTCGATCAGCGCCTCGGTGAAGCCGAACCGGTTCTCGTACACGGTTTCGTGCACGACGGAGGTTCCCTCCGCCTTGGTCAGCGCCACGATGAGCGGCTGCTGCCAGTCGGTCATGAAGCCGGGGTGCACGTCGGTCTCGACCACGACCGGCTTGAGCGTTCCACCGGGGTGGTAGAAGCGGATGCCGTCTTCGTGGATGTCGAACGCCCCACCGACCTTGCGGAAGATGTTGAGGAACGTCATCAGGTCCTGCTGCTTGGCTCCCTCGACGAAGACGTCGCCCTCGGTGGCGAGTGCGGCGGAGGCCCAGCTGGCGGCTTCGTTGCGGTCGAAGATGGCGCGGTGCTCGTAGCCGCGCAGCTCGTCGACGCCCTCGATGAAGATCGTGCGGTTGGGTTCGACCGTGATGATCGCGCCCATCTTCTGCAGGATCATGATGAGGTCGGTGATCTCGGGTTCGATCGCCGCGTTCTTCAGCTCGGTGACGCCCTCGGCGAGCACCGCAGAGAGCAGCACCTGCTCGGTGGCGCCAACGCTCGGGTAGGGCAGCGCGATGTTGGCGCCCTTCAGCCCGTCCGGAGCGGTGAGGTGGATGCCGTTCGGCTGTTTGTCGACGACGGCCCCGAATGCGCGCAGCGCGTCGAGGTGGAAGTCGATCGGGCGGTCGCCGATGCGGCAGCCGCCGAGGTCGGGGATGAACGCCTCGCCCAGCTGGTGCAGCAGCGGACCACAGAACAGGATCGGGATGCGGCTGGAGCCGGCGTGCGCGTCGATCTCGGCGAAGTGCGCGCTCTTCACGCCGACCGGGTCGAGCAGCAGCTCGCCGGGGGCCGGCTGGGTCACGACGACGCCGTGCACCTCGAGCAGGCCGCGCACGACCTCAACGTCACTGATCTCGGGGACGTCCTTGAGCAGGCTGGGCGTCTGGCCGAGCAGCGCCGCGACCATCGCCTTGGTGACGAGGTTCTTGGCGCCGCGCACCGTGATGCGACCGTTCAGCGGCTTGCCGCCCCTGATCACGATCTTGTCGGACTTCAATCCGACCCGCTCTCCGGCCTTTTGGGCGTCTTCGAGGAGGGAGTTCACTTATTTCACCGGCAATGTCTTGGGCCGCCAGCTTTCGCGGCGAGCTTCGAATTCTGTTATCTGAGCTTCATTGCGCAGTGTGAGGGCAATATCGTCTAGCCCTTCGAGTAAGCGCCATCGAGTGTAATCGTCGATCTCGAATGGCACCTGATAGTCGCCCGCCGTGGCGGTTTTCGACTCCAGATCCACGGTCACCTCGAGGCCGGGCTGCGACTCGATGAGCGCCCACAGTTGTTCCGTCTGTTCCTGGGTGATGACGCCCGCGAGCAGCCCCTGTTTGCCGGCGTTGCTGCGGAAGATGTCGGCGAACTTCGGGCTGAGCACGGCCTGGAACCCGTAGTCGCGCAGCGCCCAAACGGCGTGCTCGCGGCTGGATCCGGTGCCGAAATCTGGGCCGGCGATCAGGATGCGCGCGCCCTGGTAGCGGTCGTGATTCAGCACGAACTCCGGGTCCTGCCGCCACGCGGCGAACAGGGCGTCTTCGAAGCCGGTCTTGGTGACGCGCTTCAGGTACACCGCGGGGATGATCTGGTCGGTGTCAACGTTCGACCGGCGCAGCGGAACCGCGATTCCGGAAACGGAAGTGATCTTGTCCATTAGTTGGCCTCCAGGTCCCACGGGCTAGACAGCGTACCGCGCACTGCGGTGGCGGCCGCCACCAGTGGCGACACCAGGTGCGTGCGTCCACCCTTGCCCTGCCGGCCTTCAAAGTTGCGGTTGGATGTCGAGGCGCACCGTTCGCCCGGCGCCAACTGGTCGGGGTTCATGCCGAGGCACATCGAGCATCCGGCGAACCGCCACTCCGCACCGAAGTCGGTGATGATCTTGTCGAGACCTTCAGCCTCGGCTTCGAGCCGAACTCTGGCGGACCCGGGAACAACCATCACGCGCACACCCTCGGCCTTCTTCTTGCCCTGAATGATCGACGCGAACGCGCGCAGGTCTTCAATGCGGCTGTTGGTGCATGAGCCCATGAACACGGCGTCGACCTTGATCTGCTTCAACGGGGTGCCCGCGGCGAGGTCCATGTACTCCAGCGCCCGTTCGGCCGCGGCACGGTCGTTCGGGTCGGCGAAGTCTTCGGGGTTCGGCACGGTGTCGCTCAGCGAGACGCCCTGGCCGGGGTTCGTTCCCCAGGTGACGAACGGTTCCAGTTCGGTGGCGTCGATCAGCACCTCGGCGTCGAATTCGGCGCCCTCGTCGGTGGGCAGCGTCTTCCAGTATTCGACGGCGGCGTCCCAGTCCGCGCCCTCGGGCGCGTGCTGACGCCCCTTGAGGTACTCGAACGTGGTGTCATCCGGAGCGACCATGCCGGCGCGGGCGCCCGCCTCGATCGACATGTTGCAGATCGTCATCCGGCCCTCCATGGAGAGCGAGCGGATGGCGCTGCCGCGGTATTCGAGCACGTAGCCCTGGCCGCCGCCTGTGCCGATCTTGGCGATCACGGCGAGGATGATGTCCTTCGCGGTGACGCCCGGGCGCAACTCGCCGTCGACGGTGATCGCCATCGTCTTGAACGGCTTCAGCGGCAGGGTCTGCGTGGCCATCACGTGCTCGACCTCGCTGGTGCCGATACCGAACGCCATGGCGCCAAACGCGCCGTGCGTGCTGGTGTGCGAGTCGCCGCAGACCACGGTGATGCCGGGCATCGTCAGCCCCAGCTGCGGGCCGACCACGTGCACGATGCCCTGCTCCTTATCGCCGAGGGAGTGCAGGCGAACCCCGAACTCCTGGGCGTTCTTGCGGAGCGTCTCGATCTGGATGCGGCTGGTCGGGTCGGCGATCGGCCGGTCGATGTTCAGCGTCGGCGTGTTGTGGTCCTCGGTGCCGATGGTGAGGTCGAGCCGGCGCACCGGACGCCCAGCCAGACGCAGGCCGTCGAAGGCTTGCGGGCTGGTGACCTCGTGGATGAGGTGCAGGTCGATATAGATCAGGTCGGGGTTGCCGTTATCGCCCTTGACGACGACGTGGTCATCCCACACCTTTTCGGCAAGCGTGCGCGGTCGTTCTGTAACTGCATTCATGAGAGCGGATTCCTTGGATAGAAGTTGGATCAGCCGATGACAAACTCCGCGACGAGGGAGGCCTGGAACTAGGACTCGTCGCGGCAGCCAAGAAGCAGGAAGCCGAACAACATGGAAGCGAGAATACCACCCGTATGGGGCGCGGGACGCTGCGACGGCAGCATGATCCGCACATTCTCGGAACCGAATGCCGCGCGGGACGAGCTCATTGCCGTTGCAGTCTGACGGAGTAGTTGCCAAGGAGAACACTGGTGCCATCCGGCACCGTCTCCCGCTGGCCGGCGTGCACCACTACGTCACCGTCCGTGCCGTTCAGGACGACACCGTTGGTGGAGTTCAGGTCGTGCAGCCAGAGCGCTTCGCCGTCCAGCTCGAAGGCGGCGTGGGTCTTCGACACCGACTTCTCGGGGTCGATCACCGGGATCAGGGTGGCGTCGGGCCACTGGGCGGGCGTGGTCGGGTTGCGGCCGATCACCGCGGCACCACCGAGGATCGGGATGCGGCGACCGTCAGGCAGCACGATCGTCCAGCCCGCAGGCGTGGTTGCGACGATCTCCCCGGTCTCGGGCGCCGCCACGATTCCGACCGGACCGGGGAAGAACGCCGGGATCTCGGCGGCACGCTCGGTCGACACCTGCCGGCGGGCGACCTTGTGCGTTCCGGATTCCAGGTCGGGATGCTGCGGGATGAGGCCGGGCGGAGGCGCGATCATCGGGCGCTTGGCGGGCTGGTCGCTCATTCGGTCATCTCCTGTCGCCTCGGGTGGCGCGTTTGCTGGTGGTGTGGGCCCGTCGTCGTCTGGCGATCCGGTAGCGGCTGACGAACCGTCGCACGCGGCCGAGCGCGGCGCTGGCAACCTGCACGGCCGCCATCGCCTCGGTCCACACCTGCTCGGACTGGTCGCGGTCGATCGTGCGCCCCGAGAATACTGCTTCGTCAGTGCGTGCGGCGAGTTCGGGCAGGGTGGCCACCCGCTCGTCTGGCACCTGCGCGGCAAGCCCGTGCGCGGTGGTGACCCGGGTCGCCTTGCTCGGCACGTCGTATCCGAGCTCCCCGTAGCGGTCGAGCAACTCGTCCCAGGCGAACGCGACCGCGCGGTCGGCAGCGGCAGCGTTCCGCCGTCGGCGGGTGCGGGCGGCGCGGATCAGCGCGACCGCCGCCATCGGCAGCAAGATCAGCGCGAGCGGGATGCCGACGCCGAGCGCGACCGGAACCACCCAGCCGGGCAGCCGCCACGGCAGGTCGTTCTCTTCCTTGGGGTCGTCGATCTCGACCGCGGTGAGCAGTTCCTGCTCATCCTTCTCGGCGCGCGGCGGCTGGCGAACCTGCGGCTGCGGCTCGGTCTTCGGCTTGGGCGTCTGGTCCTGAGGGATGTCGGTCTCCTCGGGCGTCGGATCGAGGGCCACCCAGCCGACCTCGTCGAAGGCGACCTCGACCCAGGCGGTGACATCCGATCCCACCACGTCGATGGACTGCGCATCGGCGGCGACATTCGGTGCGAAGCCCATCACAACCCGGGCGGGATAGCCGAGCGAGCGCACCATCAGCGCGAACGCCGAGGCGTACTGTTCCTCGTCGCCGATCATCTGGTTGCGGGTGAACAGCTCCTCGACCCGGTCGGCGCCGTGCCCCGCGCGGGACGGCACGGCGTCGGAGGCCAGCCCGTGGCTGAGGAATCCGGTGGAGACCAGCTGGGTGCGGATCGCCTCGATCTGGGCAGCCGGGGTCTCGGCGGTGCCGGCGAACTCGGCGGCCTTGGCGGCGACCGTGTCCGGGGTGAACTCCACCGGCGGCAGCTCGACCGATGCCGGGGCGACCTCCGCAAGCTCGTCGGCGCTGAACACCCGCTGCACGTCGGAGTGCAGCCGGTACGTGTCGCCCTGCTCGAGCCCGGAGGTGAGCACCGCGGTGCCGGTCGCGTTGTTGTAGCGCAGGTTGTCGCTCTCGGCCGAAGCGTCGCCGCCCAGGAACTCCAGCTCGGTGGGATAGCCGACGCCGGGGATCCAGACGTCCTCGTACGCTCCGATGGTGATGCCCACGTCGCTCGTGCGCTCGGAGGTGAGGAAGCGCTGTTCCGGCAGCTGGCGGCCGACCAGGGCGAACGAACCGGAACCGTGCGCCGCGACATCCGCGCCCGTCACGTTCCACAGCTTGCCGGTGAACGAATCCATGGTGGCGAGGCGGATCCGGTCGCCCGGTTGCAGACCCTCGGCGGTGAACAGCACCTCTTCGCTGAGGTCCTTGGTGTATTCACGGAACCCGGCGAGCGGGCTCGGGTAGTCCAGCGGGTCGAACGGCGGCTCGATCTCGTCGCGCAGCACGAAGCGGTCATCGTTCGCGGGCGCGAGGGCGACCGCGGCTCCCCCGCCGACGATCACCGCGGATGCCACGAGCACGGCGGTTCCGACCAGCTTTCGTCGACGCAACTCGGGCTGTGCGGAGAGCACCAGGGATTCCTCTGAGCGTCGCCGCCAGCCGACCCACACCAGCGCCAGCACGGCGAAGGTGACACCGCGGATGCCGGCCAGGTATGGGTCATCCGTTCCGGTCAGGATGCCGGCGAGATAGACGGCGATCGGGCCGAGCAGTGCCACCGCCAGCCGCCACGCGGTGCGCGGCCGCTCGGTGAGCCAGCGGGCCGCGAGGGTCGTCGACACCAGTCCGACCAGCCAGGTGGCCACGTACGGCACGACGGCGATGTAGGCGGGCGCGCCGATCGGGGTCTGCAGGGTGACGAGGTCCGCCCAGCCGTGGACCGCGCCGATGGCGAGGCTAGCGAGCGACTGCAGGCTGGGCAGCACCCAGAGGAGCGCCTCGCTCGGCACGGCGAACGCGGAGCCGAACAGGAAATACGCGACGACGGCCACCAATGCGGTGGCGACGGCACTCAGCCGGTAGCGGGCGGCAATAATGCCGGCGCCGGCTCCGACCACGAGGCCGCCGAGGCCGGCGGCGAGGAAGCTGTAGCCGCCGAACGACGGATGGAAGCCGATGACGCCGAGCACGGTCAGGATCAGCAGCACCGCGATGTCGGCCCACGCGCGTCCGGGGATCGAGCGGGTCTCTGCCGTCGACGTCGGGGTTTGCATGCGGGCCGCCATCAGCTGGTCCTCCGCAGCAGCTTCGGCAGGTCGGTCAGCTGGCCGACCGTCATCATGGTCAGCCCGGACACGCTGGACAGCTTCGGCAGCACGCCCGCCTCAACGCGGAATCCGACCTGGCTGGTGTCCTTGCCGAACAGGGTCTCGATGCTGCGGTACTCGGCGGTGGTCATCAGCGAGCCGGCGACGATCATCACGACGCTCGGGGCGGGCAGGCGCTTGGTGCGTTCCCTGGCGAAGTCGCGCATCGAGTCGAAGTCACGGCCGGTGGGCTCCAGCCGGCAGGAGGCGTCGAGCATGGCGGTGACGCTGTGCGTGCGCCACGGCCCGACCTCGCTGACGACGTTCATCTGGGTGCCGTCCCGGATCACCTGGGCGGCGATCGACGCGGTCACCGAGATCGCGAGTTCGAACTCCTCGTCGGAGGCATACAAGTGCCGTTGGGTGGCGTGGATCATGGTGAGCTGTGACCGGCGGGTCTCCTCGAACTGCCGCACCATCAGCTGGCCGATGCGCGCCGAGGTGCGCCAGTGCACGTGGCGGCGGTCATCTCCCGGAACATAGGGGCGCAGCGCGTGGAAGGCGATGTCGCTCGAGGTGATCTTCTTCGACACCTGGCCTTCAAGGTCGCGCACCAGTCCCGCGGCGCTCGGCTGCAGGCGGGTGGTGACCGGGTGCACGAACAGCTCCACCGGGTCGGCCCACTTGACCGTGCGGCGCATCAGCCCCAGCTCGTCACCGCGCACCGATTCGGCGGGTCCTGCCACGATCACCGCGCGCCGGGCGGTCGGCACGGCGAAGAGTTCCTCGTGCTGCTCCTTCGGCTTCATGGCGGGAAGCTGGAACTCGGCCACGCCGGCGCCGACCGGCAGCTCCATGCGGCTTGGCGTTAGCGGCTTCGGGCCGGTGTTGGTCACCAGCATCCGCCCCATCGCTCGGTCGCCGACCACCACGCGACGCGGGTTCAGCTCGATCAGCACCCCGTATGAGGCGCGGCCCACCAGGTACACCGCCCCGACGACGAGAGCGGCGAGCAGCACGAAACCGAGGTAGGTGAACTCCGCCCAGCCGAACACCAGGCTGAGGGTGATCGACACCGCGGCGACCGCCACCACCAGCCGGCCGATCGGCGTGACAATCGCGAGCGTCGGCTGCAGCACCCGTCGGTACCAGTCGAGGGCAGGCTGCAGCGCGCGGGCCAGCCGGACGAGCACGGCGGGCGGGCGCTTGCGGGATCGGAGCAGGGAGCGGATGGGACGGCTCGTTCTAGGCGGCGCGGTAGACGGGCGGTTCGAGGTCGACGAGGATGCCGGAGACGATGTCCTCCGCCTTCACCCCGGCGAACTCCGACTCGGGGTCGACGATCATCCGGTGCGCGAGCACCGGCACGGCGAGGTCGCGCACGTCGTCGGGGGTCACGTAGATGCGTGCCTGGCTGATCGCCCAGGTCTTCACGGCACGGGCCAGGGCGAGGGCGCCACGCATGCTGACGCCGAGCACTACGTCGCGGTGCTGACGGGTGGCGTCGACGATGTCACTGACGTACTGCATGATCGACTCGTCGACGAATACCTCGGATGCCAGCGTGGACATGGTCACCACGGCGTCGGAGGTGATGATCGGGGTGACCCGGGAGGCGCGGGCGCGGTTGGAGGAGTCCATCAGCAGGCTGACCGCGGTCTTCGAGTCGGGGTAGCCGAGCGAGGTCTTGATCAGGAACCGGTCGAGTTGCGCCTCGGGCAGCTTGTAGGTTCCAGCCTGCTCCACCGGGTTCTGGGTGGCGATCACCAGGAACGGCGCACCCACGCTGTGGCCCTCGCCGTCGATGGTGATCACGCCCTCCTCCATCACCTCGAGCAGCGCGCTCTGGGTCTTGGGGCTCGCCCGGTTGATCTCGTCGGCGAGCACGATCGACGCGAAGATCGGGCCGGGGTGGAAAGTGAAGCGCCCCTTCGACTGGTCGAAGATCTGCACACCGGTGACGTCCGAGGGAAGCAGGTCCGGCGTGAACTGGATGCGGGATGTCGTGCCGTCGAGGGTGTTCGCGAGGGCCTTCGCGAGCACGGTCTTGCCGGTTCCGGGGAAGTCCTCGAGCAGCACGTGCCCGTCGGACAGCATCGCGGTGAGCACCAGCCGGATGGTCTCGTCCTTGCCGAGAATGGCCTGGTCGATGTTGCTGATCAGCTGGCCGAAGGCGTCGGCGAACCAGTCCGCCTGGTCCTGTGTTACTGCCACTGGTGTCTCCTCATTGCGTTTGTTACCAATTCCAGGTGTTGTAAATTTCGCTGGCACTGCCGTTGATGATCACGCGCACTCCGCAGTCAGCGAAGCCGTCCTGCATCCACGGGGCCGTCTCGTACGAGTTGGTGCCGCCGATGTTCATGCTGAAGCTTCCCGCGATGTCGCTCCAGCTACCGCCCCGGCAGAACTGCGGCGTGACCGTGTAGTTTCCGCTCGGCCAGTTCTGCACGCTGAACGCGAAGAACTTCGTGTTGCTGACACAGTCGCCCTGGTAGCAGCGCGTTTCTGCATTGCCGCTCGGGTACGCGTTCGTGACCTTGACCACCGGCGGCGGCGGTGGCGGTTCGTTCTCCACCACGCGCGCGCCCGACCATCCCGACCAGACACCGTACGAGCCGTTCGCGTCGCTCTGCGCTCGCACCCGCACCTGGTAACTCCCCGCGGGAACGCCACCCTGAGACGCGCTGGTGGCGGCCGTGCGTCCGGTATAGCCGTTGTTGGTCTCCCACTCGTAGGTGACCGCTGAGCCGCCGCCCTGCGCGGTGGACAGGCCGGTCCAGTTGAAGCTCAACGTGGCGTTCGCGTAGCCCGACGACCCCGGCGTAGCGGGGGTTGCCACCTGGTTCGGGGTGCCGTACGGGGTCACAGCTGCGCTGGCCGCCGACCACTGGCCCCAGCCGAGTTCGTTGTGGGCTCGCACCGTGAAGGTGTAGCTAGTGCCGTTAGTGAGTCCGGTGAACGTGCAGTTCGTCGGCGTGCAGTCCGCCTTCGAGCCGCCCGGTTCGCTCAGCACCTCGTAGCTATCGATCGCTTCGCCGTTGGTTGCGGGTGCCGAGAACGTGACGGAGGCCTGGCGGTCACCGGAGTTCGCGATGCGCGGCGCGTTCGGCTTGTCTGGCACGTCGCGCACGGTCAGGATGACGCGGCCGATGGCGTGCCGGTCGGGATCCTGGGTGGCATCCTCGATCGTGTACTGCACCACCAGGTCGCCGATGAACGACGGCCCGGGAACGACGCTCACCGTGTTGGCGGTGTGGGTGACGGATGCCGCGCTGCCGACCGTCTCCACCACCGCGTCAATGATCTTCAGTGGCGTCTCCGGGTACGGGTTGGAGTCGTTGTTCAGCACGCTGACCGTCTTCGGCTGGTTGCGCTGCCCTTCCAGCTTGTCGTCCACCGCTAGCGGCTTCGCGCGCGACGAGGTGACGACGGTGACCTCGATGCTGCCGGGCACCGTGAATTCCGCCCAGCTCAGCACCACGTTCAGCGTGACCGTGGTGCCCTTCGGCGTGTTGATCGGTGTCGCCACGGTCAACTGGGAGCCGCTCAGAGTGGGCTTCACCTGCGCGGTGCCGCCCTGCAGCGAGCCGTAGTTCACCGCGGCGAGGATCTCCGGGTTCGGGTGGGCGGTCGCATCGCGCAGGTCGATCGTGCTGCTCTCCCCCACCTCGACCTCAATGCTCGGTGACGTGAACTCAGGGGCGACATCCCGGAACTCCGGGTCGCCGACGATGATGTTCAGGGTCAGCGTGGCGCGGTTGCCTTTGGGGTCGGTCGCCGACGTGCCATCCGTCACCTCGAAGGTGACCGAGGCCGGGCCGCGGTAGTCGCGTTCCGGGGTGAAGCGCAGGGTGTCCTGGTCGACGTAGATCCGTTCGCCGTTGCTGCGGTTCGACGCCACCATCGATTCGCTGGTGAGAATCACCGCGCGGCCGGAGGGCACGATCACGATGTCGGAGAGGTTCCACTGCTTGGTCTCGTTCATCCGGATCACCTGCACCGGAAGGTTCGGGTCGAGCAGCGGCGGGTCGAACGTCTCCTCTTCCTCCTGGACAGTCTCCTCCTGGTCGAGGGTTGGGTCCTCGACCGGCGGCACGATGATGAACGCCATCGCGCTCAGGTCGTCGACCTCGTTGGTGAGACGGAACGCGATCGTCTGACGGGTGGCGCCGGGCGTCACCTCCACGATTCCCTCGTCGAGATAATCACCGGCACCGGCGAACGGTCCGTCAAGCGACACCACCAGGTCGTCGATGCGGCCGCCGGGGTTCTGCGCATCCTGGTAGACGTCCACGCGCACCGGGTCGCCGGCCGCGACCTGGTCGCGTTCGAGCACCTGGTCCACCGCCGTGGGCGGCAGGATCGGGGCGTCCGGAGTTACCAGCACCTGCACATAGGTGACATCCCGGCCGCCACGGTCGTTGGTCAGTTCGTAGCGGAAGGTGAAGGACATCTCCTCATCGGGTGCCTCGATCACCACGTACCGGCGGTCCTCAACCTCCACGCCGATGTCGGCGGGCACGTCCTGCAGTTCGTCGGAGACCTTGATCGGGGCACCCTGCGGGTCGGAATCGTTGAGGGTGACGTCGAGGGTCGCCACGCGCCCAGGACGGATGGAGACCGTGTCGGGCAGCGCAGTCGGCGGCAGGTTCACACCGCTGTCCGGGATGACGCCGATCTTGATCTCACCGATGCCGGTCGCCCCGAAGGTGTCCACCAGCTCGTATTCAAAGGTGTCGGTGCCGGCCGCGTCGGCGTACCCCTCGTAGACGAGGAAGTTGCTGCCCTCATCGACGATCGCGCCCAGTCCCGGAGGGCTGACGATGCGGCTGACCTCGGTGGAGTCGCCATCGGGGTCGACGCCGAGCATCGGGATGTCGATGCGCACCTGATTGCCCGCGAACACGCGTGCGGTGAGCGGGCGGGGGTCGGGCGCCTTGTTCGTGTCCGCGTCGATGCCGGTGACCCGGAACTCCACCCGCGCGACGTCGCTCTCGCCGAACTGGTCGACGACCCGGTAGATCACGCCGTACTGGCCCGGCTCCTGCGGCGCCTGGAAGCGCACCGTGGTGTCGTCCACGAACGCCAGTCCCGCGGCGGGAGCCTCGACGAGGTCCCGGTCGAGCACCATCGGCGCATCATCCGGGTGGTAGTCGTTCTCGAGCACGTCAACGGTCACGATGTCGCCGGCGCGCACGGTGGCGGCGTCATCCAGCGCGATCGGCGGCTGGTGTTTCTGGATGGCCGGAACCGGGACCACCGTGACGCCTGCCGTCGAGGTGGCGAAGCCGTCGGACACGGTGTAGGTGAACTGGTACTGCCCGGTGAGGGGTTCGGTCGCGGTGACGCGCAACAGGGTGCCGTTCAGCACCTCGACCACGACGCCGGCCGCGGACACCTCGCGGGGCACCTCGATCGACTGGATGCCGAGCACCCGGCCGCTCGGGCTCACATCGTTGGCGAGCACGCCGCTGGTGGTGGACTGGGTACCGCGCAGGTACACCGTGTCGGTGACGGCGACCGGCGGTTGCGCCTGCTCGGGGGTCTCGCGCACGTCCACCCGGATCATGCCGATGCTGCTCTTCTCGCCGGCTGAGACCGTGTACTGCACGTAGTACGCGCCGGGCTGGGTGGCGCTGAAGCCGACCAGGCCCTGATCGGTGTTGAGGGTGGCGGTGGCGTTGTTGCCCGGTGCGTCGATGGCGAGCAGGCCAAGTTGCGCGCCGGAGGGCGACAGGTCGTTCTCGAGGGGATCGATGATGATCTCCTCGTTCACGAACGCGGTGCCGAAGTCGGGCGTGCCGACGGGGTTCAGCGCGCCGGCCGGCTGCACGTCCACGGTGAGGGTGCCCGCCTGGGCATCCCCGCGGCCGTCCGAGACCGCGAACGACACCTCCTTCAGGCCGAGCTCAGAGGTGGTGTGGGTGAAGGTCACATAGCCGTCAGGGGTAAATTGCACCAGGTCACCCGACTGCGGGGACGCGCCGACCAGCAGCAGGTCGTCGCCGTCGGGGTCGCGCCAGTCGTTCAGCACGTTGTAGCTGACGGTCTGGTTCGCCTCGACGCCCACTCCGGCCTGCCGGTTCGGCAGTGGAACCTCGTTCAGCTCTTCGGCGACGACCCGCACGCTCACCTGGGCCTCGGCGACGCCACCGGGTCGGCCGTCGTCGATCGTGTAGCGGAAGTTGACGGTTCCGACGAAGCCGTCGGCCGCGGTGAACTGCAACGCGCGACCGCCGTCGATGTACTCCAGGCGGCCGGTGGTCTCGGCGACCGCTCCGGTGTTGACGATGGTGAGCACGTCGCCGTCGGGGTCGGTGTCGTTGTCAAGCAAGGGCAGGATCGTGGTCTTGCCTGGGCGCACACCGAATTCGTCGTCGCGGGCGAGCGGCGGCCGGTTCTGCTCGGTGCGTTCGGCGAGGGTGTCCTCGAACGACTGCGTCGACGACTTCTCGTCGCCCTCCTCGCCGTCCTCCTCCTCGGGCGGGGTCACCTCTTCCCAGTTCTCGACGAGCTGCATGTTCTCGTCGACGAGCCAGACGTTGCCGTTGGTGAGGTTGTTCAGCGCGATCACCGAGCGGTTCACCCGGAACTCGAGTTCGCCGCCCTGCGTGTGCTGGGAGATGTCTGTCGGCTGCGGCTCCTGGTTCTCGCAGGCGAGCAGGTACTTCTGGGCGCCTCCCCATGCGCCGTGGGCGCAGCCGTCGAGGAAGACGGGCGCCGAGACATCCGTTGGGTCGGTGAGCGCGGTCTCTATGCCCGCGTCGATCTCGGTGACGGAGTTGTTGCCGAGATTCACCGTGATCAGGGAGTCACCGGATGCCACGAGCGCCGTATCGGACTCGGCGCCGACCTGCTGCAGCCTGAGGCCGTCCGTCGGCAGGTCGATCTTGCTGCCGTCCTGCTTGTAAAAGTCGTTCGTCGACACGTCGAGGATGACGGCGTGATCGCCGACCGCCGAGATCTGGAATTCCCCGATCGACGGGAAATCGGTGATCTCGGGCTCGGCGCCCGGCGCCTCGATGCGGGTGAGCGACTTGTCGCCGGGCGACACGGCGATGACTACGCCTCCCTGCGTAACAGTGGCGTGCCCGTTCTCGCCGAGTTCTGCGTCTGGCTCGGTGTTCGTGTAGTTGAACTGCAGGTCGCCGACCGCGGTGATCACCCAGAGGTCGCCCTCAGGCGAGACGATCGCCAGGGTCTCTCCGCCGAACGCGATGTCGGAACCTGGCGGCACGTCGATGGCCGACGAGACCTTCGTGAATGCCGGATCGACGCTCTCGACCCGGCCGAGCACGGGATCGACCATGAACAGGGTGTCGCCGTCCTGCAGCACGTCGAAGTCCGCACTGCCAGCCGTGACCGAGCCGTTCAGCTCGTCGATTTGGCGGTTCAGCCGGCCGCCCAGCAGTTGCTCGGAGTTGGTGACCCACACGTCGCGAGAGTTGAGCTCCACGTCGGCGATGGGAAAACCGGGGTGGAAGGCGGCGATGGCGAGCGGCACGGCCACGATGACCGCCAGCGCCCAGGTCGAGAACGAGCCGCGACGTGTCCTGATCCACCGGCGAAGTCCGCGCATGCGTCGAGCCCCCGTTTGGTCAGTCAGTCCGGAACATGGTCGGTATTACCGCCAGCGGTCAAAACTAACATGACCCTTGTTCGGGTGTCGTCCATTTGCATGGGCAGTCCTGCCCATGGGCGCGGCCGGCGGGGCCCGGCGGGTCAGATTCCGGGTTGTTCCGCCGGGGCTTCGGCGTGCTCGTCGTCGTTGCGGGTGAGCAGGTACAGGTCCTCGGCGCTCACCAATCGGGTCGCCACGGCGTACTCCACCAGGCGCAGCCGACGGTTCGTGGCCAGGTTGCCCTTCCCACCTCGGAGCCCGGCGACCCCGATCTTGTCGAGCTTCTCGCACACGTTGTCGAGCTTGCGGTTAAAGGTGGTCATCGACCAGTGCAGCCGGGCGGCGGCCTGCGCGGAGGTGGGGATCTCACCTCGCCCCGGCGAGGTCTGCCGCAGGATCTGCTCGGCGAGCGCCACGATCAGCAGCCGCTGGTTCGTGGTCAGCAGAACCGGTGCGATCGTGGTGGTTCCGGCGTCGTTGGTGAGCGGGCTCGACGTGTTGAAGTAGTCCTCACCGGAGTGGATGGTGAATTCGTACGTGGTTGAGCCGGCGCTGAACAGCACGTGCATCCGCTCGAACACGATCGGCAGGCGAGCGCCCGGCGCCAGCCAGGCCTGCACCTGGCCGCTGGCATCCGTCACCGTCGCCGTGAGCAGGTTGCCCACGTTCCCGAGCCACCACAGCCCGAAGTCCTCGTAGATGCGCAGGAACCGCCGGTGCAGGTAGGGGTTGTCGTCGATCACCAGGTCGGACTCGCGGCCGATGTGAAAGTCGGCGGGCGGCACGACGTCGTACCATTCGCCGCAGAACTCGATGCGCAACGGTCTCATTGCGGGTAGCACCCCTCAAGCGGGTCGGCGGAAACGTCGCCGTCACGTCGGATACTGACCTGGATGCACACGGTGGTGCCCGGTTCGTACCCCTCGACGACCAGGCGGGAGTCGGCGGTGGGGCGAAGCGGTTCGCTCTCCGGCCGATCCGATCGCTTCCAGACGAAAATGTCACCGTCCTGCGGTTCCGGGTTGCCTACGGTGAACACCACCGAGGTGCCCTCCTGTACGGCGGAGACCAGTGTCGGTTGCGGAACCGACTGCACGATCGCGGATCCGCCGGTGCCGGCGGGCTGCGGCGCGGCCTGCGGGGCGGTCGGCGCACCGAAGACCACGAGGCTCACAATCACGGCGATGGTGATCAGGGCGGCGACTCCCCCACCGACCAGCAGCGCCGTCTTGTTGGCCCGGGATGCCGGGGGCGTCGGGCGGGGATCCTCTGCGGTCGCGCTGGGCTCGGCAGCATCTGCGCCGTCTGCCGGGCCGCGGCGCTGGCGCACGACGGTCTCCTCCAGTGCTACTGCACCATCCAGGACACCGCCAGCCGGGGCACCGCCAGCCGAGACTCTGCCGTCCGCGGCATCCGGCACCGCAGCTGGTTGCGCAATGATCGGCCGCGCCCCGCGCACCTGCGTGCGGTCGTCGTCGGCGGGAGCCGCGGGCGGCGGGGTGAGTGTGCGGGATCGCTCCGGCTGGGCCTCGACGGTCGCGATGGAGCGTGCCCGCGTCTCGTCGTCGTCATCGGCGGAGTCGGCACGCACCGCCGCCTCGACGACGAGGTTCGGCACGTCGATCGCGGTGGGCGTGTAGCCAAGCTCGAGCTCGACCCGCTGCAGCGCGCGCGCGAAGTCGACGGCGGTGTGGAAGCGGGATGCCGCCTTGGTGGCCATCCCCTTGTGCAGCACGGCAACCAGCGATCGGGGCACGTCATCCCTGGTCAGCGGCGTGATCGCGCCGCGCTCGATCCGGCCGATCAGGTCAAGGGTGCCGTTTGACCGGCCGCGTACCTCGAAGGGCGTGTGCCCGGCGATCAGCGTGTAGATCGTTGCCGCCAGCGAGAACACGTCGGAGCGGACGTCGGGTTGCGGGTCATCCGTGAACATTTCGGGCGGCGACCACGGAACCGACATGCCGATCGACCGGCTCTCGGTGCCGCCGGTGGTGTCGCCGGACTGCAGGGTGCCGAGGGTGGTGGTGTGCACCGGCAGGTCGTCCTCGACCGCCGAGGCGATGCCGAAGTCGGTGAGCGCCGGCCAGCCGAAGTCGTTGGTCAGCACGTTCGCCGGCTTGATGTCGCGGTGCAGGATGCCGGCGGCATGCGCGGTCGCGATGGCGCTCGACAGCCGCACCCCGGTGCGCAGCGCGTCGGGCACGCCGAACGCCTCGCTCTTGTAACGGTCCGCGAGGCTCGCGCCGGGCGCGTACTCCATCACCAGGAACGGCCGGTCGTCGGCCGACACCCCGGCGTGATAGATCGTGACGATGTACGGATGCGCCGACAGCTGCGCCATCACGTTGGCCTCGGCGACGAACGCGGCGCGGGTGGCCGGGGTCAGCTGCTCGGTGAGCAGCACCTTGACGGCAACCCGGCGCTTCGGCAGGTGCTGGTCGTACAGGAATACGTCGGAGAAGCCGCCGGAGCCGAGGACTTTCACGAAGGTGTAGCCGGGCAGATCCGGCGGGCTGGAGACCGGGCGGCGCATCAGGCCTCTCGCACGGTGATGGTGATGCCGCCGCCGAGGTCGATGATCGTGCCCACGATGACGGCGGTCGGGTCGCCGTCGCGCAGCTTCTGCGGGTTGCGGCCCGGCAGCACCACCGAAGTGCCGTTGCGGGAGTGCAGGTCGGTGACCACGACCGTTCCGCCTTCGAGGGCGACCCTCAGGTGATTGCGCGACACGTCCTGGTCGCCGTCGAGGGTGACCAGTCGAGGCAGTTCGCCGCCGGACACCTGGCTGACGCTCGGGGCACGGCCGATGATCAGCGGCTCGTCGAGCAACTCGAGCCGGCCATCGGGCAGTTCCAGCGCCGGCACCGACTCCGGTGCCGGATCGGCCACCGCGGTCGAGTGCTGGGCACGGCGCTGCCGGGCTGCGGCGATGTCGCCGCTCATCACGGTGTGGCCGTCATGATCGCCCAGCAGGTCGTCTGCGGGCGGGGCGTCCGAGTCGTCGGGGTCGTCTGCTGGCAGGGCGTCATCATCGCGGATTGCGGCGTCAAAAACCGGCCGCACCACCGTCGCCCCGAAGAGGTAGTCGTAGCCGTCGGCTTCCGATGGTGCGGTGCCCGGAGCGGAAGCCGCAGCTGGCACGAGAGCTGGAACGATGACCGGCACCGGCTCCGACACCTCCGCCGGAACGATCGTGATCTCGGCGTCGACGGTGCCAGCGCTTGCCTGGGCGGGTGCCGGATGCGCCGCGACGGCAGCGCTGGCCGGTGCCGAAGGCGCCGCCACGGCAGCGACGGGTGCCGCCGACGACCAGTGCCCGCCTGGCACGCTCAGCACGAACTCGCCCACCGGGAACAGCTGCTCCGCCCAGGTGGCAATGCCCGCGCCGCTCAATCGACGCTCTCCCTCGGGAGTTGAGATCGACACGGCGGCGTCCCCGCGCAGCACGACGCGGATACCATCCGCGCCACTCCAGTCGACCAGGGCGAATTGCGGGGCCGACGAGATCCCGGCCCGCAGCAGCACGTCGAGCACCGCCTGGAATCCCGCGGTCGCGTCAATCGAGGCGACCGCGCGTACGACAGCCGAGTCCGACCCGTCGATCGCGACGAGACGAGTCGCGGTCGTTACGGCGGGCCAGCCGGCGTCTGGCGAAAAGGAGAGTGTCATGGGGTCAGCGCCTCGGTCTCGTGTCTTCCAAATACTGCTGCAGCGGCATCCGCTCTATCGTGTCGTCTGACTCAGCCATCGCGCCGTGGAACTGCGCCTCGACAACGATCACCGTCACGTTATCGGCCCCTCCGGCCGCTATCGCAGCGCTGACCAGTCGATCCGCGATGGGAACGGGGGCGCCATCCGCATGCTGCTCAAGCAGCAGGGCGATCTCGCGGTCGTCCAGTTCCTTGGTCAGGCCGTCGGAACAGATCAGAAACGTGTCGGTGTCGCTGACCGGGAGCAGCCAGATGTCGGGCTCGACGTGGGCGTCGACCCCGAGCGCGCGGGTGATCACATTGCGTTCGGGATGCAGCGCTGCCTCGTGCGGCGCGATCAGGCCGCCGTCGATCAACTCCTGCACGGCCGAGTGGTCGACGGTGAGCTGTGAGAGGGTGCGGCCGTCCCAGCGGTACACGCGGGAATCGCCCACGTTGAAGGCCATCCAGTGGAAGTTGCCGCCCGCCCCCATTTCGACCAGGGCAAGGCCGGTGAGCGTGGTGCCCGACACCCGTCCGGCGTCGGCCGAGATGGCGACCACCGCGTCGTTGGCCGCGCTGATCGCGCTGAGCACCTGCTGCGGTGTCGCCGCCTGGCGCGGGTCGAACGCATCGGCGAACGCGGCGATGGCCTGCTGGCTCGCCCGGTCTCCGAAGGAATGCCCGCCCATGCCGTCTGCGACGACGAAGGCGGGTGGGGCAGCACGAAAGCTGTCCTCGTTCACGCGGCGCACCGCACCGACGTCGGACGCCGCCCACACTCGGAAGTGTGCCGTCAGGTTCGAGAGCTGCAGCTCATGGTCAACATGCAAACCGCATCCCCCTTCCACCGGCCACCACTGACTACGCTAGCAATCTTCAGGAGGCCGGTGGTCGGATGGACGCTAGTCGGTCGACTTCTTGTCTGCGGGCTCGATCGGATCTGGCTCGATCTCGTCGCGGTTCGTGGCGATCTGCTCGCCGCTCGCCTTCATCTTCATCAGGCTGGCGACGACCGCCACGACCATGGCGCCGACGATGACCGCGAGCGAGGTCCAGGTGGAGATCTCCGGGGCCCACTCGACGTGCTGCCCGCCGTTGATGAACGGCAGCTCGTTCACGTGCAGGGCGTGGAAGAACAGCTTCACGCCGATGAAGGCCAGGATGAACGCGATTCCGTACTTGAGGTAGACCAGTCGGTCGATCAGGTCGCCGAGCAGGAAGTACAGCTGGCGCAGCCCCATCAGCGCGAACAGGTTCGCGGTGAACACGATGAACGGGCTCTGCGTAATGCCGAAGATGGCAGGGATCGAGTCGATCGCGAAGACCAGGTCGGTGGTGCCGAGCGCGATGAAGACGATGATCATCGGGGTGAACATCTTCTTGCCGTTCACCACGGTGCGCACCTTGCCACCGTCGAACTGGTCGTGGATCGCGATCTTGCGACGCAGGAACCGCAGGATGGCGTTCTCGCGCTCTTCCTCGTCGTCGTGGCCGGTGAACGCCTGGTTCCACGCCGTGTAGACGAGGAACGCACCGAAGATGTAGAAGATCCAGCTGAAGTTGGAGATGAGCTGGGCGCCGAGCAGGATGAAGATTCCGCGGAAGACGAGGGCGAGGATGATGCCCACCATCAGCGCTTCCTGCTGGTACTTCCTCGGCACCGAGAACCGGGCCATGATGATGATGAAGACGAACAGGTTGTCGATCGACAGGCTGTACTCCGTCAACCAGCCGGCGATGAACTGGCCTGCGGGCTCGGCCCCAGCGAACACGAACATCAGCACGGCGAAGATCAGCGCCAGCACGACGTAGAACGTGACCCACAGGCTCGATTCCTTCACCGAAGGAATGTGCGGGCGGCGGTACACGATCAGCAGGTCGGCGACCAAGATCAGCGTGAGCACGACGAGCGAGCCCACTTCGAACCAAATAGGAAGAGCGAGGTCCAAGGGATTCCTAACAGGGAGAGGGTACGGGAAGCACCGAAAGTCTCTCCCGCATCCGATTCAGAACGGATGCCACCGTGCCCGGGGCCGCGGCAACGCGACCCGTACTGACGTAACACGGCGAGGTGGGATACTCCCCTTCGCTTGAGCAATGCTACGTCATGCGGGCCCTGCCAGCCGCGCCCGGTTAGGATTCGTCGAACTGTGGCACCTCGCTGAGCTTGTGGTCAGCGACCCGCTGCACGTATCCGAGGCTGAAATCATGCTGCTGGTGCTCGGGCCGGAGTGGCTGTCGCACGTGAACGCGAATGTCCTGAAAACCAAATTGGCGATGGCGATCATCGGTATCTCGTCGATCCACCTGCTCAAGACCTTCATCGAGGTGGCCGACCTCGGCTCGTCGCGGGCCGAAACCGTGACCGGCAACATCTACACAAGCGAAGGTGTGCTGTGGCAGGTGGTCATCCACCTCGTCTTCATCCTGTCTGCGCTGGCGCTGGCCTGGATCGACCGGATGTCGGTGAAGCAGGAGCTCGCCCGACACGGCGTGAGCACGGCCGAGGCCTCCCGAGTTGTCAAGCAGCACGACCGCGCCGAGGACGAGCTCGTGGGCGTCTACCTCTGTTATCTCCTGAAGGGCCGGATCCGTTACGGATCCGGCCCTTTTTCGTTTCCTCCTTGACAAGCCCGGCAAAGCTTGGTTGGTTAGTTACATCACTAATTAACCAACGTGGTTAGATTCCGTGAGGAAGGAGGGTTTCTATGGATGACTCGCGCCCGATCTTCGTGCAGATTGCCGAGCGGATCGAGAACGACATCATCGGCACCGCGCTGCCGGAAGAGACCCAGGTTCCCTCGACGAACGAGTTCGCGGCGTTCTATCGCATCAACCCGGCGACGGCCGGCAAGGGTGTCAACCTGCTCGTCGATGAGGGGATCCTCTACAAGAAGAGAGGGATCGGCATGTTTGTCGCCGAAGGCGCACGGGCGAAGCTCATCGCGAAGCGCCGTGATCGATTCACCACCGAATACGTTCAACCATTACTCGTCGAGGCTGCCAAGCTCGGGATCTCCACGGCCCAGTTGGCGGACATGATCATCAAGGAAGAGGTGTCAGCGTGAGTGCGCTCGCGAGCCCCCCGACAGAAGACGCGATCGACGTTCGCGGTCTCACCCGTCAGTTCGGCAAGGTCGCCGCCGTGAACGACGTCAGCTTCACCGTCGCACCGAACACGATCGTCGGCCTGCTCGGCCGCAACGGTGCGGGCAAGACGACCATCATGCAGCTGCTCACCGGCCAGGACTTCGCGACCGCCGGTTCGATCAGCGTCTTCGGTCAGGCTCCGGTGGAGAACGCCTCCGTGCTGCGGAACGTCTGCTTCATCAAAGAGAGCCAGAAGTACCCGGACGAGTTCCTCGTCAAGCACGTGCTGGCAAGCGCCCCGTGGTTCTTCGCCAACTGGGACGTCGAGTACGCGGACCAGTTGGTCGAGGAGTTCCGGCTCCCCCGCAACCGCCGCATCAAGAAGCTTTCCCGCGGCCAACTGTCGGCGGTGGGCGTGATCGTGGGCCTTGCCTCGCGGGCGCCGCTCACCTTCTTCGACGAGCCATACCTCGGGCTCGACGCGGTGGCTCGCCACCTGTTCTATGACCGGTTGCTCGAAGACTTCAGCGAGCACCCGCGCACCGTGATCCTCTCCACCCACCTGATCGACGAGGTCAGCAACCTGCTGGAGCACGTGCTCGTCATCGACGAGGGCCGCATCCTGATTGACGAGTCCGCCGAGTCGGTGCGCGGCTCCGCCACCACCGTGGTGGGCACGCGATCCGCCGTCGACTCGTTCGTCGCCGGCCGCGACATCCTGCACCGGGAGGGAATAGGCGGACTGGCCTCGGTGACGGTGACCGCCCTCAGCGACGCCGACCGTCACCACGCCGGGCAGCTGGGCCTGGAGGTCGCGCCCGTCTCGCTCCAGCAACTCATTGTCCAGAAGACCAGCGCACCCCGCGCAGAATTCGAGCAGAGCGCATGACCGCCACAGTTCTCTCCCCGAACACCCGCACGATCTCGAGAAGCGGCGAATTCAAGCGCATCTGGAGCGTCGTCAGGCTGCACTTCGTCAACCCGTTCTCCTCCGTGATCCTGCCCTGGATGATCCTGGCCTTCATCTTCGCGGTGAACTACATCATCTGGGCGGTGATCTACAACGCGACGGATGGCACCAGCAGGCAGGGCGTGTCCGAAGGGATGCAGTGGAGCGGCTCGACCACCTTCATCTTCGTGTACATGCTCGTGGTAGCGGTACAGTCGGTGAACCTGACCTTCCCGTTTGCGCTCGGCTACAGCGTGACGCGCCGGGACTTCTACCTCGGCACGTCGCTCAGCTTCCTCATCTACGCGGCCATGTACGGCGCCGGACTCACGATTCTGTCGTTGGTTGAGGATGCCACGGACGGCTGGGGCCTCGGCGGCCGCATGTTCACCGTGGTGTACTTCAGCGACGGGCCGTGGTTCGAACGCCTGTGGGTCTTCGTCGCCACCTTCGCGTTCTTCCTCTTCATCGGGGCCGCTTCGGCCGCGGTGTACGTGCGCTGGAAGACCAACGGGATCCTGATCTTCACCGGCATCCTGGTGCTGTTCATCGTGGCGGCCGTCGCGCAGATCACGCTCAGCGAACAGTGGCCGGCGGTGGGTCAGTGGTTCGTTGAGAACGGAGCGACCGGGGTGGTGAGCTGGCTGCTCATCCCGACCGCGGTGGCCGCGGTCACCGGGTTCTTCATCCTGCGGAGGGCAACACCGAAGAACTAGACGCACGCTGCGACGGAGAAAGCGCGCACGGGAGGCCACAATCTCACGGTTGTGGCCTCCCTTCCGCGCGTTTACCTCCCGAGCGGCGACGGCGAGCCGAGCATCGCCAGCCGGCTGAGGGTGCGGCCGATGTCGACCGGCATCCCCTCCCCCACAGCCAGCTCGTCGCGATCGACGTCGGCGATCACGGTGAGCCGGTGCCCTCGGTCGCAGAGCACGTCCACCAGGTTGCCGAACCGCTGCCGGGCGGCCCTCGTGGTCTGAGCGAGCGCCGGCACGCCCTCGAGCACCCAGTCGTCGAAGCGGTCGGCCCACTCCACGAAGTCGTGCACCGACGTGTCGGCCTCGCACAACTCGGCGAAGCGGAACCAGACCCGCGTTCCTCGCACTGCCTGCGCGGTGAACCGATGCCCGCCGGCCTCCAACTCGACCGCCTCTTCCGGCGCCGGGGGCTCGCCCGGTGCCACCCGAAGCCACTCGCCGCGGAATCCGGTTCGTCGTGGTTCGGATGTCGCGTACCGGTAGTCAACCGGACCTTCGACACTGATCACCTCGAGGTGCTGCTCCAGCAGGTCGATGGCGGGAGCTGCGAGCGAGTGGAACACCGGGTTCGGCAGCAGGTGTCGCGGCGCGTAGTTCGAGGTCACGATCAGGCGCACGCCGCGTGAGACGAGCCGGCGCAGCAGCCGGGTGAGCAGCATCACGTCGCCGGCGTCGTGCACGTGGAACTCGTCAAAGTAGAGCACGTCCACGTCTGCGAGCAGCTCGTCGATGGCGGCATCCGTGTCGTGCTCGTGCCGGAAGATCGCGCGGTGCAGGTCACCGAAGAAGCCGTGGAAGTGCACCCGGCGCTTGGCCGTGGTGGGCAGCGCGGCGAAGTACGCGTCGACCAGCCAGGTCTTGCCCCGGCCGGCGGGCCCGTGCACATAGGCCGCCTCTGCGCCGACGAGTCGGCGGGCCGCGGCAACCTGGTGCTCATCGAGACTGAGGCCCGCGGCATCCGCAATTCTCATGATCTCGCCGAGCAGTGTCGAACTCGATATGTCGGTTGTGCTCACAGGAAACCAGCTTCCCACAGAGCCCGAGCTGCTCTGAAATGCGGGCAAACGGCCGGGCGACGCGCCTCAGATCCCTTAAAGAAAACTGCCCGGTTCCCTTATGAACAAAGGGAACCGGGCTGTTGTGACCCCAGCGGGATTCGAACCCGCGTTACCGCCGTGAGAGGGCGAATCGGTGCCTTTCACCGCAAGCCCCACCCGCGCAGATCGTTGATTTTTCGGGCTTTTTGGTCCATGTTGATGCCCCCACGATCATGTAAGACGCGCTCAAGTGTGGGCAAAATGTGGGCACGCGATGACCGCTAATCCGCTGTCTTGGGGCTGTCAACTACTTTGCGGCTTCGAGCACGCCGTCAAGTTCCTCCCGGGTAAGAGGGAAGTCAATCGTGAGCGTGAGAACCCGTCTCGCGGAGTTCGCATATTCGGGTTCGAGCTCGATCTCGGTCACCCGGCCGTCCTCAAGGTTCAAGTTTGGGCGGATTTTCATCAGCGCCGCTTGGAGCTTGCGGTCATCGTATGTTTGGGTGAGGTGGGCCATGGTCCGAACCATACTGAACGGCCGCCCAAGTCCGCTGGCCCCAGTTCGGTGGGCCTTCCGGGACGGCATCGCTGCGTTCCTCACCGAGAGCTAGCTTCTCGCTCCAGCTTTCAGACGATGCGGGAGCACGTCTAACGAATCGCCGGTTCCAGCCGACAGTGTTCTCTAACGCCTTGACCGGGTGGGCTTCCGGGTAGAAGCCCACATCACCCCCGAACGGTCAGGTGTTAACTTCGTTCCCCCTCGCGTAGGACATTCGGGTTTGTCTGCGAGGGGGACGAAGACTTCTCTTAAGGCTAGCGACTGCCCCGGAATCGGTTCAAGATGTCGCGAAATCTGTCGGACCAGGTTCTCGTCGTTTCGCACTGCTCGATTGGTTTCGTCTCGCCTTCGACGAAGGTCACCCGACCACACTTCCGACAGTCCAGGAGGAACTCATGCACCGAAAGGCTTGTGCCGAAGTAGGGGTTCCGGATGGCTCTTACTCGTGCCCCGCAGCCGGGGCAAACGGAATCCGTCATGACCGCTCCCTTCTCGTCTTTGTGCTGAAAAGTCCGCACCAAAAGTCGATTCCCCCCCAAAGAGGGGGCGTGGAAACGATACCTAGACTTGCACTTAAACCATACGTAAGATCGTGGCGGCGCCGCTCGTTCCCCCTTTCAAGCGGCGCCGGGCTGGGGCTCTTTCGCAGGAGAACCTGCACTGAGCCGACGTGCTCGCTTCGTCCTCAGCACCGCATTCGGGTTGCAGCTGCTGAGGACGAAGCTACGGGTGCGAGCACGCACGATTCCACCCGCTATAAGCTGCGCTCATGTATTGGGTTCGGGTAGCGCTCGCGATCGGCCTCGCCGCGGGTTTCCTAATCACCGTGGGTGGATTGATCGGGGCTTATCGGTCCGCACGTCAACAGCTACAGCGAGCCGGTGGATTGCCAGGCGCAACAGAGCGGCTCCAGCAGGAGGAGGACGAGGAGCTTGCGAGAGTCGCCGCAGGACCGTCCTACCCAGCTGAAGTGCAAGCCATCTACGCAAGATATAAGCAGCGCCATATCCGAGAGACGGGTCTTCCTAGACCCGCCGGATTCGGCGAAGCCCACACTGCCGGCCATGAGGCGACACTAGTCTTCGGCGCGCTTCTGGACTCATCGCAGAAGAACCTCATCGTGGCAGGTACAGGGTTGCTGATTTCGACCACTGCCAGCATTGGTTCGTTGTTCTTGCTCTCTTGACGCGGCACGGGCCGCATTCTGGGCTTGGGTTGGAATAGTGGTGGGAGTTGCTGGTTCTAGGGCGCTTGGTCTAACGTAAGACGTAACATACCCCGCCCAGGGCTAGCGATTGCAGATGGAGTAGTCTTGCAATCATCCCCACCTATATGGGCGGGCCTTCTTTTTTCCTCCTGTAAGTTCAGAGCGTGAAGCGCGCACTAACCCTCGATGAGCAGGTCTCTCTCTTGCGGCAACGTGGCATGCACATTTCCAGCGACGCGGATGCTGCTCAGTTTCTGCACGACACGAGCTACTACCGCTTCAGCGGATACTCCCACCTCTACCAGATCGCACCTGGGGCAGGAGGGAACGACAATTTCGTGTCAGGAGTCAGTTTCAAAGACGTCCAAGACGTTTATCACTTCGATGGACGGCTGCGGCGTGTACTCCGAGAGGGCCTTTTTGACTTCGAGATTCGATTTCGATCGCGCTTTGCCTATCTTCTCGCGACTGAGATAGCTCCAGACGCCTACCTCGACCCTTCCATCTACACGAACAAGCAGTTCTTCACCGAGAGCCGTTCGCAGATTGATACAGAACTCAAACGCTCGAAAGAAAAGTTCGCGCTGGCATACCGTCGGGCCCATCCAACGGAGGAGTTTCCCGTCTGGATCGCCTTCGAAATTCTGTCCTTTGGACAGATTTCTAAGCTGCTAAGCAATCTGAATGCGCCGAGAGTGATGGGTGGCCTCGCTAAACAGTGGGAGATCACCCCGGCCAAGTTCCCCACTGTCGTCTACATCATGAGTCTTCTGCGAAACATCGTTTCGCACCATGGTCGGTTGTGGCACCGCCAGATGGCTACCAGAGGGGTGGACATCGGATATCCAATTCGACTTAGCCGCTCTCTTGACGGCGTTGATAAGAGATCCGTCTACTGGTCGATAATCATGCTCGATTACTTGCTCAAGGAGCATCCTGGCTCTGGTTTCCGCCAGGACGTTCTTGCGCTTCTCTCCGAGGACTCAACCTGGTGGGCGGGGCTGGGCATACCGAACGATCGAGTGATCGCCGATCTGCTCTGATCGGAGTGCGACAAGCGGTCGGGAACTTTAGGCCCTCTTTGGCCCCTTTCCGTCGATTGCCCCACCCACCTTCTCCACCTTGCGCGCCGTGTTCTTCTTCTCCCTAGCGAGCCGCCCCGATACAGGGTGAGACAGCGTGGGCACCTGCGCGCTGCGCGTCTAGGCATCAGAGAAACTCCGCCAAACCGCGCTTCGGCTCATCATCCCTGGGCACAAACAGCCCGGCGCGATCCGAAGGGGACAACCCAAACCGGGCACCAATCCGCGCCGCCTCCAACGACGCCCCCTGCGAGATCATGACCGCCGGATTCCTCACCAACTGGCCGTCACGCCCCGCCACGAGAATGCCGCGCTGCGCGATATCCGCATCCGCCGCATCCTTCCGCGCCCGAATGATGCAGTAATCACGCAGCGCGTCGATATCCCACGCCGTCAAAACCCCGGCCTTCGCCAGGTCCGGAGCCAACCGGCGCCAGTACACCTGCTCCCGCTCAGTCAGCTCAGGCATCCGGATCGGCTTCTTCGTCGGCTCCGGCTCCGACGGCCGCCCCTTGCCCCCATCAATACCCCGAAGCGCGGTCGGCTTCCTCGGACGGCCGCCGCTAGTCATCGCCCTCATCCCGCGAATGCTCCTCGATCGCCGCCGCCAGCGCAGGATTCGTCACCCAGATCGCATCAAGCGACTCCTGGACCGCACGAACCGCCCGCCGCAGACGGCGCTTCGCCAGCATCACTCTGAACCAACGCATTTCGTCCGTCCTTTCCCACAAAAAAGCCCAGTTTCGAATCCACACACGAAAACCCACCGGCGCGCTGCGGTTTGGGGTGCATCCTCGTGATTGTTAGCCCATACCCCTTGGGTGAAGGGTGCTGGCGGAGAGACGATGCAAGGACCAGTTCGAGAGGAACATCGTCTCTGCCGCCAGCTGAGTCCGCGAGAACTCCTAAACCCGCGGACTGTTTTGGTTAAGGCAGTGTGATCTTCGCGAAGGCGAAGGGTCGGTACACCTCGAAACCGAAGCGACCCTCCACACGCAGCTTGACCTGGTTGTTGTCGAACAGTGTCCCGCTGCCATCCACCTTCACGGTCATCTGGTCGGCAACCCGCAGCAGCGTCTGGTCGAAGTCGCCTAGCAACGCGGTGCCCGCGGTGATGCGCGTCGTGGAGACGATGGGGATGTCACCGAGGATCGACTCGATCTGGGATCGCCCGGACTTGAACATGAACGGGCCGGTCGTCCCCGTCTCCCGCAACAGCTCCAGCTTCTGCACATCCACCGGATTCATCACCCATGCCGTGGGGCGAGTGATGAAGGAGGTTTCCAGGGCGAGTTTGGCGTTCGACAGCGTCTTGATCAACTCACTGGGGACGGCAGGGATGACCTGCACCCCGGTGCGGTTGAGGATTCCCTGGAAGTCGTCACGTCCCACGGTCGCCGGGTCTCCCGAGAGTATGGCCGCCTCAAGAGCGCCAAGCACGAATTCGGCCAGACGTCGGTCGAGGATCCTCACGAGGTTCTTGTAGTCGCTGAGGAAGCGCTCCGGAAAAGCCTCGCTGAGGGTGGCGAACACCCTGTACCTGTCGCTGCGTTCCTCCATCGTGACAACACTCACGGGCTTCGCGGTGTTGTCGGCGACCGACTTCGCGGTGTCGGTGTTCACGCTCTCATACAAGTAGGCGAACCTGTTCCCGGCGTCGTCGTCCACCACAGGCCGTACGATCGAGGGGATCAACTCAAGAATGCTCAAGGGCCGTGTCGGGTTCGTCGCAGTCGGGCCAACAACCGTCGGCACGGTGACCGTAGCCCCAACGAGCGCCTTGATCTGCGGCTGACCATCAGGCGAGCGCAGAGTCGCAGCCTTGACAAGAGTGTCAGCCGCAGATGCGGCCCAGGCCGCCCCGGCCTTGAGGCCACTCGTTGAGTTCCGATCAGGCGTGCCCCTCACGAAATCGAGGAGCGCGCTGGAAGGCTCAGCCTTTTCCAGCTGAGGCTTCAACTCCTCAGCATGGTCAAAGGCATCGTTGGCGTCCTTGATCTCGGCATCCGTCAAGAGGCGGTTCTCGGTCTTGGCCTTCGCCAGGATGTCATCAGCGGCTTTGCGCGCCGCATCGAACTGCTGCCGGATCGAGCCCGGCTGTCGCGTATAGGACATTTGGAATACTTCCGTTCGTAAAGGTGCCCCTGCTCAGAGAAGGGCGGCATCGAATAGTGAGACGTCGCGGCGGTACGAACGGCGACAATCCCCACACAGGTGGACCGTCACGGCCCGATTGCGTCTACATGCGACGTTCGCAAGCGATCAGCGGGATCCTCTGCTGAAACCTCCGTCGAGGCTCGCATTTTCCTGTTACTGGGCGGCTCCGCTACTCCCCGTGGGTCTTCCGCGTTGGCTCCCGTTTCCGGTGGCTCTTCCGCGTTGCCGACAGGGTGGGCATGGCCTCAGTGCTTATTCGATTACAGCTTCTATTTTACTCGTCAAACCAGCTTTATGGAACGCCGGTACGACCCATTCTCGGGACCGATAATCACTCCAGCTCAATCTCAGCCAGACGAGCACGAGTGATTGCGATCGCTCCATCCAGGTCCCCGCCAATGGCTAACGTCGCCGCAGCCAGGTCATGCGCCAACCCGTCGATCACCTGCACGAACATCTCAACGATCTGATCTTTGGAGGGGACAGCTGCGGCAGCCTCAGCCATCACGGCCTCGGCCATCGCGATATGGAACATGTCGGTGTCGTTTTGCAGTTTCGCGAGAACCAGCCGCGCAACGGCTAGCTTCTTCTCCTTGGGTGTCAAGATTCGCCCCTTCTCGAGGTTGAGTAGTCCGCCGGAAACCGGCGTTCGATGTACCGAATCGCGCTGCTGGACAGTTCGCCCCGGAACTCTCCAAGAACCTCCGGCAGAAGCAAGTGGCGAGATTCAATCTCCGACCAGCTCTCCTGAATCTCTTCATCCGCGCTAAAACTCGACCAATGAGCCCACTCGTCCAACTGGTCTTTCGTAGGCAGTTGTGCATGGAGAAGAATGAAACAGTCACGAAGGAAATTGACCTGAGCTTTGGATGCGAATGCATCCTTGCTATAGACCGCGGGCCCGCCTGCGGGCTTCCTAGTCTTCTTAACCATGGTGTTGTTGAAACTGTTCTTCTTAGTGGGCGGTTCGCCGTCGTGTGGAAACGCCGTAGTGCGGGTTTCCAGCGCCACGGGATTGGACACAGAGTCCTCTGCTGCGTCGGGGTCGGACAGGACGTAATCGCGGCCGTCCATCTGCCCGGTTGCCCAGTCTCGCTTCCGTTCGATCGTCAAGTAACCCGCCTTGGTGAGTTCGCCAATTGACGTGCGAATCGCGTCGCGGCCTTCCGGGTTGCCCCGAACGAGAGACTCGATGGTGATATGCCACCCGGGCTTGTGGCTGAGCAACTGAGCGAGGAGTCCCCGCGCCCGGAGCGAGATGGATGGATCCCGAACCCACTTGTTGGGGATGCGGGTGAAGTCCTTCTCGAACGGGAGGGTGCTTCGAATGATTGCCATCAGGGAACGTCTTCCCGGGTGCCGGTGCCATGCCGAACTTCTTCCGGCGCAACTTGCGCCAGGAGCTGAGGCAACACTGTGGCCAGCTCCTGTGCCTCGGTGAGCGTCAGGGAGAGGATCCGGCCCCCGCCCTTTGCCAGCACGACCTGAGTCACGCCGCGCCGAACAGTCGCTGCTTCAAAAAAATGCGCCTCATTGGGCTTGACGGTCACTTGAACCCAATCCGCGCCTCGGACTACCTCATCGCGCCGTACCAGGTACGCGGTCAGGTCCCAATCGCCGATGACATCGGTTTGACGCCCCTTATGAGTGAAGAGCGTGTCCCGCCAGGGGGTGCTCTGCTTCTTGTTCGCCGTGCCCCTCGTGATTTCGGTATTGACGGCCCACGCCGGAGCCTCGACTGTCGTGTCGTTCATGATTTTGCCTTTCCGTTTTCTTGCTGTAATCCGGTCGCACCGGGATTGACGCTTCGGTTGTGTGTTTCCGAGATTTTGACCGGGGCACGGAGCACAAGTGGCACTCCCGGTGCCAAAGAGTCCCGTGCCCGGCTCAGCGGCCAACTGGTGGCTCGTGAGGCCGTACCCTCGACACTCCGCCACCCGTTCGGACGCACTTTCGGCAGTGACGCGATCAGGGGCGTGCATTCTCGGCACGGTGGGCGAAGGCTGCTGAAGCCGTTCTGGTGTCCCCACGCGAGTTGGCTGGCACAGCGGTGACACAAACCGAAGTCGAGCGCCTTGTTCTTGACCGTCTCCCAGGTGAACGCCTGGCCGGGCGTCTCCGGCTGCTGGGGCTTGACCATCAGATGCCCCCCTCAGTGCTCTGGGATTCTGACTGGAGCCGCAACAGCCTCAGACGCGCGTTCAGGACTTCGACCGGCACGCCGAGGGCGTCCGCCATGCTCGCGGCATCCTCGCCGTGCCGCTTCCACGCCTCCACAAGCTCTGGGTAGGGAATCAGGCGCATCGCGGCAATGTTGTTCGCCCGGATCTCCCGCTGTTCTCCTTCGTCGTCGTCGGCGTCGTCTTCCAGCGGATCGTCCATCTCGATGTGCGCCAGCTGGTGCGCCAGGACAAAACGATCCTGTTCCCGGCTCAGGCCGCTCTGCACGACGACTGTGTTGTACTGCGCCATGAACAGACCCAATGGGTCAATCGGCAGGTGACGAATCGCCACCCCAAGCTCCGCCGCGTGAGCGTACGGGTCGTACGAGTTCATATCTCAGTTCCTTAGCGAAGCTGCGGGCCTTGGCCCGTTTGGGTCATCTTGCTGGTCTCAAGCCACATAGACACGTCGGACTCCGCATAAACGACCGTCTTGCGCGACGGCTTTGCGAAGGCCGGCGGGAGGCCAAGGTAGCGGCGCTGCGCGAGCTGCGCCTTCGTCACACCTGGCACGAGAGCCACCACGTCGTCCGGCGACAGCCACTTCTCATCCATATTTTTCTCCCTCTCCATAATGACGCGCCTTCCTGAATCATGCGTCGATATGACACATAGCTTAATCACGTCGTGCGGGATAGTCGTTGTTTTGGAGCAAATTGTCAGTTATTGTGTCGCTGTGGCCCTTTTTGACCTTGAGAATGTAGGCGAGCGCATTGCTCGTTATCGAAAGATGAACGGCATGACAGCCGAGGAATTGGCGGCGCTCGCGGGATCCGGCTTGACGCGATCCGTAATCTCGAACATTGAGTCAGGGCGCAAAACGAACCTCACCGTGGCGCATCTCCTCGCCCTTTCCGAGGCGCTTGGCGTGCCGCCCACTGCCCTGGTTGTGTCGCTTGAGGAGCCGGAACGGGTCGTCGCAACCGGTACCAGCACCGGTGAGCTGACTTCCAATGACGTTGTCGAATGGCTCGCGGGAGCGCCGCTGGAAAAAGGAGAGCTGACGCCAGCCGGCCAAAAGGTCCGAGTGGCGCTATTCGGCATCCGCGAGTACTACCGTGCGCTGCGCGACTTGAAACACGCAGTCCAGGAGGGCGCTCATCTCGTTGCCGCGCTTGACGAACCAAATTTGAAGCGCATGTCTCAGGACGTCGTAGAGAAAGCTGACTACCTACGGGACATTGGCATCAAAGTGGGCCCAGCCAATCAGCGCCAACCCCTGGATACGGGCGAGTACGCATGGCTCGTAGAAACCGCCCGCGAGGCTGCCGCCGAAGTGGCGCACCGTTTCGCGGAAGAAGAACCCTCAAGCAGCAAAGACGACGCTCGAAAGCTGTGATCGACCATGGCCACCATCACCGCCTACACGACCGCCTCTGGCAAACGGTACCGGGTCCGGTATCGGAAACCGGACCGCTCGCAGACTGATAAACGGGGCTTCAAAACCAAACGGGACGCCGAGCTATACCTCGCCGGCATTGAAGTCTCGAAAAGCCGCGGTGCCTACGTCGATCCCTCTAAAACGCGTGTAACGGTCTCGCAGTGGATGGAGGTTTGGCTGGCATCCAGGAACGACATGCGGGCGACGACCCGCACCCGTGTCGAGGGCATCATTGGCACGCACATCAACTCGCAGCTCGGCGGAACGCCTCTAGGCGATCTCACTCGGCTTCGCACTCAACAGTGGGCCTCACAACTTCCCGGCGCACCTGAAACGGTCCGAAAGGTAGTCAACGTGCTGTCGGGTGCCTTGCAGTTCGCTATCGAGGATGGACGACTTGCAGCGAACCCTGCATCCCGCTTGAAACTCCCCAAGAAGACCAAGACGGCCAAGCGCTACCTTACGCACGACCAGGTGGCGGCGCTCGCTCAGGCGGTCGGCGAACGCTCCAACGGGTCCGCGCTGGGTTACGACATCCTCGTCCTCCTGCTGGCTTACTGCGGCCTTCGCTGGGGTGAACTGTGTGGCCTCAGAGTGCGTGACGTGGACTTGAAACGCGGCCGGCTGAGTGTCGAGCAAACCGTGGTCGCCGACAAGGGCTATCAGCGAGTTGAACCCCCGAAGGACTACGAGCACCGGTCAATTCCGATCCCTTTGTTCCTTCTTCCCCACCTTCAGAAACAGGTCGCCGGGCGCGCCGACGATGCTCCCGTGTTCTATGGGCAGCGCACAGGAACCCACCTCCGCAATCACGTTTTCCGCATCGGGTGGTTCGATGACGCCGCCGCCGCGGTCGGCCTCGTCGGGCTCACCCCCCACGAGTTGCGACACACTGCCGCGAGCCTCGCCGTGAGCGCAGGAGCGAACGTGAAAGCCGTACAACGCATGCTCGGCCACGCCCACGCTTCGGTCACCCTGGACGTCTATGCCGACCTATTCGATGAAGACCTGGATAGCGTTGCAGTCGCCCTCGATCACGCAGCTCTGAATTCAAATGTGGGCAAAATGTGGGCAGACGACCCAAAACCGGCCCTCAAAGCCCTTAACTAAAACTGCCCGGTTCCCTTATGAACAAAGGGAACCGGGCTGTTGTGACCCCAGCGGGATTCGAACCCGCGTTACCGCCGTGAGAGGGCGGCGTACTAGGCCGCTATACGATGGGGCCGTTTTCGCAACTAGACGAGTATGCCACAAGGTTTCTCGGTCGCCAAAACGAGCGCCAGACGAACGCCAGATGACGTCGAGCGAGCCCGAGAGGCGCCACAACCCGAGGTGTGAATCCGCCCAAAGAGCCGCGCACCGGGTTGAGAGTGCCGTCGCCGATCCGCAGACTGGGGAGCTTCCTGCCAGCGATCGAAAAGGAGCATCATGCTTACCCTGACGGAAACTGCCAGCACGGTGGTGAAGAACATTGCTGCCCAGAGCCTGGGCACAGAAGACGGTGGCCTGCGCGTCAGCAGCGACGAGGCCGGCGGCAGCGCGCTGAACGTGGCCATCGCAGCCGGGCCGGAACCGGCCGATGAGGTCATCGAGTCCGGCGGAGCCCACGTCTATCTGGAGCCGATCGTGGCGACCGCGCTCGCCGACAAGGTGCTTGACGCCGAGGTCGCCGAGGACGGCTCGGTGCGCTTCGCCATCGGCGATCAGGAGTAGACCGATTCCACGCCGGCACGTGCGCACGAGTTGCTGCGCGCGTGCCGACGCACGCCGTATGGTCAGAACATGAGACTGACCAAGCAGGAACACGCGTGCTTCATCGTCGAGGAAGACGGCCAGAAACTCGTCATCGACCCGGGTTCATACACGACACCGCTGCTCGGCGTCGACGGCGTCATTGCCGTGGTGATCACCCATGAGCACGCCGATCATTGGACCCCAGACCAGCTGAAGGCAATCCTTGATCACAATCAGGATGTCGCGATCTACGGCCCTCCCGGCGTGGTCGCCGCCGTCGGTGACGACTTCACCGTCCACGCCGTTCACGAGGGCGACGAGGTGACCGTGGGGCCGTTCACCCTCAAGTTCTTCGGCTCGAAGCACGCCGTCATCCACTCGTCGATTCCGGTGATCGACAACACCGGCGTGCTGATCAACGACCGCATCTATTACGCCGGCGACTCCTTCACCATTCCTCCGGTGAAGGTCGACACGCTCGCCGTTCCGGCGGGGGCGCCCTGGCTGAAGATCAGCGAGGTGATCGACTACGTGGCCGCGGTGAAACCCACCCGGTCCTTCCCCACCCACGAAATGGTGCTCTCCGTCGCGGGACGCAAGCTGTCAGACGCCCGGATCGGGCAGGCCACCGAACTCGGCGGCGGCACCTATCACCCCCTCGAGCCGGGAGACACGCTCGAGTTGTAGCCGTGAGAGTGCGCGCCGCGGCTCAGCGCTCGGCGAGCAGCTGCCTGAGTTCGGCGGGTACGGCGCGTGATTTCCCGTCGGGACCGATCAGGTGCTCGCATCCGTCCAGTTCGACGGTGATGGTCGCCCCCGTGTCGACGCCGTCATCGAGGAAGAAGAGCACCACAAATGCCGTCGCGTCGGCGCCGCAGTCAGGGACGATCTGACCGGATGCCGCGGCGAGCACAACCCCGGCCGCATCCGGGCCCAGCTGACCGCCGCGCGCGAACCGGCCCTCGGTGGGCGAGCGCTGACCGCTGTGCTGATCGAGCTCGGCGACTCCCGGTGCGCCGGTGGGCTCACTTTGGTGGGTCACCGCGGGGTCGACCGCGGTGTACTCGCACCAGCGCACCCCGTCCACGGCGTTTGCCGCTGGCAGCGCAGGCGGCCCGACCGGGATCACCGTCATGCCGTCTTGATTGATGACCGCGTCACCGGGTTCGACCGCCACCACGCCTGCTGGCCAGTCGAGGATCCGCGCCCACCACCCCATGAAGCATCCGCTGTCGATCGCCGCCCGCGACTCAACCAGCTCGCCCTTCAGCGTCACGGTCTCCGTCAGCGTCAGCGCTTCGAGCGCGTCCCTGGTGGCCGGTTTCGTTTTGCCGCAGGCATTGCGGGGATAGCTGACGTGAACCGCCCGCCCCGCGGCATCCGCAAGCCAGAGTGGCGGCACGAGCTCCATGTCGGCGGTGCAGGCCATCAAGGGGCTGCTGCCGTCGTGGGGTTGCGCCAGCGCGGTGAGCAGGGCCGACAGGTCACCGTCGAAGCGCTCAACCGTGACGGCGCTCCAGATTCCCTCGGCGTCCTCGACGCTGGAATGCAGGACGCAGCGGTAGGCGGTGACCGGCTGGAAGTCCGCCGGCACACGTCCGGGCGCCGGGGCAGGCGGACGGTCGACGGCGGATGCCTCGGGTGGGAACACGAGGTCACCCAGGTTGGGGGCAAGGCAATCGTGGGCCTCCACGATCGCGGCATCCGGCTCGGGCGATCCGCCTGGCACGGTGGCGCAGCCAGTGACCAGCAGCGCGACAGCCGCGAGCAGGCTGACGGTGAGTCGGGACATTGGCGCTCCAGTGTTTGGCTGCAGTGAGTGGTCGGGTGAACCTCACACTAGATAAGACGAGTAACTACCAGATAACGATGGGGTGTCTCGGTACCCAGTTCCACGTCCGCCGCGAGGGGGACATGAGATGTACCCCATTCTGGGACTATGACAATCTTTCGCAACTGGACAGACTCGTCTGTGGGCCCCCGCACTACCCGCATTACCCGTCGGCCCGCCCGATCTCCCGCGCGCCACCTACGGTCTTACCAGCCGCGCATGTGCCGGACACGATCACCACCCGCTATACCCGATCCCTTTTCCCGAAAGTGATACAACGATGTCCGCTGCCCCCACCATCGCCGTGCCCGAAACCGCAGCCCAGCCTCCGATGGAGTGCACCGCGTGCGGCTCCAAGATGGAGACCCGCCCGAACCCGTACTTCGGCAAGGGCCTCGCCACCCACCGCACGGTGGCGCTGTGCAAGGGCTGCTTCCGGGTCGCGTTCGTCCCTGAGCCTGCGATCGACGAGGAGGCAGCATCTGCCCGCAAGATCGCCGGCAAGGTGCGCGGCTTCTTCGCCCGCGCCGCGTAGCCACGCGGAATCCCGCCGATAACCCGCCGCGGGGGCAGACCCGCCGGGCGGGGATGCGCCGCCCTACAGTTGACACATGACGAAGTTGTCGGCGCAGGATCGCGGCAGGGAGGTGACGCGGACCCTATGGCTGGCCTTCATGGCCGAGCTCGCTGGCATCCTCGCAGCCGACGACCCGGAGGCACTGCACCGAGGCCGCGTCGCCATTCGGCGGCTGCGTACCGCGCTCAGCAGCTTCGACGAGGTGCTGCCGCACAACCTCGTGACAACCACCGACGAGCTCAAGTGGCTCGGCAGTCAGCTCGGCGACGCGCGCGACGCCGATGTGCAGTACGCGGCGGTGGAGGCAGACCACAAGAGCGGCAAGGCGCACTCCTCCTTGCTTGCCGCCCTCTCCGACGAACGAGACCGCGCACATCGCATCGAGTACAACGCGCTCACCAGCAACCGATTCAAATCGCTTGCGCAGCGCGTTTCTGCCGGACTCGATGAGACGGATGCCGGCGATCCGCAGTCGCTCGACAGCTTCGCCCCGGACATGCTCAGAATGCGCCATCGCCGATTTCGCAAGGCCCTGCGTCGTCTGAACAAGCGCCCATCAGCGGAGCGATATCACGCGGTGCGCCGGCGGGCGCGACAGTTGCGCTTCACGGCGGAGTTCGTCGAAGACCTCTACGAAAAGCCTGCCCAGAAGCTCATCTCCGCGCTCAAGGACGCGCAGGATCTCCTCGGCGAGCTGCAGGACCAGACTGCCGCAGGACAACTGGCGGAGCGTCTGCGCGACTCCCACCCCGACCTATCCGACCCGGCCACCGAGCTCGCCGCCTCGCACCGCCCTCCGGATGAGATCCTCGATGCCGTTCCGGACACCTTAAAGAAGGTTAAGAAGCATTGGAAGAAGCTGAAGAAGACGCTGTAGCGATGAGCATCTAGAGAGCGGGGGCCGAAGTCATGGGTGGTTCAGTACTTACACACGCTCGCGACCGCGTCGTGCGCGAGCCGCCCTGCGGCCGGACGACCGAGCTGACCCGATCATCTGCGGTGCGCTGAACACCACCGTATGGTGCTCGCACGAACTTATGATCGGTGCGTGGAGGCTAGCGAGTACGATTCCCTCATTCACCGGGCTGGTACCCGGGTGAGCGTCGCGCTAGCGGTAGGGGTAGCTGTCGGACTTGCTGTCGGGTTCACGGTCAGTTGGACATTTGCGCCAGCACTCGGATGGGTGGCCGCGGCAATAATCTTCCTGTCCTGGACGTGGCTGGTGATCGGCCGTTTCGATGGCGCGCAAACCTCTCGTCACGCGACGATGGAGGACCGTTCCCGGCTGGTCGCCGAGGTACTGCTGCTGTGCGCGAGTATCGCGAGCTTCGGTACGATCGCGCTGATCCTGATCGAGGCTGGCAGTGTTCAGGGAGCGTTGAAGCTCTGGCTGGTTGCCCTGGCGTTGGCAACAATCGCCGTGTCGTGGCTGCTGGTCACCACCGTGTTCACGTTGCGATACGCGCATCTCTATTACAGAAACAACCCGGGCGGAATCAACTTCAACCAAAAGGAATCTCCGCGGTACACCGACTTCGCCTACCTCGCGGTCACGATCGGAGCTACCTTCCAGGTGTCAGACACCAACCTCGAGACCCACGACATCCGGATGACGGCCCTTCGGCACTCGCTGCTTTCATACGTTCTCGGGGTCTTCGTGCTTGCGACCGCCATCAACCTGGTTTCCGGCCTCGCCCGCTGATCCGCGGTCCCGACTTTCTCGCGCGATTAGCGGCGTGGAACGCGTCGCCCGAGCTCGCTGGCGGCGAGCAACTCCCAGCACTTATCAAGCGTCACGGATCCGATGGGCTCGTCGGGGGTGGGCAGCATGGCGCTTCTCCTCGGTCTCGATGGGGTGAGCGACCTGGCCACCGTCGCGCAAGACAGTTTCCGGCGGCAGAGTCGAAGGTCCTCGCTCGGGACACGCGAGCGGTAATTGCCACGCCGGGAAGGTCTAGGCTGGCGCGGCCTGCCGGTTCCTGCCCTGGTAGAGGCGGCGGTAGCTTGAGGGTGTGGTGTTAAGTTTCCGGGTGAAGTGGAGCCGGAAATTTGCTGTCGTTCCCAGGCCAGTTCTGGAGGCAACCGCCTGCACCGTCAGGTCAGTGGTTTCCAAAAGCCGACATGCTTCGGCGATGCGTTGATCGTTTAGCCACCTCAAAGGTGTCATTCCTGCTTCGGCCGCAAATTTCCGTGTGAAGCTCCGGGGTGCCCAGCCGGCATGGGCAGCCATGTCGTCGACTGTGAGCGGTTCAGCCAGGTTCAGCCTGGCCCAGGCGCAGGTGTCGGCGAAGAGGGCCAAGGGGGCGGCGACCGCACGTTCCATGAACTGGACTTGGCCCCCTTCCCGGTGCGGGGCCACCACCATCCGTCGCGCAATGCTGTTCGCCGCCTCGGTTCCATAGTCCTTGCGGACCAGGTGCAGACAGAGGTCTATGCCTGCCGCAACCCCGGCGCTGGTGCTGACGCTGCCTTGATCTATGTATAGGACGTCGGCATCGACGGTGACGCCCGGGTACAGGGTTCGAAGGCGTTCGGCGTTTCTCCAGTGGGTGGTTGCCCGCTTGCCGTCCAAGAGACCTGCAGCAGCGAGAGCGAAGGCGCCTGTGCACACCGACACCACGCGGGCCCCGTTGGCCGCTGCCTGACGCAGAGCTTCGCAGACCTCAGCGGGCGGATCGTCGAGCGGCGCGTAGCCGGGCACCACGACTGTATCCGCGGACAGAAGGGCGTCCAAGCCATCAGCGGCCTGGATGGAAAACCCGGAGGTCGTCGACACCAGGCCAGGCTGGGCTGCGCAGACCCGGAAGGAGTACCGTCCCCGTTCATCCTCGTGGCCGAAAACCTGCGCTGGAATGGCCAGGTCAAAAGCGACCACATCCGGCAGTGCCAACGCGACGACTCGGTGCACAAGTGCCACTGTACTCAGTGAGGCACCAGATGAGCAGAATTCTTTCCATGCAGGGCATTTTTGCCATGCACGTCCGCTGCCGGCGAAAGACAGCATGGGCACATGACAATCTTTACCGGCGGGCAGGAAACGACGGCTCCCACTGCCACGAGCCCTAGGTTCAAGGACCAGGACCGTCCGCCCGGCTCTGATCGTTCGCGGAAGGGACACATCGGTTGGATTGTGGCCGGCTCATTGGTTACCGGAGCCCTCGCTGCATTACTGCTGGCCGCCGCCCCGGTGATTCCGGCAACCCCGAGCGGCGTGACCGGCGCCATCCTGCTGGGGCTTGCGCTGGGATGGGCCATGTTGACTGTGCTGTCGGTGAGGTTCACGGATCAGCCACAGAGGTGGGCCGCGGCTCCAGCGCTTTTCATGGCTCTGGGCGGTTTCCTTCTGATGGCGTTCGGTTCCCCAGCGCAGGAAGTGCTCGCCTGGGTATGGCCGCCGGTCTTGTTGGTGTTAGTGGTTTGGATGGTCGTCAGGGCTCCTCGACAGCTTCGTAGCCGGAGCGGGCGCGTGCTCCTCTACCCAGTGATTGCGATGCTGGCTCTGGCTTCGCTGGGTAGCGGCTACGAAACGGTGCGTGCAGCAGTGGATGCTGGGGAGTATCCGGCGCAGGGTCAGTTAATCGACGTCGGCGGACACCGCCTGTACCTGAACTGCACCGGCTCAGGCAGTCCTACCGTCGTGCTGGAACCGGGCGCAGGCCTCATGTCGTCTGACCTCGCATTCATCGCACCGGTTGTTGCCCGTGATACCCGGGTGTGCGTCTACGACCGGGCAGGACGTGGGTGGAGCGATCCGGCGCCGACCGCGCAGGACGGCGCTCAGACCGCGACCGATCTCCACACGTTGCTGCAGCGCGGGAACGAGCCTGGACCGTATGTGCTGGCCGGACATTCATTCGGGGGCCTCTACGCGCTCACTTTCGCCGCCCGCTACCCCGGCGACGTCGCCGGACTGGTGCTGGTGGACTCGACCGCACCAGCTTCGGGAACAGAACCGGATTCAACGCAGCCCACTCGCGCCGACTCCGCCGACTCCGCCGACTCCGCCGACACGATAAACCGACTCTCCGCACTGGGAGCCGCCGCAGCCAGCCTTGGACTCGGCCGAATCATCGGAGTGGAGACACCCAGCCACCTGGAAGGCACGATCGACGAGTACCTCCACGCGGGCTCCTCAGCGCAGCAGGCTGCCGCTCTGAGAAACTTCACCGACAAGCCGCTGGCTGTTCTCACAGCAGGCAGCGGCAGCCAGCCCGGCTGGGCCGCTTCGCAGGACGCCCTTGCCTCACTCTCGACCAATAGCCTGCACCGCGTCATCGACGGGGCCACCCATGCGTCATTGATCTCTGATCAAGACGACGCGATGGCGACCGCTCGGGGCATCCTCGACGTCGTTTCCGCCGTGCGCACTGCAAGCCCGCTCATCCCGTAGGACGGAGGAAGCCCGCGACTCCCTCGTCGAGGGAAAGCGGCACCTCTTCGACGCCGAGGTTGGCGGGTCAAACAAGAAAACCCCCGCTTTAGCGGGGGTTTTTACTGCTGGGGTACCTGGACTCGAACCAAGAACAACTGAAGCCTTGGGCGTCCGGATGGCCGATGGGTGTTCGCCGCAGGAATCCGCGGATCTCCGCGATTTCCATGCCCCAAGTGTACCGACTCCTACGGAGCCGTACCGGCTGATTCTGGTCTGCGGATCGCGTTTTTGGTCACGTTCTTGGTCGCCGTTCGCTGACTCGCTAGCGACGCCAGAAGATGTGGGCGACTCCGGACCCTCATCAGTCCGTCGTCGCACCCGAAGTGACTCTTCAAACAGGTGGTTACTTGTAGCGTTCAGGGCGCGCGGGATTCTATTGACCGGGCAGATCAACCGGCGGGTCTTGCGGGACGGCGGACGAACGATGATGACTGCGGTGATGCGGCGGTACCGTCCGCTCGCTGTCTGGACACCTTCCAGCGCTGATAACGCACTTGAGCAGGGTGGCTCTCCGGGGGGCTGCCCGCTCACAGAGCCGCTGCCTGAACCTGCGCCCGCTCAGCGTCCCCGTCGGGTGCTGCTTATTGCCGCTGCACAGTGCTGAGTTGTCGAAGGCCAGCGGCAAGACCAGTGATCGCGTCACCAAAACAGTCGGTACAGTTCGACACGGAGATTCACTGCCCATTAAAGGTCGGCGATATATAGTCCGCCTTCGGGTCAGATTCACCCGACTGGGCGCCCAATCGAAACTGAAACGGGGTTCAGCTCGACAGCAGTGAGCGAACCACTCGGGCCGGGGAGCCCACGACAATGGTGTTTTCTGGCACATCCTTCGTGACTACAGACGCAGCCGCCACGACTGCGTTATCACCGATCGTCACGCCCGGCAGAACGGTGGCGTTGGAGCCGATCCAAACATTGCGGCCGACAACGATGGGGGCCGGGTGCATGTCGGCACGGCGGCTCGGCGTGAGGTCGTGGTTGAGTGTGGCCATGACCGTGTTGTGCCCGATCAAGCAGTCGTCGCCGATGACCACTCCGCCTTGGTCCTGAAACTTGCACCCCGAGTTGATGAAGATCCGTTTCCCGAGGGTGATGTTCTTTCCGAAGTCGGAGTAGAAGGGCGGGAAGACCGTCACAGATTCGTCAACTGGCTTGCCGGTCAGCTGAGACAGCAGCTCCCGCACCCGCGCCGGTTCGTGATATCCGCTGTTAAGTTCGCCGGTGATGCGTAGGGCATCCTGGCTGACCCGGTGCATGACCTGATGCAAGGGTGAATCCCCCCTGATGGTCTGGCCTGCATTCAGCACCTCAAGGAGATCGTCGAGTTCCATGGTGTCCTTTCAGCTGTGTCTCGGCATTTGGCTTCGTGAGTCGAGGTTCTGAAGCCCAGGGTAAGGGCCCCTCACTCAGCCGGTGGTGATGTGTCACACGGCGAGGCACCTGGGGCAGGTACTGCTGCCTCGCCGCGTGGATTGGGGTTAGTCAGAACGTGAGCAGCACCTTGGTCGCCCGGCGTTCGTCCATCGCCCGGTATCCTTCGGCGGCCTCTTCGAGCGGGAGGGTGAGGTCGAAGACGATGCCGGGGTCGATCTGGTCGGTCATGATGACGTCGATCAGCTCGGGCAGGAATCGGCGGACCGGGGCGGGCCCGCCGAGCAGGCGCTCACGGTGGAGAAGAACAGGTCGAGGCCGTCGAGCTCCACACTGTAGGAGACGCCCACGTAGCGACGTGGCCACCGGGACGAGTCGCGTGGATTGCCTGCAGCATCGCCTCCTCGGGGAGAGTCCCCGTCGCAGCCAGGTGCGTGTAGATCGCGTGTCGTGCGCGTTCGGTGGTGTCGCTCAATGTCATCGTCTGTTCCTTCGACCATCCGCGCTCTGAGCGGAGTACGGAGTTCAGATTCTCCCAGGCGGGGCGCCGCAGGTCCGATGCAATCGGGCCTGCGGAGCCCCGGATGGTGCGGGGTTACGCGGCGGTGTTACCGAGCTGTGGGTAGACCGCTTCCAAGGGCGCGCTGAGGCCGGCCTTCAGCTGCACGGACGTGTCGTCGGCGAGGACCTCGTATTCCCCCGCCTCTGTCGCATCGAACACCTTGCCGACCAGCACTGCTGGGTCGACCTTCGGGCCGGGGGCGTTCGCGGCCATCGCCGTGTCGACATAGCCGACGTGAACACCCACGACATGGACTCCCGCGGGGGCCAGCTCCAGACGCAGGGAGTTTGTTGCAGACCACAGTGCGGCCTTGGTAGCCGAATAGATCCCCATGACGGCGTACCAGGACAGTGCCGAGTGCATGTCGATGATCGCCGTGTTCCCGCCCTTCGAAGAGAGGATGGGTGCGAACGCGCGGGCGAGGAAGAGCGGACCAAGGAAATTGGTCTCGACATTCGCACGGATCTCCGCATCAGTGTGGCTCAGGATGCCCGGGGTGGAGGCAGAGGTGCCGGCATTGTTGATCAGCACGGTCACGTCCTGTGCAGCGTCAGCGGCGGCCTGGATGGAGGCGGGGTCAGTGACGTCGAGGATCAGCGGGACGATGCGGTCATCATCCCAGGTACGGGGGTTGCGGGCGGTGGCGTAGACCTTGACCGCACCGCGGGCGAGAGCCTCGTGCACGAACTGGGTACCGATTCCGCCGTTGGCTCCGGTGACGAGAACGACGGCTCCATTGAGTGAGGGCATGAGTACTTCTTTCATCTAATTGGGAACTTGAAAAACTCAGTGAGGTGTGAGCCGCCCGCCAAGCGGGGGCAGAACCCCGCGGGCGGCTCACGGCGGGCGCTAGACGAGTGCCAGGACCGGGTAATCGGTGTACCCGGCCGCATCCCCGACATACAGGGTGGTCGGGTCCAACTCGTTCAACGGGGCATCCGTGCGCAACCGCTCGACGATGTCGGGGTTGGCCAGAGCGAACCGGCCGAGCGGCGCGACGTCCGCCAGCCCTGCGTCGATGTCGGCAGCGATCTGCTCCCGGTCGCGCCCGTACCGGACCACGAGCACCGCTGTCGGCCATACCTCACGGAAGGAGCGCAGCACCTCGTCGTCGCCGAGGTGGTGCACGTGCAAGTAGGCCAGGTTCAGCTTCGCGAGCTCACCGACCAGGTAGCGGTACTGGGCACGCACCGATTCGGTGTCGCCCTCGTCGAGACCACCGAGGGGGAAGGCCGGGGAGATACGGATGCCGGTGCGGTCCGCGCCGATCTCCTCGGCAACAGCCTGCGCGACCTCGACGACGAACCGGGCCCGGTTCTCCACCGAGCCGCCGTAGCCGTCGGTGCGGTGGTTGGCATTCGGGGAGAGGAACTGGTGGAGCAGGTACCCGTTCGCGGCGTGGATCTCCACCCCGTCCGCCCCGGCCGCGATCGCCGAGGCTGCGGCGTGACGGAACTCACCGATCACGTCTTGAATCTCCTCTGCACGCAGCTCGCGCGGTGTCGGGATCGGCTGAGGACCGGTGGGCGTGTGCATCTCCTGCCCGGGAGCGATTGCTGATGGTGCGACCGGCTGCCGGTGGTGCGGGGTGTTGTCCGGATGCGAGGTCCGGCCCACGTGCATCAGCTGGACGAACAAGTGCCCGCCGCGCTCGTGCACCGCGTCGACGACCTTTCGCCACCCGGCGATGTGCTCGGGCGCGTAGATGCCTGGGGTGTTGACGTAACCCTGCCCGTCCGCAGATGGCTGGGTTCCCTCGCTGATCAGCAGACCAAGAGCGGCGCGTTGCCCGTAGTACTCCGCCGCCAGCTCCCCCGGAGTGCCGTCGACGTTCGCACGGTTGCGCGTCATCGGTGCCAGGGCGAGGCGGTGCGGAAGTTCGATGCGCCCCAGCGCAAACGGCTGCCACAGTGAAGGTGAAGTCATGAGAATAGTTCCTTTTACATCGAACGGTCAGAAGCGGCCACTGCGGCGACCCGAGTAACGGGCTATCTCGCGTCGCCGTGAGAGAATGAGTCCAGGCACATTCGAGCCCACGCGACAGTGACTGTAATCATAACTGAGTACGGTCATGGTTTATTCCAGGAGGATCTCCCATGCCACTCGCACCACAGTCGATCGGTCGACGCGAGCGGAACAAGCAGGCCAAGCTCGAACGCATCACCGCAGCCGCCAGCGAACTGTTCGCCACACAAGGCGTCGATGAGGTCACCACCCAGCAGATCGCCGACAAAGCCGACATCGGCGCCGGCACCCTGTTCCTGTACGCCAAGACCAAGGGCGAACTGCTGCTACTCGTCCAGAACACCCACTACTCCACGGCACTTGCCAGCGGCCGGGCGGCTGCGGAGACGGTGCCCAGCGTTCTCGATGCCGTGCTGGCAATCGTCAGGCCGGTTGTAGAGTGCAATCGGGTCCAGGTCGATAACGGGCGCACCTACCTTCGCGAGATGCTCTTCGGAGATCCCAGTGAGCCGCATCACGCCGAAGCCCTGAAAATCGTGGCTCAGACAGAGCACGCCCTCGCGGGCATTCTCAGCCGCCACGAGGCCATCGATGAAGCCGATGCTGCCACCCTTGCCCGCGTTGTCTTGTCGAGCATGTTCATGACTATGGCCAGCGGTGCGAACTCTCCCGTCAGCACCGAAGAGATCATCGAACGCATCCGCGGACAGATCGCTGCCATTCTGCCCCACTGATCTCAGCCGGGTCCGCCCGCCAGCACCGCCCCGAGTGTGTCGCTCTCCGGGCCCGCGTTGGCCGGCTGCTCGGCACCGGAAGAGTCAGAGGCGGTAACGCGAACGAACTCCACATCCTCGTGGCCCAGGATCACGCCATGGGCACCGACCAAAGCTGCGCGCACCCGCTCTTGGCCGTCGCGAGTCAGCGGAAGCACGCTCACACCTCGCCCTTGAGGAACGTGTACCTCACCCCACTGCTGCATCGCTACCAGCACGACCTTCAGCTCATTACCTGCTGCGGTCAGGTCGTAGGCATCGCGGGTGCGCTGCCCTGGCTCTTGATACGGAATCTTCTCCAACACGCCGTGCTCCACGAGCGTGTTCAGCCGTGCACTGAGCACGTCAGTCGCGATGCCCAAAGAGTCTCGGAACTGCGCGAATGTGCGCCTCCCCAGGAGCGCCTCGCGCAGCAGGAGGAAGCTCCAGGAGTCACTGAGAACCCCTAGAGACCTGACGATGGCGCACTGATTGTCCAGTGCATCCGCGAGAATACGCGACTTACGTGGCATGGACCAACCCTCTCTTGACTCTGTCCAACCGATCCAGCAGCGATGTTTAGGCGGAGAGACACAGCACACGCGGGTGAGCTATTCGGTGGCGAGCTGCAGCTCGCCCCGGCCGAAGGAGAAATTCTCTTTCGGCACCGGGACCAGCGCGATGAACACATCATCGGCACTGATGCCCAGCACGTCGACGACATTTCGGCAGATTGCCGTCGTCAGCACTCTTTTATCCCCCAGCGGTCGCTCAGCCGTGAAGAGCACGGTAATGATGACCGCATCCGCACTTCGTCGCATCCCCATGTAGCCGAGGCTCAAGTAGAGCTCGTCCGAGCCGTGCGAAGTGATTGCGACGAACTGATCATCAGCGGGAATCCCCAGCGCATCATTGAGCGCCTGCGGCAGGGCTTCAGCCAGAGCGCGCTTCTGTTCCGGCGAGAACCGCTCATCGGGGATATGAACCTGGAATACCGGCATCGTCAAGGACTCCTCCCGCGCGCCGTTCGGCCCGCCATATCTCCGCTGAGTTGCTATAACCAACTTAGCATCGGTACGGTTGATCCCAGCCCTTCCGGCAACCGGATACGCCTTCGGCGAAGGAGACGAAACATTGCGTTACACGACGTTTGGCCGCCGCACAGGGCTGCGGGTCTCGCAGTACGCCCTCGGCACTGGGAACTTTGGCACCGGGTGGGGAGCGGGCACGGAACGGGACGAAGCGAAAGCGATCTTTGACCGCTTCGTGCAGGCAGGTGGCAACTTTATCGACACCGCCGACACCTACCAGGCCGGCCAGTCCGAGCAGCTGGTCGGTGAGTTCATCCGCGCCGACCTTGACGACCTGGTGCTGGCTACGAAGTTCGCCGTCGGCGCGAACCCCCAACGGAAGCTCTCCCGCACCGGCAACGCCCGGAAGAATCTGCGTGTCTCCGTCGAGGAGAGCCTGAGCCGGCTGGGAACGGACTATATTGACGTGCTCTGGGTGCACTACCCGGATGCGCTCACTCCGGTCGATGAACTGCTGCGCGGCTTGGATGAGCTGATCGGCCAGGGCAAGATCCTCTATGCGGCGTTCTCCAATTTTCCCGCCTGGCGTGTCTCCCTCGCCGCCCTACTGTCCGACGTGTCCGGGTGGGCTCCGGTGGCCGGGATTCAAGTCGAGTACAGCCTGGTCGAGCGCACCGCGGACCGGGAACTGCTGCCGATGGCCGAAGCTCTCGGTCTGGACGTGACGCTGTGGTCGCCGCTGGGTGGCGGGCTGCTGACCGGCAAGTATCGCAAGAGCCAAGCGGGACGCCTGAGCGACTGGAAGACGCTCGTGCACACCGAATCCACCGAACAGAAGACCGCCGTCGTGGATGCGGTGATCGAGGTAGCCGAGGAGGTCGGCCGCACCCCGGCGCAGGTGGCGGCTGCGTGGGTCAACGAGAGGTCGCGGCGTCTTGCAACCTCCTCGGTGCCGATTATCGGCCCCCGCGACCTCGCCCAACTGGACGACTACCTCGCCGCACTCGACCTCCATCTCAGCGACGAACAGTACGAGCGGCTCACCACCATAAGCGCCATCGATCTTGGCGTCCCGCATGAGGGCAACGTCAAATCTCTGAACGGGCTGCAAGGCGGTCACGCAGGATCGTTTGATCCCCCGATCATCCCTGTCGCCTGAGCACCCATGCCTTGTATCGAGCACCCGGAGGACAGCTGATGACACCACCGCCCCAACCGCCGACGAACCGTTCGCGCACCATCTATTACCACCGCCCCGAAGAGGACAAGACGAAGCTGTTCGAGCGGCCCGGGATCGAGCAACTGCGAGCAATGGTTGACGGCCTGATGCCGCCGCCACCAATCAGTAGCCACATTGGACTGGAGATCATCTCCGTCGCCGATGGCGATGTCGTGATGACCGCCCAGCCTGACGAGTCGCATTACAACCCCGTCGGATCGGTCCACGGAGGATTTTTCGCGACGGTTCTTGACTCGGTATGCGGGTGTGCCGTGCACAGCACCCTGCCCTCTGGAGTCGGATACACGAGCCTGGAGATCAAGGTCTCCTTCCTCCGGCCGATCACCGCCGAAACTGGAACCGTCACCGCCCACGGCTGGGTCACCCGCCGCGGCAAGAGCGCGGCCTTCGCCGACGCCGATATCCGCGACCGCGCCGGCCAAGTGTTGGCCACCGCATCGAGCACCTGCCTGATCATCCACCCAGGCCCCGCCCGATGACCCAACGAGGGACAGTCTGGCCTGAGAACACGTCCCGTCCCCGCAAGCAAGGTCGACTGGGCAGGCGGGGGGCGTTCTGGGCGTCGGCATCGGTGCTCGCTCTGGTGCTCTGGTCGTCCGGCGCGCCCAGCGTGCTGTACCCGATCTACGCTGAGCAGTGGGATCTGACCCCGCTCATCATCACTACGGTGTTCGCTACCTACCAGCTCGCACTGATCGTCGTCTTGCCGCTCTTCGGAAATCTCTCCGACCAGCTCGGACGACGACGAGTCATGATTGTCGGCGTGGCTCTCATCGCGGCCTCGGCGATCCTCTTCGCCGTTGCCCCTAATGTGGCATTCCTGTTCGCCGGGCGAGTACTGCAAGGCGCCGGCGCAGGATTGGCGATGGGGGCGGCGACCGCGTCACTGATCGAGAACAACACCGCCAGCAGCCCCCGATTCGCCAGCTCCATGGCGACCGTGGCCACCGCGACAGGACTCACCCTCGCCCTGGCGCTCAGTGGCGTGCTTGCACGGTTCGTCCCGTTGCCCCTGCTCTGGAGCTACATCGTCCTGCTCATCCTGTCCTTGGCATCAATCGCTGCGCTGATGTGCGCACCGGATGACCGGCCGATCCATGTCCAACGTTGGCGACCGCAGGTACCCAGCGTGCCCCAGGGCATCCGACTACGCTTCTCCATCGCCACCCTGTCAGTCTCCCTCGCCTACTGTGTGGGCGCGATCTTCCTCTCCCTCGGCGCGCACATGATCACCCAGTTCGCACACACCGAGAACAGTGCGATCGTCGGAATCCTCCTCGGGTGCTCGGCGGCCGCCATCGGCATCACCGCACTTTTCTTGTCCCGCGTCCCCGCGCACACCTCAGTCTGGATCGGCGTAACCCTGACGGTCCTCAGCCTCGGGCTCATGGCCGCCGCCAGTGCTTTCGGCTCCATCTCCCTCTTTCTCGGCTGGTGCGTCATCGGCGGAATCGCCTACTCCTTCGCATTCACCGGAGGGCTCGGTCTCATCAACAGTGTCGCTTCCGAGCGCCATCGCGGCGCGACACTATCCCTGCTCTACCTCATCGCCTACGCTCTCCAAGCAGGCACCGCTATCGGCGTCGGCGCACTCGCTACTACGGGCAGTTTGAGCACCGCAGTCGGTATTGCCGCACTATCACTGGCCGCCCTCAGTGCCGCCGTACTCGTCCTCATGATTCTTGACGTCAGAGAGAGAAGGTCAAATGCAGATCTATCACCCTCCACGTCCAGACCCCTTTGACCCACCCCGGCTGCGATTGGAACGGTGCCGCGCTCGTGGCACTTCCCGGAGCGCTCGCCACCGCGGAACCCTCGTCCCCGCGATATATGAGGCGCGGCACGTTTCCAGAAGGGCAGCAGCGAATTCTCTAACGTCTGCTCGGCTTACGGGAGGCGGGCAAGGGGCTCCCGCGCAGTTTTCTTGTCGCTGCCAACGAAAAAGACCAAAAACCCCCGCCGGCGCGCGACTAGGTCAACAAGAAAACCCCCGTTTTACCGGGGGTTTACTGCTGGGGTACCTGGACTCGAACCAAGAAAAACTGATGCGAGCTGGGCTGCCTGTCTGGAAGGCTCCCTACCCCGCTCACAGGTGCTGCTCCAGAAACTCACTTCTGGCTCCGGAATCCGGACTACCTTGCCGACGAGTTAATCACACGGTTCGAGACGGAAGGCAACGACGACGATCTCGAGCTTGCGCGTCAGATCCTTCAAAGCGACGAACCGGAGGTCCGGTCGTACCAGATGCTCCGATATCTGTTCGGAGCCTACGAGCCGCTCGATTCCTCGCTGCGAGCCCCCATCGTGGTCATACTCGCCGATGATTCCAAATTCACCGAGACGCCGACTGGCGGATATTGGATGTCACTACCGACCGATTGCACGGTTGTGACCAACCTCGGTCCGGACAGCGAGAAGCTTGGGCAGCCGCCCGCTCGGAGTCGATCAGATTGCGGCCGAGCACCACAAAATCCTGGTCCGAATCGCCGCGGGCGATGACGATGGAGCCGTCGACTGCCTTCGCAGACACCTGGAAGAGCCAGTGAACGCCTCACGACTGCGCTCAATGAGTCACATCCCACCTAAACCTCCGTTAGAGGACGATCATTCTTCGCGCGAACCGACGTGGCGTCCCGCCGCGTAACCCAACCCAATAGCCGTGGACAGTCCGTTCCCCGAGGCATAGCCGTCGGCCCCGGCCTGCCCGGAGATCCCCGCAGCAACGCCGCCGCCGGCGTAGAGACCGCGAATGGGTCTTCCCTCTGGGGTGACGACGCGAGCGTGGGTGTCGATGGCGACTCCGCCCTGCGTGTGGAACATGGCGGGATGGGTCTTGCAGACGAAGTACGGTGGCTCGAGCGCACCCTGACCGAAGTCGGTGCGTCCGAACTGGTCGGCCGCTGTGCCTGCTGCGGCGGCGCTGGCTGTGTCGAGAGTCGCCGACAGGGTCACTTCGTCACAGCCGATGTACGCGGCCAGGGCAGCAGTATCCGGAGCCTCCTGCACACAGTCCAGATTGATGATTTTCACGAAGCGCGGCTCGTTGCGCGCAACGTAGTCGAAGATGCGCTTGTCCATGATCGTGAAGCTGTACGGAGTCTGGCGTGCGACAACCTCGGCGAAGGCGGAGTAGCCGACAGACTCATCCCCCAGGCGTGTGCCCTCCGGGCCGACGATGATGGCCCCGAGTTCGACGGTGGTCCAGGACAGGATGTCACCGGCATCGGTCGCGACAGCAGCGTACGCCTGATAAGCACGCACGTTCGCCAGCGCGGCGCCAAGCTGTTCGGCCCATTCGATGCCCTCACCGGTTGAGCCGGGAGCGCCGTGGTAGACGGTGCCGACCATCTCAGGGATCCAGCGCTCCAGCATGGCGCGGTTGGCGCCGAACCCGTTTGACGCCAGTAGTACGGCCCGAGCAGGAATGTCCTGCCTCTGTCCGTTCGACAGCTCAGCGGTGACGCCCGTCACCGCGCCGTCCTCGTGCAAGAGACCAACGACGGGAGTTCGGGTCAGGATGCTCACCCCGGCACGCTCGCATGCTCGCTGCAGGTCGGCCGTGAGATTCGCGCCGTTGCGGTCCGCCGGCGCATGCAGGCGAGGAACCGAGTGGCCGACGTGCTTGTAGTCGGTGATCAGGTACAGCCCAATGTCGTGGCGGTCTACCAGCCATTCGACGATTTCCGCCGATGCCTCGGCCATGAGCCGCACCAGGTTTTCTGCTTCGTGCGACCCGCTAGTCTGCAACAGGTCGTGAATCATTTTTTCCGGGCTGTCCTCGATTCCCGCCTCGCGTTGGAATCGTGTGTTCGCGCCGGGGACGGACCCCGTGCTCAGGGTGCTGTTTCCTCCGGGAGTCTCCAGCTTCTCGAGGACGAGCACCGATTTGCCGGCGTCGCTGGCGGCTAGCGCAGCCACCATGCCGCAAGCGCCCGCACCGACGACGACGAGGTCGTAGGAATCGTTGAGGGTGGGAGTGGTCGGATTCGCGGTCACGTCTGTTCCTTCCAGGCGCGCTAGCGCTGCTCGATCGTGGCCAGCTCGGCCAGGATGTCGTTCGTTGAGGCGACATCCGCATACTTCTGCGCCATGTCGAAGAGATTCACTTTGTGCACCGTCTCGGTGCGGTCGTACACCGCGTCATGCGGCACGAGGACCCGGAAGTTGTAGGAGAAACCGTCGACGACGGTGCCGCGAACACATCCACTCGTTGTCGCGCCGGTGACGACGAGCGTGTCGATCTGTCGCTCGATCAGAAAGCTGAGGAGCGGGGTTCCGAAGAAGGCGCTGGGGTGGCGCTTCGGCAGGAGGATCTCTCCTTCTTCCGGAGCGATGATGTCGACGAATCGATATCCTTCCTCGGCGATGTTCATGATCCCGGGCACCTTGGCGCCGAGTCGACCCTGGTCGAAGGATTGCTTGGGTGCGACGTGCGGGTAGAGAACTGGCCAGCCGTTACTGCGGAATAACGGAAGCAGCTTCGCGACGTTGGCGAGAGCATCCCAGCCGGTGTCTCCGCAGCTCGTAGTGAACTCTTCTTCCACGGACTGGAAGAACGGCTTCGGTTCCATACCGACGGTTCGATACTGTGCATCGATCACCAGCAGGGCGGGCCTCGAACCGATGCCCACCGGCTGGCCGAACCCGGCTGCTTCGTAGCGCCGTTCGTCGTCGTTGGTGATGACTCCCGCCCAGGGCTGGGTCACAACAGTCATTTGCTTGCTCCTGTCGATGTGGTTTCGGTTCGCTTGAGCAGGTCATCGAGCGCCTGGCGACCGCTGTGCCTGCGGGGAACGTATTCGCCCGTGCTGGAGGTGAGCTCACCGTTCTGAACGGCGAAACGGCCCTGGACGATGGTGTGATCGATGCTGACGTCGGAGTTCCAGCCTTCCCACACGCTGTACGCGGCGCCCGATCGTTGAGTTTCTGCCGCGATCGGGAACGGCGTTGACGGGTCGATGACGACGAGATCGGCGTCATATCCCACAGTCAGTTCGCCCTTGCGGTCGCCCATGCCGAAGAGTTGCGCGGGTCGCGTCGAGGTCATGCTGACGACCGTCTCCAGCGGGATGCCACGGCGAAGCGCCTCGGAGAGGAAGAGCGGGAACATCGTGCCTGTTCCCGGGAAACCTGCCGACGCGCTCCAGATGTCCTTGTCCTTGGCACTGAAGTGGCGGGGGACGTGATCGGATCCGAGCACGTCGATCTGGTTCTCGGCGATGGCATCCCACAGCGCCTCATTTGCGTCCGCGGTACGCAGCGGCGGGTTGACCTTACCCCGGGACCCGACGCCGGACTCGATGTTGAGGGTCAGGTAGTGCGGGCAGGTCTCCACGAACAGGTTTGAGTAGTGCAACTTCTGCCGACGGATTGCTGCGAGGGATTCGGGACTGGTCACGTGCACGGCGTACGCGGAGGCGCCGGTGACACTGGCGAGGTATCCGACCCGTCCCTCGGCTTCTGCCTCAACGTATGGCGGGCGGATGGCGTTCCACTCGGCCAGGCCGGCGTCGGGCTTCTGCTCGGTTTTCTCGCGCAGACGCCACACAAGTTCGATGTTCTCGGCATGCTGCGCGATCATGCCGCCGGCGTGCGCTGCCGCTTCAAGGGCGTCGAACAGGAAGGCGTCGTCGTTGCCGGGCAGGCCAAGGTAGGCGCCTTCATTCCCCCGGAAGTTCGTGAAGACCTTGTAGCTCGATACGCCAAGATCCTCTGCGTACGAGGGAATGTTCGCGACCTGCTCCGGCGTGACGACACAGAAGTGGAAGCCGAAGTCGGTGTGCGAGTTCGCTTCCATGACGGCGCGAGCGTCCGGGAAGACGTTCTCGTACGGCTCCGGGCTCATCAGATAGGCGATCATCGTGGTAACGCCGCCCGCGGCTGCGGAGGCGGATTCCTTCTCGGCGTCATCGACGGTTTTCGGCGCCGAGATGTCCTGTCCGAGGTGCACGTGCGCGTCGATGACCCCGGGGAAGATCCATCGCCCCGAGGCGTCGACGATTTCGTGGGCGTCCATCGGAGCGCCCGGGGAACCGATCGCAGCGATCTTTCCAGCCTTGACATAGATGTCGGCATCCGTCAGCCCGATACCAGGCAGCATGGCCTTGCCCCCGCGCAGGCACAGTTCAAAATTCGACAATGTTCACACCTCTGTTTTCAAAACGTTCTTGGAGCCGTGGACGGCGGGACCGTGGGCCTGTGGGTATTCGAGCGGGTCGAGGCCGAGCACAGCCAGCGTGTTCTGCATGGAGATCTCCAGGTGATCCTCCAGCAGTGCGGTGGCGGTGGCCGTGTCTCGCCGACGGACGGCCGCGAGAACCTCCTGGTGCTCGCTGCTCGAGTGCTGGCGTCTGACCTGCGAACGCTCCGTGTGAGTGAGGGCGAGGAAGAGCCGGTGGTTCACCTCGAGGGATGCCGCGACAATCGCCGAGTTCTCCGACAGGCTCACCATCCGCTGGTGGAAGTCCAGCTCAGCGACGTACGGGCCGGGCGCCGGAGTCCCACCACCGGCTCTGGCTTCCTCGGCAGCAGCGGAGCTTTCCGCCAACAGGATGCCGAGAGCCTCCAGGTCATCGTCGCTGGCGCGCTCAATCACAAGCCGTACGGCATAAAGCTCAAGCGCGATCCTCATCTCGTAGGTCTCGATGATCTCCCGCGGCTCGTACTTGCGAACGAACGCGCCACGGTGGCTTTCCAGCTGGAGCAGGCCTTCTCCGGCGAGCTTCTGGATCGCTTCACGCAGTGGGCCACGGCTGACCCCGAGCCTGTCGGCGATGGTCACCTCGTTGAGACGCTCACCGGGGGCAAGGGTCCCGTTCAGGACCATCTCTCGCAGGATGGATTCCGTCTGGCGCGACACCGTCGCTCCGCGTTGGACGACGCTTGAAGAGCCGGCTGGTTCTGCGTAGGCGTTCATTTCACGTGGCTCAATTCGATTCCCTTGGTCTCAGTCAGACGCAAGGCGGGGACAAGGGTGATCAGCGCGGTGAAGATGAGGAAGAACGCTGGGGCGAGCGGGTTGCCTGTGGCGTCTACCAGCCACGTGCAGATGTACGGTGCGGTGCCACCGGCGAGCGCGGCTCCCACACTGAACCCGAACGCGATCCCGGTGTAGCGGATCTCAGTGGGGAACATTTCGGCATAGGTGGAGAGTGCCACACCCATCAATGCGGAGTCCACCAGCCCCAAGACGATGTGTGCGAGGACAGCTACCGCCCCACCCTGTTCGAAGAGCAGGAACGCCGGCACAGCGAGCACGAGCGCGGCGACGCTTGCGCCGACGAACAGGGGCTTGCGGCCGATCTTGTCGGAGAGTGCCCCGAACAACGGCATGGCAATGACGGAGACCAACAGCGTCAGGGTTGTCGACATGTAGGCGAAGTTCGAATCGAAACCGAGGACCGTCTGCATGTGGATGTTCACGTAGACATACGCGACGTAGTAGGCGGAGAAGAGAAGGATCGAGAGGGCGACGACGCGGAGGAGAGCCTTCGGGTACCGCGCGAACATGATCCGTACGGGCGCTTGCTTGACCTGTGCGATGGTCGCTTTCGCAGCCTGGAACTCTTCGCTCTCCTCAAGTCCGTTCCGGATCCAGAGACCGAACAGACCGATCGGGATTGCGATGAGGAACGGAATCCGCCAACCCCAGTCCGCCATGACCTCAGCACCGAGTGTGAGGTTCAGCAATGCGACAGTGACTGATGCCAGGAGGGAGCCGGCGAGAGCACCCATCTGTGTGGTGGAGGTGAGCAGTCCGCGCTTGGCGTTCGGGGACTTCTCGGCGACGAATGATGCCGCACCGCCGAGTTCGCCGCCAGCCGCGAGTCCTTGAAGGCAGCGAGCCAGTACCAGCAGGAGGGTCGCACCAAGTCCAATCGCGGCATAGCTGGGGAGGATGCCGATCAGGCCGCTGGCGATGGCCATCAGGATTATCGTTGCTGCCAGCGCGTTCTTCCGGCCGAACCGGTCACCGAAATGGCCGAAGAGGAGAGCGCCGACGGGCCGCAGCACGAAAGCGACCGCAAAGGTAGCGAGCGTAGCGAGCAGGGATGCGACCGGGTCGCCGCTGGCGAAGAATTGCACGGCGAGGATGGTGGCAACGTAACCGTAGACGGCGAAGTCGAAGTACTCGACGATCGAACCGACCGCGCCGGCGATGATGACGCGAGGGGAAATTCTCTCGGTCTGTTCCGCCAGCCGAACCTTGGAGTTCTCATGCATAGAATTTTTCCTTCTTCGTTGAAGTGGTTTGCACCAGTGAAACCGATATCGCCCAAACTGTCAACAGTTTTCAGCAGACATTTGTCACTGTGAAGAACAGCGACGACGCGTTCTACGCCGGCATGGCCACGGAAGCTGTTTCCGAGTTGAGGATCCAGTCCCTCAAACCAGGCGAGCACCTCGCGCCACAGATACCGGACGTGACGCCCCACTCGTCGCCACGGTGGCCCGGTGCGCGTCTGCCGCCACTCCTCGAGCGTGCGCGGCGAGACCTGCAACAGGTCTGCGACCTGCTGCCCGGTCATGATCTGCGCGTCCTCGTCCGACATGACAGACAGGTACGACGCGGCACCCCGTACTCGGCCGCAGCAACGCGTAGTCGGGTGGGCCAGCCGTGGCCGCCGTCGTCGGAACGACGTCCGCGAGGCGTTTGTGGCACCCAAAGTGGCACTTTTGGTCTCGAGCAGCGTGTGTGGGAACACGAAACCCCTGGTTTCCCGCGGAAACTCAGGGGTTAAAGCTGGGGTACCTGGACTCGAACCAAGAACAACTGAACCAGAATCAGCCGTGTTGCCAATTACACCATACCCCATGGTGTTGTCCCGCCTTGCGGCGGCACCGAGAGACCACTTTACCCCATTCCCGAGGTGGTTCAGGACACGGAGGGGCCTCGACAAGCTCGACCGGCGGCAGAGCGCGGCTCGACCGGCGGCAGAGCGCGCTCAACCCTCAGCGAAAATGACTCGAACCGACGGCAACAATCGGGTTGTGCGCCGACCCCTCGGCTGTTTGACTCGGTGAACCCTGCCCGCCGTCTGGAGAACGACATGACTGATGGACTGATGATCACCCGCACCTTCGACGCACCCCGCGAGTACGTCTACGAGGCGTGGACCCGGCCGGAATACTTCTCGATCTGGTTCGGCACCGACGCGATCGACGTGCCGCTTGAGACGCTGTCTATGGACGTGCGCGTCGGCGGCAGCTGGACCGCGGTGATGCGCCTTCCCGACGGCAATCAGATCCATTGGGTCGGCGAGTACACCGAGGTCGAGCCGCCCGAGCGCCTCGCCTTCACGATCACCGATGAGCCCTCCGAGCCCGCCGGCGCCCCAGTGACCGTCGAGTTCGCCAAGGTCCCGGGCGGCACCAGAATGACGCTGGTGCAAAGTCGCGATCACCTCACCGACGAACAGGTCGAGCTGACGGTGATCGGCTACAACGGCTTCTTTGATTCCATGGAGAAAGTTCTCGACGAACGCCTGTGACGGATGTCGCGGAGCCAGCCGCTGCTAGCGGCGGTGGGCCGTCGGAATACCGATCAGGTCGCGGTTGATCGTTGCCGCGACGCGTCCCCCGGCACCGGCGGCGACGATGAGCTGCTGCGGTCCCGGCGAGGTGATGTCGCCCGCGGCATAGACGCCGGCGTGGCTGGTGCGACCATCGCGGTCGATGGAAACGAGGCCCCAGCCGTCGGTCTCCAGCTCCATCGTGGACACGAACTCGAGGTGGGCGTCCCAGCGGGGCCGCACGAAGCCGCCGACGACCGGCACGGTCTCGCCATCCACCAGACGGATGCCGCTGACGCCGCTACGGTCGCCCTCGACATCCGCGATCCTGCGCCGCTCGATCCGCACGCCCCGGTCGGCGAGCAGCTCGGCCTGGCCCTCGGTGATGGCGTCGGCGCCGTTGGTGAACACGGTGAGGTGGTGACTCCACTGCGCGATCAGCAGCGCCCGCCAGGCAATGTCGCTCTCCTCGCCGATCAGCGCGATCGGCCGGTCGCTGTATTCATAGCCGTCGCAGGCCACGCAGCTGAACAGCCCCATCCCATAGAAGGAGCGGATGCTGGGCAACTTCGGCAGCGTCTCCTTCAGCCCGGTCGCGAGCAACACCGTCTTCGTGCGCACGGTGCGGTCGGACTGGCCGTTGATGCCCTTCGCGGTGATCTCGAACAACCCGGTCGAACCGGTGGTGTGAGTGTCGCTGGAGTAGACGTGCTCCCCCGGCTCCTCAAGCGCGGTGACCGACTCCACCCTGGCCAGCTGGTGCTCGGCCTCCGGGTAGGCGAGGTACTCCTCGCGGCCGAGCCGGCGCAGCTCGGCGGGCGGGGTGTTGTCGCGGGTCAGGAAGCCGTGCGAGACCAGCGTCGCGGAGTGCCGCGGCCGGTTGCTGTCGAGCAGCAGCACGCGGCGTCGGGCGCGCACCAGGTTGAGCGACGCAGAGAGACCAGCCGGACCCGCCCCGATGACGACAACGTCGTACTCCTCACTCACAGGGTGTCCTTGAAACTCGTCAGACGCGCGAGCGACGATTCCTTGCCGAGCAGTTCCATGGATTCGAACAGCGGCGGGCTGACCCGGCGTCCGGAGATGCCGGTACGCACCGGGCCGAACGCGAGCCGCGGCTTGAGCCCGAGCCCGTCGACGAGTGCGGTGCGCAACGCGGCCTCGATCGACTCGGTGCTCCAGTCCTCGACTGCCGACAGGGCGGTGACGGATGCCGCGACCGTGGCTGCCGGATCGTCGCCGAGGCCCTTCAGCGCGTCGTCGTCGTAGCTGATCGCGTCATCCGCGGTGAACAGGAAGCCGAGCATGCCGCGCGCCTCGCTGAGCACCTGGATGCGCTCCTGGATCAGCGGCGCGGCCTTGGCGAGCAGCACCCGGTCGGAACCGCTGTCGACGATGTCGGTCAGGTAGGGCAGCAGACGTTCGGCGAAGTCGGAGGCTTCCAGCATCCGGATGTGGTCGCCGTTGATCGACTCTGCCTTCTTCTGGTCGAAGCGGGCGGGGTTCGGGTTGACGTCCTCGACGTCGAACGCGGCGATCATCTCGTCGACGCTGAACACGTCGCGGTCGGCAGAGATGCCCCAGCCAAGCAGCGCGAGGTAGTTGAGCAGACCCTCGGGGATGAAGCCGCGGTCGCGGTGGTGGAACAGGTTCGCCTGCGGGTCACGCTTGGAGAGCTTCTTGTTGCCCTCCCCCATCACGTAGGGCAGGTGGCCGAACTGCGGGATGGACTCGGCGACGCCCACCTCGATCAGGGCGCTGTACAGCGCGATCTGACGCGGGGTCGACGACAGCAGGTCTTCGCCGCGGAGCACGTGGGTGATGCCCATCAGCGCGTCATCGACCGGGTTCACGAAGGTGTACAGCGGGATGCCGTTCGGCCGCACCACCACGAAGTCGGTGAAGCTGCCCGCCGGGAAGGTGATCTCGCCGCGCACCAGGTCGGTGAAGGAGAGGTCGGTGTCCGGCACCCGCAGCCGCAGCGCCGGGTGGCGGCCTTCCGCGCGGTGTGCGGCCTTCCGCTCGTCGCTGAGCTCGCGCTCGAAGTTGTCGTAGCCCTGCTTGGGGTCGCGGCCGTTCGCGAGGTTGCGGGCCTCGATCTCCTCCGCGGTGGCGAAGGATTCGTAGAGCAGGCCGGTGGCCTTCAGCTTCTCGATCACCTCGGCGTAGACATCCTGCCGCTGCGACTGCCGGTACGGGCCGTGCGGACCGCCGACGTCGATGCCCTCGTCCCAGTCCATACCGAGCCAGCGCAGCGCGTCGAGCAGCTGTAGGTAGCTCTCCTCACTGTCGCGGGCGGCGTCGGTGTCTTCGATACGGAAGATCATCTTGCCGCCGGTGTGCCGGGCGTACGCCCAGTTGAACAGGGCGGTGCGGATGAGTCCGACGTGCGGAGTGCCGGTCGGAGACGGGCAGAAACGCACGCGAACATCGGAACCAGTGGCGGTGGAGAAGGAAGCAGACATCGGTGCAATCCTACCGGCGGGCGAACGGATGTCGCGGGGCTCAGAGCAGCAGCTCGACGTGCCATACGCGTGGGAGCTGGTTCGTGGGAGACCGAAGACGGGTCGAGGAGAAGAAGCGCCGCTGCTCAGCGACGGCGGTGTGCCCGCCAGAGCAGCCAGATGCCGACGACGACGTTGACGGCGACGAGGAGGAGGGCAGAGGACAGCCACACGTCGAAGAGAGTCGGCATGATCGGGTCGCCGGGCTCGACGGAGTCAGTGAACCCAACTTGGTCGCGGGTCAGCGACACAGTTGCGGCAACACCCGCCGCCACAACAACCGAGAGCGGGCCGGTGAGGGTCGCAACCCACTTTTCGCCGAGCGTCCAGGTGCGCGACATCCACACCATCGCGATGCCGACGATCCACCCGACCACGGGCACGACGACGCCTCCGAGCGCGACCAGCAGCGCGGCGACCAGGGCGTAGCCGCGCGAGTCGCTGCCAGCCGCGGAGTCTGCTGCGGCCGTCTGCGTGGCGGTGGCGGTGCCAGGCACGGGGCTGTCGGCCACGCCAGCCTCAGCCCGCGCTTCTGCGGCGATGAACGCGGGATCACCGAGTTCCTCGATCCGCGCGGCTGCGGCGGCGGCATCCAGCCCGGTCAGTTCTTCTTCGACGCCGGCGCGGATGTCGCGGGCCACTGATTCGGGAACGCCAACGAGCGCCGCTTCGAGTTGCGCGACGTAACTGCGGACCACCTGCGGGGTGGAGTGTGTGTCAGCCATCGGTCCCTCCGACCAGGTTGGTAACGGTGTCGGTGAACGGCGCCCACTGCTGCCGGAACAGCTCGAGCTGCTGGCTGCCGGCACTCGTCAAGCGGTAGTACTTGCGCACCGGCCCGGAATCGGAATCCCGATCGAACGAGCTCACCAGCCCCTTCTCACGCAGTCGGCCCAGCACCGGGTACAGCGTGCCGATGCTGGCGATCATGCCGTGGGCGGTGAGCGGCTCGGCCAGTTGCCAGCCGTACATCGGCTCCCGCGCGAGCAGGCCGAGTACGCAGTACTCCACCACTCCCTTGCGCAGTTGGGTGCCGACATCCGCTGTCATGCATCACAAGCTACTGTGCAATGCACGCTACCGCAACCGGGCGCGAGCGACGCCGTTTGTGCGCGCAATGAGGCATTATGCGGGGACGCATAGCGCCGTTCTGCGCGCACAAACGGTGCTCGGTGCTGGTGAGCTACCGCCGCGCCGACTTGCGCCAGAGCAGCACCGAGGCGACGACCGCGACCAGCATGATGCCGAGGCACCAGAGCACCGCCGGCAGCAGGTAGTCCCCGATCGGCAGCCCGAACAGCAGCCCGCGCACCGTCTCGTTCACCGGCGTGATCGGCTGGTGCTCGGCGATCGGCCGCAGCCACTCGGGCAGCGTCTCGACCGGCACGAACGCGCTCGAGACATAGGGCAGGAACAGGATGCCGAAGCTGAAGCCCGACGCCGCCTCGACGCTCTTCGCGATCAGGCCGAACATCGCGGCGAGCCAGGACATGGCGAGGATGAACAGCGCGAGCACGCCGAGCGCGCCCAGCCACTCGAGCGGGCCGCCGGTCGGCCGGAAGCCGAGCACTACCGCCAGGCCCATCACGATCCCCGTCGAGGCGAAGTTGCGCAGCACGCTCGCGGTGACATGTCCAGTGAGCACCGCCGATGCCGCCATGCTCATCGTGCGGAACCGGTCGACGATGCCCTCGGTCATGTCCTTGGTCACCGAGATCGCGGTCATCGACGCGCTGTAGCCGCCGCAGAGCAGGATGATGCCGGGCACGACGTAGTTGATGTACTCAGTGTCCGGGCTGATCGCCCCGCCGAAGACGTAGGTGAAGATCAGCAACAGCATGACCGGCAGGATCACGCTGATCAGCAGTGCGTCGAAGTTGCGCAACGTATGCCGCACGCTGCGGGTGATCATGGTGCCGCTGTCGGCGGCGATGCTGGCGATGCTCATGCCAGGGCTCCTTCGAGTTCGGTGGCGGGCGCGGGTGCGCGGCTGTCGGTGAGGGCGAGGAAGACGTCGTCCAGGGTGGGCTTGCGGATACCAATGTCGGCGATGCCCAGACCGCGCGTCTCGAGTTGGTCCAGGATGCCGCGGAGTTCGCCGATGCTGCCGTCGGTCGGGATCCGCTCGGTCGAACCGTCCAGCCAGGTCACCTCGACCTGGTCGGCACCGACCCGGGACTTCAGCTCGCCCGCGGTGCCCTCGGCGATGATCCGGCCCTGGTCGATGACCGCGATCCGGTCGGCGAGGCGATCGGCCTCCTCGAGGTACTGCGTGGTGAGCAGCACGGTGGTGCCGTCGCCGACGAGTTCTTCCACGGTCTCCCAGACGTCCTGCCGGCTGCGCGGGTCCAGCCCGGTGGTCGGCTCGTCGAGGAACACCACCGGTGGCGCCGCGATCAGGCTGATCGCAATGTCGAGCCGCCGGCGCATGCCGCCGGAGTACGTGGACACCCGCCGGTCCTGGGCGCCGACGAGGTCGAACTGGGCGAGTAACTCCGCGGCGCGGTCGCGGGCCGCGCGCCCGGACAACCGGTTCAGCCGGCCCATCATCACCAGGTTCTCCCGGGCGGTGAGCAGCCCGTCGACCGCGGCGAACTGCCCGGTGAGGCTGATCGAGCGGCGCACGCCCGCGGCATCCGTCAGCACATCGTGACCGTTCACCTGCACGGTTCCGGCATCCGGTCGCACGAGCGTCGACATGATGTTCACGGTGGTGGTCTTGCCCGCTCCGTTCGGCCCGAGCAGCGCGAACACGGTGCCGCGCTCCACCTCGAGGTCGACGCCGGCGAGCACCTCGTTCCGTCCGAACGCCTTGGTCACCCCGCTCAATTCGATGATCGCCATCTCTGGTCTCTCCCTAACTGTTTATGACGTACACACAACGGTTTATGTTATACACAGTTATCCGGATGTCGTCAACCGCCGTCACCCGAACGACCTGTGGAAAACTGGGGACGTGACCGATACGCAGCAGCTCCCGCACGAACTCCGCGTCGCGTGGGGGCTGGACGCCGCGGCGACTCGCGGCCCGAAGCCGGGCCTCAGCATCCACCGGATCCTGCAAGCGGGGATCGAACTGGCCGACGAGCAGGGGCTGGCGGCGATCTCGATGGCGAGCGTCGCGAAGCGGCTCGGGTTCACTTCGATGTCGCTCTACCGTTACGTCGAGTCGAAGGACGAGCTGCTGCGGCTGATGGCCGACGCCGCAATCGAGCTGCCCCCCGCGCTGGCCGCCGGCTCAGGGTGGCGGGCGGGGCTCGCCGTCTGGACGCGGGCCATCATCGCGCACTACCGCGACCACCCCTGGGTGTTGGAACTGCCGATCACCGGCGCCCCGGTGCTGCCGAACAACCTTGCGGTGATGGAGCTCGGCCTCTCCGCGCTGGAGCAGACGCCGCTGGTGCCCCAGGAGAAGCTCGCGACGATCCTGCTGCTCAGTGGCTACGCGCGGAACGAGGCGATGCTCGCGGCGCAGCTCACGCAGGGGCGCGCGCAGAGCGGGCTCACCCCCGACGAGGCAGGGCAGCAGTACGCGGCCGCGCTCGGGCTGCTGGTCACCGCCGAGCGCTTTCCGGCGCTCGCGAAGCTGGCGGCATCCGGAGTGTTCACCCAGCCGAGTGACGTCGACTTCCCACCCGAGATGACGCAGTTCGGCCTCGACCGCATCCTCGACGGCATCGACGCGCACATCGCCCGCCTGCGGACTTCCTAGGCGCGGCTAGCGGGCAGCGTCGCGGGCCCGCTACCCGCCCGCGGTCTGCACCGCGACCAGGGCCATGCCGGCGATCGCCACCCACGAGGCGAGGCCCACGACCGCGGCCCGCCAGCCGGAGCGCGCGAGCTTCTCGAACCGGATCGCCGCGCCGAGCGCGAACAGGGCCATCGCCAGCAGTACCGTCTGCAGCAGATCGGCGCCCAGCAGCACGAGCTCGGGAACCGGCAGCCAGCTGCGCACCAGCACCGCCGCGATGAAGCCGGCCACGAACAACGGCACGATCGGAGGCAACGCTCCCCCGCCACCGCGGCGACGCACAGCCAGCGACACCGCCGCGGTGAGCGGTGCGAGCATCAGCACTCGGGTCAGCTTGACGACGATCGCCACCGCGAGGGCGGCCGACCCTGCGGTCTGCGCCGTGGCGACCACCTGGCCGACATCGTGCACGCTGGCGCCGACCCAGGCGCCGAACTGCTCACTTCCGAGGCCGAGCGGATGCTGCAACACCGGCAGCACGGCGATGGCGAGCGTGCCGAACAGGGTGACCAGGGCAACCGGGGTGGCCTGTTCCGCCGGCTTGCTGCGGGTGACCGACGCCACGGCTCCGATCGCGGAGGCACCGCAGATCGAGAACCCCGCCGCGACCAGCAGCGGCTCGTGCCCGGGCAGCCGCAAGAGCCGACCGAGCAGCCAGGTGAGGCCGAACGTGATCAGCACGATCAGCACCACCAAGGCAATCGCCAGCCAGCCGAGCTCGGCGATGTCGCCGAGGCTCAGCTTCAGGCCGAGCAGCACGATGCCGATCCGCATCAGCCGCTTCGAGGCGAGCGAGAGGCCCGTGCTGAGCGGGCCGTCGAGCGCGGGGCGCAGCGCAGGCAGCTGGCCGGCGAGGATGCCGAGCACGACGGATGCCGTCAGCAGCGGGATCGCGGGGACCGCGGCGTGCACGGCCCAGGCCGCCGCGGCCGCTACTGCGGCGGCGGCGAGACCGGGGAGTGTGGCGCGCATGTGGAGCGGGATCGCTACCGGTTTCTCGCCGGGTTCTCCAGCGTGCCGATGCCGTCGATCGTGATCGACACGGTCTGGCCGTCGACGAAACCGCCGAGGCCGGCGGGCGTGCCGGTCAGGATCAGGTCGCCCGGCAGCAAGGTCCAGACATCCGAAATGTATTCGATCAGCTCTGGCACCTTGTGCAGCAGGTCGGACGTGCGTCCGTGCCGGCGTAGTTCGCCGTCCACGTGGGTGGTGATCTCGAGGTCGCTGGTGTCGAGCTCGGTCTCGATCACCGGACCGATCGGGCAGAACGTGTCGTACCCCTTCGCCCGCGCCCACTGTCCGTCGGCGAACATCTGGTCGCGAGCCGAGACGTCGTTCGCGATGGTGTAGCCGAAGACGTAGTCCAGGGCGTTCTCGGCCTTGACCTGCTTGGCGATCTTGCCGATCACCACGGCCAGCTCACCCTCGTGCACGATCCGTCCCTCCACTGGGGGAATCTGGATGGCCTCGCCCGGCCCGATGATCGATGTGTTCGGCTTGAGGAAGATCAGCGGGCTGGTGGGGGCGTCGATCGCCATCTCCGAGCGGTGCTCGGCGTAGTTCAGGCCAACGCAGACCACCTTCGAGCGCGGGATGACCGGTGCCAGCAGTTTCGCGTCAGCGAGGGGAACCCGCTCCCCCGTGGTCTCGTACCCCGAGAACATCGGGTCGCCGGTCAGTACCACCAGCTCGTCGCCGTCGAGGATCCCGAAACGCGGGTCGCCGTCCTTACTGAATCGCGCGATCTTCACAATTGCCCCATCGGTCGCGACACGCGCGACAAGTTGTTTTTACGTCAGCTTTCAGTTTATCGGCTGGACGACCGCTTAGGCGTCGAGGCGCGTCAGCCAGCCGTGGCGGTCTTCGACCCGCCCGTACTGGATGTCGGTGAGCTCCTGGCGCAGCGACATCGTCAGTTCACCGGGGGCAGCGTCGGCGGAGCCGATCTCGTAGTCGGCGGTCTTCAGCATCGCGATCGGCGACACGACCGCTGCGGTACCGCAGGCAAAGACCTCGACGATGTCGCCGGACTCCACTCCCGACTTCCACTCGTCGATCGCGATCTTGCGGCGCTCAACCGTGTAGCCGCGGTCGGTGGCCAGCTGCAGGATCGAGTTGCGGGTGACACCGTCGAGGATGCTCTCCGACTCCGGCGTGACCAGGGTGCCGTCCTTGTAGACGAACACGATGTTCATGCCACCGAGCTCTTCGATGTACTTGTGCTCGACGTCATCGAGGAACAGCACCTGGTCGCAGCCCTGCTCGTACGCCTCGGCCTGGGGCAGCAACGACGCGGCGTAGTTGCCGCCGGTCTTCGCGGCTCCGGTGCCGCCGCGGCCAGCGCGGGAGAACGTGGTGGACAGCCAGATCGACACCGGGGCAACGCCGCCGTGGAAGTAGGCGCCGGCCGGGCTGGCGATCACGTAGAACGCTACCTTGTTCGCCGGGCGAACCCCGAGGAACGCCTCCTTGGCGAACATGAACGGGCGCAGGTACAGGCTGGTGTCCGGGGCGTCGGGCACCCAGTCGCCGTCCACGGCGATCAGCTGCTTGATCGCGTCGATGAAGTACTCCTCGGGCAGCTCCGGCAGCGCGAGCCGGCGAGCCGACCGGTTGAAGCGGGCGGCGTTCGCCTCCGGGCGGAAGGTCCAGATCGACCCGTCCGCGTGGCGGTAGGCCTTCATCCCCTCGAAGATCTCCTGGCCGTAGTGCAGTACCGCGGCGGCAGGGTCGAGCGAGATCGGCCCGTACGGCTGCACGCGGGGACGGTGCCATCCGCCCTTCGCCGACCAGCAGATATCGACCATGTGGTCGGTGAAGTGCGTGCCGAACCCGGGGTCGGCAAGGATCGCGGCCCGTTCGGCGGCACCCTTCGCGGCGAGGTTCTTCGTCACGGCGAACTCGAGATCTGTGGCTGAGGCGATGGGGGCGTCCATGGGTGTCCTTTGTGTAGTGCTTACTTCTGTGTCACGGCGTGAGCCGAGGTGCGGGCGACCGCTGCCGCGATGGCGTCGCCGACCTGTGCGGTCGACCGAGCCTCGCTGCCGCGCGCGGCCAGGTCGTCGGTCACCGACGCGCTCACTCGGGCTGCGGCATCCGCGAGTCCGAGGTTCTCGAGCAGCAGCGCGACCGAGAGGATCGCTGCGGTCGGGTCAGCCTTCTGCTGGCCGGCAATGTCGGGCGCGGAACCGTGAACCGGCTCAAACATGCTGGGGAAGGCGCCATCCGGGTTGATGTTGCCTGAGGCTGCCAGACCGATGCCGCCGCTGATTGCGCCTGCCAGGTCTGTGATGATGTCGCCGAAGAGGTTGTCCGTGACGATGGTGTCAAATCTACCCGGATTCGTGACCAGAAAAATCGTCACCGCGTCGATGTGCAGGTAGTCGACCGCGACGTCCGGGTATTCGGCGGCCACGGCGTCGACGGTGCGCTGCCAGAGTCCGCCCGCGTGCACGAGCACGTTGGTCTTGTGCACCAGGGTCAACTTCTTGGCAGGGCGCCGGTTCGCCGTCTCGAACGCGAAGCGCACCACGCGCTCCACCCCGAATGCCGTGTTGACGCTCACCTCGTTGGCCACCTCGTGCGGCGTTCCGACACGGATGGCGCCGCCGTTGCCCACGTACGGGCCCTCTGTGCCCTCACGCACCACGACAAAGTCGACCGCGCCCGGTGTGGCGAGCGGCGACGACACGCCCGGGAACAGGGTGGTGGGGCGCAGGTTCACGTAGTGGTCCAGGGCGAAGCGGAGCTTCAGCAGCAGTCCGCGCTCGATGATGCCGCCAGCAAGGCGTGGGTCGCGCGGGTCACCGCCGACGGCGCCGAGCAGAATCGCTTCGTGCTTCTTCAGCGCGGCCAGGCTGTCGTCGGTGAGGATTTCGCCAGTTGCCAGGTAGTGGGCAGCCCCGAAGGGGTACTCGGTGACGTCCACCGTGACGTCCTCTGGCACGGCGGCGTGCAGCACCTTGAGGGCTTCTGAGATGACTTCCGGGCCGATTCCGTCGCCGGGAATCACTGCGAGATCAATGGTTCGAGACATGGCTAAAGGGTAGTCCCCACCGGAGGGGGTACGAATTAACCCCCCGTACGGGGGTCGTTGTCACTATGCTTGTGCCGTGGCAGCCCCGGCGAGAGATCCTCGCTGGTGGCACGACCACCGGAAATTGGAGGGACGCTGCACCATGAGTATTGGATTTGGAGTCTTCCTGTTTGTTGTCGGCGCGATCTTGGCATTCGCCGTCAACGTCGAATTCGACTGGATCGCACTGTCGACCGTCGGCTGGATCTTGATGGCCGCGGGCGTGATCACGGTGATCATCGGGATCGTCCTTCTGGCGCGCCGTCGCCAGTCCATCAGCACCACCCGCTCCGCGGTTGACCCCGCGAGCGGCGAGCAGGTGACGCGTCGCGAGAACCTCAGCGATCCGCTGTAACCGATCGCGCACTTCACCCGAGGCCGGGCCGCTCACGCGGCCCGGCTTTGCTGTTCCCGGGGCGGTCGGCGTTCCGAACGGCATTGCGGCCCGCGCGCGCGGGCCGCAGGTGCAGTCGCGCACGCACGGGAAACGCTCGCTGCCCGCAGTCGCGTGCGCTCGCGATTGTTCAGGCGCGAAAGCAACTGAGAAGCGCGGGATTCGCGGGCTGCCAGCCGACTGCAACTCAGGGACGCGCGCGCGGGCCGGGATGTAGCCCGGGCCTCGAGCCCCGGGCTCACAGGCTGAGCCAACGTCAATAAGCTGGACTCATGGAAATACTTAGCAACATCCTGCTCGTGCTGCACTTCATCGGTCTCGCCTCGCTGCTCGGCGGGTTCCTCACCCAGATGTCGGGCTTCAAGACCGGCGCGGTGCGCATCAACCCGGCGATCCTGCATGGCGCGCTCACCCAGCTGGTCACCGGGGTGCTGCTGGTGGGCGTCATCCAGATGGGTGACCTCGGTGAGGTCGACAACATCAAGATCGCCGTGAAGCTGGTGATTGTGCTCGTGATCTACGTGCTGGCCTGGATCAACCGCAAGAAGGACCCCGTGGCGGTGCCGATCCTCGGCACGATCGGCCTGCTGACCATCGCGAACATCGTGATCGCGGTGTTCTGGAAGTAGCGCGGCTCCCCCATTCCGCAGATGAGGCCCATGTCCAAACCGGACATGGGCCTCTTCTGCGGAATCAATGACTAGTCGACGACGTCGATTTCCTTCAGCAGGTCGGCATCGATGGCCACCGCAACCTTGGTCAGCAGGCTCTCGGGAACCTTAGAGTCCACGACGAGCACGCTGAGCGCCTTGCCGCCGGCCTCGTGGCGGGCGATCTGCATGCCGGCGATGTTGACCTGCGCCTCGCCGAACTCCTTGCCGTAGATTGCGACGATGCCGGGACGGTCGGTGTAGAGCATCACGATCAGGTGCTTGGACATCGGCACCTCGACGTCGTAGCCGTTGATCTCGACGATCTTCTCGATCTGCTTCGTGCCGGTCAGCGTGCCAGACACCGAGATCTGCGAGCCGTCGCTCAGCGCACCGCGAATGGTGAGCAGGTTGCGGTACTCCTCGCTGGCCGACTCGGTGATCAGGCGCACCTCGATGCCGCGCTGCTCGGCGAGCAGCGGCGCGTTCACGTAGCTGACCTGCTCGCTGACGATGTTCAGGAAGATGCCCTTCAGCGCGGCGAGCTTCAGCACGCTCACGTCGAACTCGGCGATCTCGCCGCGCACCTCGACGTCAACGCTGGTCAGCGGGCTGTCGACCAGTCCGCTGAACACCTGGCCGAGCCGCTCCATCAGCGGGATGCCGGGGCGCACCGACTGGTCAATGACGCCACCGGCAACGTTCACGGCATCCGGAACGAGTTCGCCGCCGAGCGCCAGCCGCACCGACTTCGCAACCGACACACCGGCCTTCTCCTGCGCCTCGTCGGTGGAGGCACCGAGGTGCGGGGTAAGGATGATGTTGTCGAGCTCGAGCAGCGGCGAGTTCTTCGGCGGCTCGTTCACGAACACGTCGAGGCCGGCACCGGCGATGCGGTTCGACTTGAGCGCCGCATACAGCGCGTCTTCGTCGATGATGCCGCCACGGCTGGCGTTCACGATGCGCAGGGTGGGCTTCGCCTTGGCGAACTCGTCCGCGCCGATCAGGCCGGTGGTCTCGGGCGTCTTCGGGATGTGGATGGTGATGAAGTCGGCCTGCTCCATCAGCTCGTCGAGGCTCAGCAGGGTGACACCGAGCTGCTGGGCGCGCGCTGGCGTCACGTAGGGGTCGTAGGCGACCAGGTTCGCGCCGAATCCGGCGAGACGCTGCGCCACCAGGGTGCCGATGCGGCCGAGGCCGACGACGCCGATGGTCTTCTCGTACATCTCGACACCGGTGAACTTGGAGCGCTTCCACTCCCCCTTCTTCGCCGAGTGGTTGGCGTCGGGGATGAACCGGGCCAGCGACAGCAGGTGGCCGATCGCCAGTTCGGCGGCGCTCACCACGTTGGAGGTGGGTGCGTTGACAACCATGACACCGGCGGATGTCGCGGCCTTGATGTCCACGTTGTCCAGGCCAACCCCGGCACGGGCGATCACCTTGAGCTGCGGGGCCGCGGCGATGGCTTCGGCGTCCACCTGGGTGGCGGAGCGCACCAGGATGGCGCTGGCGTCGGCGAGCGCCGAGAGCAGGGCCGGTCGATCGGTTCCGTCAACGGAACGGACTTCGAAGTCGGGGCCGAGGGCCTCAACGGTAGCGGGCGAGAGTTCTTCTGCGATCAGCACGATCGGCTTTGCCACGACGGTGTCCTTTTTGCGAGAGGGGTGGGAACCTGACGCAGTTTACCGGGCTAGAGACCGCCGGCTCGCACGTACGCGGTGAGGCTGAGGCTGAGCACCGCCACCAGGCAGAGTCCGCCGACCAGCAAGGCAGCCTTCTGCAGCAGCGGCCTGCGGCGACCGAGCACCGCGGCGAGCGCGAACGCGGCGACCGGCGCCACGGTGTTGGCGATGAACGCGGTCCACGGCACCGGCGCGCCGACGCTCGTGAACGTGCCCGGCGCGACCACCAGGGTCTCGATTGCTTCCCACAGGTCGTAGGCGTAGAGCAGCCCGAAGAGGATCAGCAGCGACAGCCCCGGCCACGACGGGCGGGCGCGCTCCGTGACGGCAGGGTTAGCGACATCCGACATTCTTAGAATCCCCCCAGTACCAGTGGAACGGGCACCAGCAGCACCACGCCGGCGAGCAGCCAGCCCAGCCGCGTCACCGTCGAGCGGCCGCGAGTGAGCAGGAAGGTGGTCGCCATCCAGACGGCGGGCGCGGCGATGGCGAGGAACTCGCCGAACTGCGACATGATCTCGGCGAACAGGGTCGCCATGCTGAACGGGTCGCGGGTGATCGCGATCACCCAGCCCACGGTGTACAGCAGGTAGATGCCGCCGATGATGCCGTAGACCACGAGCAGCACGGAACCGGTCACCGGGCGGGCGTCGGAGCCCTGGGTGGCGTCCTCTGCCACCTCGTCCGACTCGTCGCCGGACGCCGCTCCCGCACGCGGCGGGAGGTCAAGCTGCGAGTCGCCTGCCCAACTGAGGGCTTCCTCGTCGGGTTCGGTGCTCATGCTTCGAGCCTAACCGTCGGTCATGCCCTTCGAGACCGTGCCCTTCGAGACGGTGCGGGTGACGCTGTCCTGCATCAGGCCGACGACCGGCGCGAACAGCGGATGCTCCTGCTCGAGGCCGGTGATCTCGACGACGAGCTCGGCGGGGCTCCGGTCGCTTGCCAGCAGCGCGCGCAGTTCGACGCTCTCCGCGTCGTCTGGCACATCGAACTGCAGCGCCGCGTCGATCGCCCGCAACAGCGCGGGCGTCTGCTCGCCGCGCTCGGCGAGTTGCGCGGCGGGGCCGATGAAGCGCTCGTGGCGGCTCAGCTTGCGCAGCGGGTTGCGGCCCACCCGCTCGCAGGTGTCTGGCAGGTGCTCGTTCGAGATGCGCGCCAGGGTCTTCTCGATGTACGCCTGCTGCTCGTCGTCGGTGAAACCGTGCTTGGCCACGAGCAGCGTCTTGGTCTCGGCCAGCACCGCCCGCACCTCCGCCTGCAGCGCCGGCGTGCCGAGCACCTCGCGGATGGTCGCAATGCCCTGCAGATGGCCGTGGTAGGCCGCGGTGGCGTGCCCGGTGTTGACCGTGAACAGCTTGCGCTCGATGAACGGGGTGAGGTCATCGACCCAGGTCACCCCGAACAGGTCGGGCTCGGAGCCGTGGAACGGTGTGCGGTCGATCACCCACTCGAAGAACGACTCGAGCGTGACGTCGAGGCCGCCGCCGCGCTGCTCCGGCACGATGCGGTCGATGGCGCAGTTCGCGAAGACCGCGTTCTGGGCGGGGTTCAGCCGGTGCACGTCGCCGGCGAGGGTATCGGTGGCGTTGATCGCGTTCTCGCAGGCGATCACGGCCAGCGGTGCACCGCCGGTGCGGGCGGCGATGCCCGCCGCGATCAGCGGCGCCACGAACGGCAGCACGCGGGCGCCGACCGCGGTGGTGACGATGTCCGCCGACGCGATCTCGGCGATGACGTCGGCCTCGTGGCTGCGGCTGTTGATCGCACGATAGCCGTCGACGGTGCGGACCTGGGCACCCTCGCCCACCTCGTGCACCTGGTAGCTGGGCTGCGACTGCAGCGCCATGATGAGCTCATCGCTCACATCGGCGAAGACGACCTCGTAGCCGGAGGCGTGGAGGAACTGTGCGACGAACCCCCTCCCGATGTTTCCCGCACCGAAATGGACCGCCGTCTTCGCCATGCGCTACTCCTACACCTTGAGTTTTTCGTAGATCGCCTTGCACGCTGGGCACACCGGAAACTTCTCGGGGTCGCGGCCGGGCAGCCACTTCTTTCCGCAGAGGGCGCGGACCGGCTTGCCGGTCATCGCCGATTCGACGATCTTGTTCTTCGGCACGTAGTGCGAGAACCGATCGTGGTCGCCATCCTCGATCTGCTCGTCATTCAGAAGCTTTTCGAGTTCGCGGTCGAGAACGTCGGTTCCCCCGCCGCTGTGGTCATTGTCGGTGCTGCTCATGCACCCCATGGTAGTTCGGGCGTCGTCAGTTTCGCTGACTGAAGGCGAGCAGCTCTGGTGCGCGACGTTCGAACAGTCGCCCGCCGAGGTGCACGCCGGCCCAGAGCACGAACGAGCCGAACACCACACCGGTCAGCAGCGTCGCCCAGTTGTACCAGCCGTCGAGGAACAGGCTGGCGATGCCCAGCACTATCGCAGGCCCCGCCAGCACGATCGTGGCGAAGAACGACAGGGTCTGAATCAGAGCGGATGCCGTGTTGCCCGACTGCGGCTGTGTGAAGGGGCTATCGCCCGGTCGCACCGCGGGATACGGGAACTGGGCGGACATGACGCTGGAGAGGCCGAGGCCGACCAGCAGGATGCCGAGGCCGACCCCGCTCATCGCCGGCAGCACCGACCAGTCGCCGTACACCCAGGCGCACAGCACCGAGGTGACGAGGGTCAGCGGGACGCCGAGCGCCAGCGCCGGCAGCACGCGGCCGATCCGGTCGTCACGGCCGCGCGTGTTCGAAGCGATATGCAGCCACAGTGCGGTGTTGTCGTAGGCGACGTCGTTGTGGATCGACCAGCCGAGAAACAACGCCACCACGGGAACGGGCAGCAGCGCGATCAGGTCGCTGGGCACCCCGGCGATGCCGAGCGGCACCACCATGATCAGCGGCACGATGGGGATGATCACCAGGGACACCTTGTATCGGGCGTCGCGCATCCAGTACGTGATGCTGCGGGCGGCGATCGCACCGGCCGGGCTGGACCCGACTCGGCCGAACCAGCCGATTCCGCTGTAGTGGGTGGCCGCCGCCTCACGCTGCGGGGTGACCAGCATGTGGGCGACCAGCGCCCGCCACGCGAGCCAGAGCAGTGCGACGAATCCGAGTGAAAGCAGTGACTTGATCAGCGCCGGGCCCACGTCGCCCGCCGCGGCATCGGCCGGCGCGGCCCAGGCCGCGCCGAGCGGCGTCCAGCCCGCGACATCCGCAAACGAAGTCAGCACACCGAGACCGTCGACCATCCAGTCGACCTCGCTCAGCAGCACGACCACCGGTGCCAGCAGCATCAAGCCGACCACGGCGACCAGGGCGGTGGCGTCCCTCGCCCGTCGGCTGGCCAGCGCGAAGGCTCCGATCGACGTGGAGACCCTGGCGGCAAGCAGACAGGTGGCCACGATCATCGGGATGGCGAGAATCGAGAGCAGCGTGGCCAGTACGCCGCGGCTGAAGGTGACAACCTGGCCGACGCCGACCACCGTGGCCGCCAGGGCGGGCACGCCGAGCAGGGTGCTCACGGCGAGCGCGGTGGCCAGTGTGGTGGTGTCGATGCCGAACAGTGAGAACTTGCGCGGATCCAGCGGGTCATCAATGCCGAAGAACAGCGGAACGATGAAGGTGCCGGCGACGATCAGGGTGCCCGCGGTGACCACGATGGCCCTGGCGGTGTCGATCTCGACCAGGCGCAGCCCAACAAGCGCGAGAAAGCCGAACACGGCGAATCCCAACCCGTACAGCAGACCGACCAGCGTGCCGACCACCTGCCACGGACTGCGCTTGAGGGTGTTGGCGAGCAGTCGCAGCTTCAGTCGGAGAAACTGTGCAACCATTCCATGCCCTCCGCTGCCTTGCGGCCGCCGGCCAGCTCGACGAACCGGTCCTCGAGCGTCTTGCGGCCGCGCACCTGACGCATCGTGCCGGTGGCCAGCACGTCGCCGTGCACCACGATGGCGACCGAGTCGCAGATGCGTTGGATCAGGTCCATGCTGTGGCTGGACAACACGACGGTGCCGCCGGCCTTCACATAGCGCTGCAGGATCTCGATCACGTTCGCGGCCGACACCGGGTCGACCGACTCGAACGGTTCGTCCAGCACCAGCACCCGCGGCGAGTGGATCATCGCGGAGGCCAGGGCGATCTTCTTGGTCATGCCGGCCGAGTAGTCGGTGACCAGGCGGTCGAGCGCGTCGGTGAGGCCGAACGCGTGCGCCAGGTCGGCGCTGCGTACCCGCACGCTCTCCGGGTCAAGACCGCGCAGCGTGCCGGCGTAGTGCAGCAGTTGGGCGCCGGTGAGCCGGTCGAACAGGCGCAGCTGGTCGGGCAGCACGCCCATGTTGCGTTTGGCGACGACCGGGTTGCTCCAGACGTCGGCTCCGTGGATGGTGATCAGCCCGGCATCCGGGCGCAGCAGGCCGGTGACCATCGACAGGGTTGTGGTCTTGCCTGCACCGTTCGGGCCGACCAGGCCGAAGAACGATCCGGCGCGCACCTCGAGGTTGATGCCGTTCACGGCGACCGTGTTACCGAACCGCTTGCTGAGTCCCTCGATCCGCAGCACCACCTCGGCCACCGGCGTCGGCGGCTTGGGGGTGCGTTTCGGGGCGGGCTTCACCGGCGCGCGCTTGGCCGGGGCACGCTTGGCGGGCACCTTCTTCGGAGCCGGAGCTGCGGATGTCGCCTTTCCGGGCGCTCGCGCCTGCGGGGCCGTCGGGGCCGGAGCCTCGGCGGTGGTGGGGCCCGCGGTGGGGTCTGACTGGTCCGGTGTGGGAGGCGCCACCGGAGTCACTTCCGGTGCCGCGTCGGTCGCGGCATCCGTCGGCGTCTCCTGCTTGCCTGCGCTCGTGTCGGCGGTCACGGTCGTCGGCACGGCGGCGGACGCACGCGACGCCGTCGTGCGGCGCACCGGCCTCTTGGCCGCGGACTGGGCGGACGCTGTGGACTTTCGCGGCGCGGTCTGCCGCGCATCCGGCGCTTCGGCTGGCGTCGCCTGATGGGGCGTCGCAAGCTCGGAAGCGTCGGGTTCTGTTTCCACGTGACCCACCGTAGCAAGGGTGCACAGACGCGTTTGTCTCGGCTGCGATTTCGTTACGAACTGGCTCCCCAGACGTGACGAACTGGCTCTCACAGGGGCTTCGGGTACACTCTTACGAGCACAACGTAGTGTCCAGACAGAATCTCTGGCGTGAACACTTGGTGAAATCCGCCATTCCTGCAGTGACACGCAGCACTACGCCGTGTCGCCCGAGCGCCAGAGCCCCACTCATTAGGAGACAAATCGTGAGCACTCAGGTAGTCATTCTGGCAGCCGGTATGGGTAGCCGCCTGGGTCGTTCCCTGCCGAAGCCCCTCACCGAGCTGAACGACGGCCGCACCATCATGCAGCAACAGTTCGAGAACATCCACCACGCGTTCGGCCGCGACGCGAAGGTCACCATCGTCGTCGGCTACAAGCTCGAGCACATCATCGAGGCGTTCCCGAACGCTTCGTATGTGTACAACGAGCAGTACGACCAGACCAACACTTCGAAGAGCCTGCTGCGCGCCCTGCAGTCGTCCAAGGACGGCGGCGTGCTGTGGATGAACGGCGACATCGTGTTCGATCCGGCCGTGCTGGTTCGTGCCGCCAAGATGATCGACCAGGACCAGTCCTTTGTGACCGTGAACACGGAGAAGGTCTCGGACGAAGAGGTCAAGTACACCACCGACGCCGAGGGCTACATCAAGGAGCTCGCGAAGACCGTGAAGAACGGTCTGGGTGAGGCGATTGGCATCAACTACATCTCCAGCCGCGACAAGGCGGCGCTGGTGCGCCACCTGCAGCGTGTCGGTGACCAGGACTACTTCGAGCGTGGCATCGAGCTCGCGATCGAGCAGAACGGGATGCGGGTAGAGCCGATCGACATCTCCGACCTGTACGCCGTCGAGGTCGACTTCGCCGAAGACCTCGCCCGCGCCAACCTGTTCGTCTGATCCCGCAGTTGCCGAAGGCCGCGCCCGGCGCACGGAACGCCGGTCAGCGCACCATACGATAGTCGACGTGTCCGTTACCGCACCCACGCGCCATGCTTGGTCGCCCTTCGCTCGGTATCGCCATTCGCTGTGGCTGCTGACCGTTCGCGACCTGCGCGTCAGGTATTCGACATCCTTCCTCGGCTATTTCTGGTCGATCCTCGACCCGCTGGTGATGGCGGGCATCTACTGGTTCGTCTTCACGCAGGTGTTCGACCGCTCGGTCGGCCAGACGCCGTACATCGTGTTCCTGCTGTCGGCGCTGCTGCCGTGGATGTGGTTCAACGGCGCCGTGTCCGACAGCACGCGAGCGTTTCTGCGCCAGGCGAAGCTCATCCGGTCGACGAAGATCCCGCGCACCATCTGGGTGTTGCGGGTGGTGCTGTCGAAGGGCATCGAGTTCTTGCTGAGCCTGCCCGTGCTCGCCCTGTTCGCGATCGTGTTCGGCGCGCAGCTGCACTGGGAGGTCGTTTACTCCGTGCTGGCGATCGTCATGCAGACCGTGCTGACGGTGGGTGTCGGGCTGATCGTGGCTCCCCTCGTGGTGTTCTTCCGCGACCTCGAGCGCGCTACCAAGCTCGCGCTGCGGTTCCTCTTTTACGCATCGCCGGTGATCTACGGCATCAGCGACCTACCCGCAGGGTTCGAGTTCTGGATGTCGTTCAACCCGCTGGCCGGAATCTTCTCGCTGTACCGTGCCGCATTCTTCCCCTCCGAGTTGCACTGGATCCCGGTGATCATCGGCGCGGCCATGAGCCTCGTCATCCTGCTGATCGGCATGCTCGTGTTCAAGCGGGCCGAACGCAGCGTGCTGAAGGAGATCTGATGCCGTCCACACCGATCGCTGAGCCGCTCGCCACCCAGCCGGCGAGCGGGCCCGTCATGTCGGTGCAGGGCCTGGGCATCCGGTTCCGCCGCAGCCGCCGCGGCCGCCGCACCTTCAAGGACCTGTTTGCCCCGAAGAACCGGCGCAGCCGTCCGGGTGAGTTCTGGGCGCTCCGCCATGTCTCATTCGACGTTTCACCGGGCGAGGCCATCGGCGTCGTCGGGCGGAACGGTCAGGGCAAGTCCACCCTGTTGAAGCTGGTCGCCGAGGTGATGATCCCGGATGAGGGCTCCGTCGGCGTGCACGCGGGGGTGGCTCCGCTGATCGAGATCACCGGAGGATTCGTCGACGAGCTGTCGGTGCGCGACAACGTGTACCTGACCGCCGGCCTGCACGGCATGCTCCGGCGCGAGATCGACGAGCGGTTCGACGAGATCATCGACTTCGCCGAGATCGGCGACTTCATCGACACGCCGTACAAGCACCTCTCCAGTGGCATGAAGGTGCGCATCGCGTTCGCGGTGATCTCCCGCCTCGAAGAACCCATCCTGCTGGTCGACGAGGTGCTCGCGGTCGGCGACAAGGCGTTCCGCGAGAAGTGCTACCGGCGCATTGAGGAGATGCTGGCCGGCGGTCGTACCCTGTTTTTCGTGTCGCACAACGAGCGCGACCTGAAGCGGTTCTGCAGCCGGGGCCTTTACCTCGACAAGGGCGCGCTCGTGCTCGATGGGCCGATCGCCGACGTGCTCGATCGGTACAACGCCGACTACGGGTCGTAGGCGGCTCACTCGGCTCCACTCCCCCACAGTGCGTGAACGGATGCCGCGATCCCCAGCCATTCCGGGGTTGTCGGGGGCGGTTCGTAGCGTGCAACCATGCTTCGAATCGTTGGCGATGGAACTCCGCACGACCCCGCGTACCGTGTGCCGTTCCAAGTGCAGCGCGAGCGCGCGCCGGCCTACGGACTGCTGAATATCGGCGACGAACGGTTGCGCGGGATCAGCTTGGCGCTGCTCGGCGATGGCCGACTGCTGTGGGGAATCCCGACCGTGCTCGAACCAGGGCACAGCATGCTCGTGCATGCGCACGGAGATGACCTCGCGCGCAGCTCCGTGGTGGTCGTGCGGTGGTTCCGGCCATCGGACGATGAGTACCTCTGGCGTGTGAGTTTCTAGCGGGACACCGCGATCGTGGCGGAGAACCGGTTCCCGACATCCGCACCGCTACATCTCGTCGTCCATCTCGGCGATGTATGCGTCAGCCAGGAGGTCGAACTCGTCTTTCTGCAGTCCAAGGGACTCACGCAGCTCGGCGCGCGAAATGAGGAGTAGCTCGTACTCGAACTCCTCGGTCAGGTCGTGCTTTTCGGCGAACCGGATGCCCATCGTGAACCAGCGCCCGGCGAGTTCGGTGTCGCCGAGGCCGGCGACGATGTCGGCCATCTCCGCGAAGCTGTCGAGGTCCAGCGGCAGTCGTTTGCGCAGGCCGGCTTCGACCTCGGTCGCCTTAGCCTCGTCTCCGACGACTCGCAACGCCTCATAGAGGCGGATCCGAACGTCGGGAATCAGCCAGTCACCGATCGCTTCCGCGGCCTCGACGGCACGCAGCGCCAGGTGCAACGCCCGCTCGTCATCGCCCGCATAGGACGCCTGCAGGCTCGCAGCTCGGAGCAGGATCGGCCGCAGTTCCTCGCCTTCCAGCTCGAACTCGTCGTCCGTCGCCCAGTGTTCGGCGGTCTCCGACCGGTTGCGATAATCGGCCTGGCTGGGTTCATCGTCCATCTCCCCGCTCAGAATCGCTTCCATGTCCTCGAGAAGGAGGTCGTCAACCATGTCGTAGGTGATGAGGGTGCTCACCCCAGCAGAGTAACTTCAACCCGGTGGGACTTCCAGCAGGTCTGCTTAGGATGGGCTTCCCACCACAAGGGAGAGTGTGACGTGCCGACAATCGATCCTTCCAAGGTCGCCCAGCACCCGATGGCGGTGCGCGGTTTCGACAGGCTGCTCACCGTGCAGCGTCCGGTCGTGCTCGCGCACATCCGCAGCATCCGTCGGAAATATCCCGACGCGAGCCCTGAGCATGTGATCCGCATCCTGGAACGCCGCTATCTGCTGGCGGTGACCGGTGGCGGCGCCGGGGTAGGCATGGTGGCGGTGGTGCCGGGAGTCGGCACCGGCCTCAGCCTCGCGCTCACCGGCATTGAGACCACCACGTTCCTGGAGACCAGCGCCCTGTTCGCGCAGTCGATCACCGAGATCCACGGAATCGCGGTGACCGATCCCGACCGTGCCCGCACGATCGTGATGGCGATGATGCTCGGCTCGTCCGGCGCCGATCTGGTGCGTCATCTGGCCGCGCAGGCGACCGGCCGAGGCGCCCCGATCTCGCGCTTCTGGGGTGATGTGATCGGCCGCAACGTGCCGCAGGCGTTCATGGGTCAGATCGCCGACCGCGTGAAGCGGATGTTCGTGAAGCGCTTCGCCGTGAATACGACCGCGGGCGCGATGGGTCGGCTCGTGCCGTTCGGCATCGGCGCCGTGATCGGCGGCACCGCCAGCCACATTCTGGGCCGCAGGATCGTGCAGAGCTCGCAGGAGGCGTTCGGCCCGGCGCCGGTTAGCTTCCCGCTCGAGCTGGAACCGCGCGAGCCGCGTGGCGCGCGCGAGCCGCGCGAGCCGCGCGAGCCGCGTGTGCGTCAGCCCAAGCAGCCCCGCACTCGCGGTCTGAAGCCGGCGTGGTTGCGCAGGGATGACACGCTCATCATCGACGCCAACCCGAACACCGGTGACACCCCGGGTCAGCCTCCGACCGCATAGCGAACCGGCAGCCGATTTTCATGCGTCGGCTACCGCAGCCCTCGCACGCCGTCGGCGCCACAACCGCGCCAGCGTGACCCCGAGCGCAGCGCCCGCAGCCCCGAACCCGAACAACACCAAGGTCTGATTTCCCATGGCAATGCCGACAACGCCCATGATGATCCCGCCGGGGATCATCGCCACTCCCCCGTATGCTTCCCGCGTCTTAACCGGCAGGTATCCGCTCAGCTCTCCGATGAAGTAGTACCCGGCGCAGCTGACCGCGAAGCCGGCAATGCCGATATTCGTCCAGATGGGTTCGTCCGTGAGAGCGCCGACGCCGGCCGCGGTGATCGATCCGGAGAAGACCACGCCGATGATCCCGGCCCTCCACCCCATCATCACCGCGGCACCCATCACGCTGCCTATGAGAATGCAGGCGAGTGTCACCACGACAATCACCGGACCGAGGAAGTCCTCGTACAGATCGTTGAGTTCAGACGACATGGACGTGAACGGCGCCGGAATCAACAGCACAATAACAACACCGAGCAGCACCATCGGCAGCCGGGTGGCAATCGTCATGAGCGGATGTTTCGGCGCAGTCGCCGACGCTCCGCGCTCCGGCCTGCGACTCCGCGGCTGCACTCGTTTCTTCTGACCCGATCGCCCCATGCCCCCGCCGTTCCGTCCCGCCAAGGCTACCGGCGGTTCCAGCCGCTCGAGCGGCTCCCCCGCGTCAGTCGGCTGCGGGCGCCTCGTCTTCGTCTTCGTCGTCCTCGAACGGGGCAGACTCGCTCTCCACCCGGTCAGCGGCATGCAGCGCAGCCTGCGCGTTCCACTGCTCGATCAGGTGCTCGACCGCGGCGTGGAAACGCGCCGTCGCCGCTCCCGGCGTGGTGTCACCGAAGTGACGCTCCACCCAGTGGTGCAGCGTGTCGAGGGCCGCAGGGTCGCTCTGCACCCGGTCGACGATGCCGACGATGCTGCTGGCCTGATTGACTGCCAGCCACTCGCTGTCCCCGAGGAACCCGCCCTCATCGACGTCGGCGAGCGGCGACGCCGGACGGGTCACGATGATGGGTTTGCCGGTGGCCAGCCGGTCGTAGACCATGGCCGAGACATCGGTGATCGCGACATCCGCAGCCGCCAGCTGCCAACCCAACTGCGGACCGTCATCGTAGATGTGGTGCGCCGCAGTATCGGCCGCGTTCGCGGTCTCGATCATCGCAATGATCTTCTGGTTTGCCGCCTTGTACTCGCGATCCACGACGCCGCTGCGCGGATGCGGCCGGTAGATCACCCGGTGCCTGCCGCTCGCCAGCAGTTCCTTCACCAACGCAACACCGTGCGAGGCCACCGAGCCGTATGCGGCGGCGGCGCGGTCGCCCTCCCAGGTCGGGGCGTACAGTACGACCGCCCGATCGTCGGGCGTGTAGGGCAGTTCGGCGGCGAAGTGATCGGCCTGCGGGCGGCCGATCGGGATGGCTCGCTTGTCGAGGTCGAAGTCCCACAGCTTGTGGCTCAGCCGGTCAAGCGCCGCCTGACCGGCGACCAAGCTGTAGTCGTAGGCCTTGAACTGGTTCGTGGTCATGTACATCTTGTCGCTCTCACCGTGATTGATGAACACGTGCCACATGCGTCCGTACCGGAACATCTGGAAGTTCTTGGTGTTCTGGTTCACGTAGAAAACGATCTTCAGATCCTGCTCGGCCACGAACCGTTCCAGTTCGACGACCTTGCGCAGGTACACCGTCGGCACCGGGGCCTCGTCCCAGAGGGTGAGGGCGGTTCCCGGTGACCGGGAGATGATCGCCACCTTGTGCTGCTTCGCCAGCTCCACGAGCGGCGCGTACCACTGGCGGATCTGGTACAGGTTCACCCGGCTGTCGGCGAAGTACACCGCGATCTCGATGCTGCCGGGCTCCGGCCGGGTAGTCGATGGCAGTCTTCGCTGCAGTTGCTTGCGGGTGCGACGGGAACGGAGGATGTTTCCCACGAGTCGTCTGGCGGTCTTGATGTCTTTGAACAACGGCACGAAAAAATCCTCCAGCGATGCGCGTCTTGCAGTGCGGCCTTCCCATTACAACAGCGCGGATTGAGCGAACCTGGGGGATCTGCGGGATAGTTGTTCAATCGTGTCCGGGTTCACATTCTCAGCAGGCAATGCCGCCAAACTTCTGTCCGTTCCCCTGTATGCCCTCGGTGCATTGGCCACCCTCGTGGTACAACGGCGCGACACCCTGTGGGTGTTCGGCAGCGGCTCCGGGGTCGGCGAGGGCTCCCTCGAGCTGTTGCACACGGTCACCACCGAGAATCCGCAGGTGCGCGCGGTCTGGCTGGCGCGCAACACCACGGATCTCGACCGCGCCCGGCAGCTGCGCATCCCCGCCGTGCTGAAGGACAGCTGGCGCGGATTCCGGCTCACCCTGCGTGCCCGGGTGCTGGTGGTGACCCACGGCTTCGGCGACGTCAATCGGTTCGCCGCCCGCGGCGGGTTCATCGTCCAGCTGTGGCACGGCATCCCGTTGAAGCGCATCCACCTCGACGCGCCAATCACCTTCTCGGCTCCGCGGCCGCTGCGACGTCCGCTGCGCGCGCTGTACCACCGCGCCGCGCAGGGCATCGACCTGCTGCCGGCCGCGAGCGAGCTGGCAGCCGAACGGCTGCGCACCGCGTTCGGTCTACCTGCCGACCGGGTGGTCGTCACCGGCGACCCGCGCGACGACGTGTTGACCAGGGGAACCGACGAGGAACGCCGGGCTCGAGCAGACACCCTGCTGCACGCGAAGCTCGGCCTCGACGGCTCGCCCCGGGTGGTGCTGTTTGCGCCCACCTGGCGTGACGGCGCGGTCGACCCCAGCGTGCCGTCCGCTGCCGACTGGCAGCTGATCGACGAGTGGCTGCAGCGCACCGATTCGGTGCTGGTGGTGCGGCCGCACCCGCACAGCGTCGGCGACTACGCCGCCGGCGCGGTGTCCCGCCGCATCCTGCTGCTCGACGCGGCCCGTCAGAACGACATCACCCCTGTGCTGCCCGCGGTCGACGTACTGATCACCGACTACTCCTCGATCGCCTACGATTTCGCCCTGACCGGTCGGCCGATCTTCTTCCTCGCCCCCGACGTCATCGAGTACTCCGCAAACCGCGGGCTGTACGAGCCATACGAGGCGTTCAGCGGCGGCCGCGAGACCCGGTCGTGGGCCGAGCTGGTCTCGACGCTCGGCCGCGCCGAGACCGATCCGCAGTTCCGCGCCGAGCTGCTGGCACAGACCGAACGTCTGCGCAACAGCCATCACGCCTACACGGACGGCCGCAACACCCAGCGGGTCTACGCCGAGATCCTCGACCGGCTCGCCGGCGACGGGTCCGAGAGGAGAGCATGAGCAGCACCGCGTTCGTCGTCGACTCCATCGCCGTGAGCGATGGCGACCAGCCCACCCTCCGCCTGGCCGGAACCCTCACCGGGGCGGCCCCGCAAGAGATCGAACTGATCGGCGCGCGGCAGCGCTTGGCCGCACCCCTGGAGGTCATCGGTGAGCGGTGGTCGGCGTCGCTGCCGCTGCTGGGGTCGCGGTGGGGAGGCCCGCCGCTGCCGCCGCCGTCCGGCCGGTACCGGTTGGACGCGGCATCCTTCACCGGCGCCATCACGGTTCGCGCGGTTCTGCCAGATCCACTGTTGATTCCGGATGTCGCAGCGCTCGAGTTCGCGGTGACCGACACCCTCGAGCTGAAGCTCACCCCGCCCCTCTACGAGACCGAACGCGGCCCCGCCCAGCAGTCGCAACTCGAGGCGGCATACCGGGCCGCCCAGCCAGAGCCGATCAACGCGGTGTTCTTCGAGAGCTTCTACGGGCAGAACGCCTCGTGCAATCCGCTGGCGATCGACCGGGAACTCAGGCGTCAGCGGCCGGATGTGATGCGCTACTGGAGCGTGGCCGACGCGTCGGTCGCCGTGCCGGAGGGCGCCGTGCGGCTGATCGAGGGCAGCGAACAGTGGTGGCGGGTGCGCGCGTCCGCCCGCCTGCTCGTGGTGAACGACTGGTTGCGCAACCGCTACCGCAAACGCGAACACCAGACGGTGCTGCAGACCTGGCACGGCACACCGCTGAAGCGGATCGCGCTATCCCGGCGCGGCATCCGACCACGGCCCGCGCTGGCGTCCCTGCGCGAGCGATCCCGCTGGAACATCATGCTGTCGCAGAATCCGCACAGCACCCGGACCTTCCGCCGGGCCTACGCCTACTTCGGCCCGATCTGGCAGGACGGCTATCCGCGCAACGACATCCTGGTCACCGGCGACGCCGCCGCCATCCGAAGGCGCCTGGGGATCGCGGATGACGTCACCGTGCTGCTGTACGCGCCCACCTGGCGCGACGACCGACCGGACGAGATTGATCACCTGCAGACGGCGCGCTTCGCCCAGACGCTTGGCGACGGTTACGTCACGCTCATCCGCGGACACGCCAGGACGTTGCGTCCGGGAACGGATGTCCGCGCCCCCAACGTGATCGACGTCACCAGCTACCCGGACATCTCCGAGCTGTTCCTGGTGGCCGACGCACTCATCACCGACTACTCGTCTGTGATGTTCGACTACACCGTCACCGGCAAGCCCGTGCTGTTCTTCACGCCCGACCTGGCGGACTACCGCGACCGGCTGCGCGGGTTCTACTTCGACCTGCTCGAGGTGGCGCCGGGTCCGGTGGCTAATACCTCGGACGAACTGCTGACCCTGGTGCGGGAGCTTGACTCGCTCGGCGACCGGTTCGCGCCGCGATACCGCGCGTGGCAGCAGCAGTTCAACCCGAACGATGACGGGCAGGCCGCGGCACGGGTGCTGGCCAAGCTGCTCGAGCGCGGGGCGATCAGCTAGAGGTACACCGTGAGTGTGCTTACTAGACGTCGGTGCGTGAGGTGTCGCGCACATCCCGGGCGCCGCGCAGCAGTCCCCCGATGAAACCGATGCCCCAGGCCAGGTGCATGGTGGGTAGCACCAGGAAGTACAGCCAGTGGTCGCGGGCGGATTCACCGCGCTCGCTGACGAAGCTGACCCAGCAGAGCAGCAACAGGTAGGCCAGCGGGCCAAGGTACACCACGCTGGCGAGCAGGCTCGGCCATCCGCTGACCACGCCGGTGAGCTGCAACACGCCGAGCACGACGCTGGCGATGACGGAGACGACGAGCAGCGGCGGAACGAAGAAGCGCCACGGGTTGCGGCCCCGATAGCGGCGTACCAGTTCGCCGCGCCAGGCACCGGTGGCCACGAACTGGCGCACCAGCTTGCTCCAGCTTTCGCGCGGCCAGTACGTGACCGTGAGCGCAGGGTCGAACCAGACGGTGTGGCCTGCCGCGCGGATGCGCAGGTTGAGTTCCCAGTCTTCACCGCGGCGCACCGACTCGTCGTAGAGTCCGACCTCGAACAGCACGTCTCGGCGGAACACGCCGAGGTACGCCGATTCGGCCGGGCCTTCCACCGAGCCGCCATGGTATTGGCCGCCGCCCAGACCGATCTTGCTGTTGTAGGCGCGAGCGACCGCCGCCTGGAACGGCGTGCGGCCCTGCGCGTTCATCAGGCCGCCGACGTTCACGGCACCGGTGCGATCGAGCGTCTCGACGGCACGGCGGGTGTAACCCGGCTCCAGCTCGGAATGGGCGTCGACCCGCACGATGATCGGGTAGCGGCTGGCCTCGATCGCCCGATTGAGCCCGGCGGGGATGTCGGTGGCGGGGTTCCGCACCCAGGTGACGCGCGGGTCGTCCTCTGCCATCCGCTGCACGATGGCGTCGGTGTCATCCGTTGATGGGCCCAGGGCGAGGATGAGTTCGCGCTCGCCGGCGTAATTCTGGGCGAGCACGGTGCGGATAGCGCCCTCGACATAACGAGCTTCGTTCAGCACGGGAATCACGTAAGAGACGCCAGGTAGCGAGTCTTGTGTCATGGGGTCCAATGCTCAGGAGAAATCTGCGGCGAGCCTATCAGCCGTGCGGTGTCAGTCAGCGGCACCAAGAAGGGAGCGGGGCCCGGAGGCCTCCGCTCCCTTCGCGGGTGTTACTGCAGCTCGCCGACGGTGACGTCGGTGGTGGTGGCCTCGCCGCCACGCACGTACGTCATCGTGGTGTTGTCGCCGGCGCCGAGCACCCGAACCTGCGCGGTGAGGTCGGTCGGGCTCGTGATCGGCACATCGTTGAAGTTGGTGACGACGTCACCGGCTCGCAGACCCGCCGCCTCGGCAGCACCACCGGCACTGACCTCGGCGATCTGCGCACCGAGGGTGCTGCCATCGGTCACGGGCTGCACCATGGCACCGAGCAGGCCGTGCGAGGCGCTGCCCGTTTCGATGATCTCGGAGGCGACCCGCTTGGCCAGGTTGGCCGGAATCGAGAAGCCGACGCCGATGCTTCCGGCTGCCCCCTGGCCTCCCCCGGCACTGGCGATGGCCACGTTGATGCCGATCAGGTCACCGTTGGCGTTGAGCAACGCACCGCCGGAGTTACCGGGGTTGATCGAGGCATCCGTCTGGATCACGCTGAGCGAAATCGTGCTCGACGGCGCACTCTGCTGCTGGTCGCCCGGGATGTCGAAGTTCCAGAAGTCGAACGGGCTGTCGCCCTGCTCCGGCGCCTGGTCCTCCTGCTGCGAGTCGTCGGGTGCGGCGGATGACGCCACCGTGATGCTGCGGTTCAGCGCGCTGACGATGCCGTCGGTCACGGTGTTCGCGAGGCCGAGCGGAGCGCCGATCGCAATCGCAGTGTCTCCTACGTTGAGGTCGCTGGAGTCGGCGAACTCAATCGCCGGGAGCTTGGCGCTCGGGTCGACTTTGATCACGGCGAGGTCGGAGATCGGGTCGGTTCCGACCACGGTCGCGGTGAGCAACTGGCCGTCGTAGGTCTGCACCTGCACGGTGGGAGCTCCGGCGGCCCCGTCGAGGGTGACCACGTGCGTGTTCGTGAGGATGTGTCCCTCGTTGTCGATGACCACGCCGGAGCCGGTTCCCTGCCCGGCGTCGGACGTGACGCTGAGGGTGACAACACTCGGTGACGCTTTGGCTGCCACCGCGCTGACCAGGGTGGCCTCATCCGCGTTGTTGATGGTGACGGTGCCGGGGTTGGCGCTGCCGACGACCGTGCTCTCGTCGTTCTGATTCGTGGCCCAGAGAGTGACACCGGCACCGGACACCCCACCGACGAGCGCACCGACCGCGAGTGCGGCCACGAACGGGATCGTCGAGCCGCGCTTCGCGGACTTGTTCGGGGGAACATCGCCGCCGCCGGGAGGGGTGGCACCCGACCACTGCCCCTGGCCGGGGTACGGCTGGGTGGGCTGCGTCGCGTGCGGTGTGCTCGGCCCGGCCTGCTGGGACGTCTGAGTGTGCGCGGCGGCGGGCGCAGCCGACGGCGGGGCGTACTGGCCGTAACGGGGCTGGGCGGGCGCCGCGGCAGGGGCCACAAACGGCGCGGTCTGCGTGGGCGGCACGATGGGCGCGGACGTCGCGGGCGCAGCGGGCTCCACGGATGCCGCAGGCTCGGCGACCGGCGCGGTGTTGTACTCAAGCGGCCGCGGCGGTTCGGGTGCTGCGGGCGGCTCGGGAGCGGCCGGCGGCTGCTGGGGGGTCTCGGGCTGCTCAGGAGCGATCGGCTGGTCGCCGCCCTCTGGCGTCACCGGACGGTCATCGGGGGTCGCAGGGAGGTTCGTCATCGTGGTGCTCCTTTCAAAGCGACATCAGCTTGTCCGGCCAAGCTGTGCTTTCTGCAAGCCGTTCCTGTGAGCCAGCTGGTCGTTTTCTATGCGTCTGGCCAATGGTTCGACATGCGGGCGCAAGCCGAGGCGGTAAATTTGCCTGGTGACTGTTTCCGGAGCCTGGCAGCGTGCCGCCCACGGTGCCATGTTGATCGGCACCGATGGGAAAACCCGCCCTACTATCTTCGCGGAAATGTCCGCGCTCGCGAGCCGCACCGGGGCGATCAACCTCGGCCAGGGCTTCCCCGACGAGGACGGCCCGGCCGAAGTGCTGGAAGCGGCCCGGCAGGCGATCAGCGACGGAGTGAACCAGTACGCGCCAGGCGCCGGCATGCCGGTGCTGCGCGAGGCGATCGCGGCGCACCAGAAGCGGTTCTACGGGCTCGACGTCGATGCCGACCGCGAGGTGCTGGTCACCGCGGGCGCCACCGAGGCCCTGGCCGCCACCCTGCTGGCACTGCTGGAGACCGGCGACGAGGTGGCCACCTTCGAGCCGTTCTACGACTCGTATGGGGCAACGATCGCCCTTGCCGGTGCCGTGCACCGCACCGTGCCGCTGCGGGCGCCCGAGTTCCAACCCGATCACGATGACCTGCGCCGCACCGTCACTGACGCCACCCGCATCATCCTGGTCAACAACCCGCACAACCCCACAGGGTCGATGCTGTCCCGCGAGACCCTGCAGCTCATCGTCGAGCTCGCCGAACGGCACGACGCGCTGATCGTGACCGACGAGGTGTACGAGCACCTCACCTTCGGGCAGCAGCACATCCCGGTCGCGACCCTGCCGGGCGCGGCGTCGCGCACGATCACCATCTCCAGCGCCGGCAAGACGTTCAGCACCACCGGCTGGAAGATCGGCTGGCTCACCGCCACACCGGAGCTGGTCGAGGCGATCAACGCCGTCAAGCAGTTCCTCACCTACACCAATGGCGCCCCGTTCCAGCCGGCCATCGCGGTGGGCCTCGGCCTGCCCGACTCCTACTTCACCGACCTCGCCTGGACGCTCCGCGCCAAGCGCGACATCCTGTCGGCCGGGCTCGTCAAGGCCGGCTTCACCGTGTCGCAGCCGCAGGGCTCGTACTTCGTGGTGGCGGATGCCGCGCCGCTGGGTTTCGCGGATGCCGCGGACCTCTGCCGCCGGTTGCCGGAACTCGCCGGGGTTGTCGGCGTGCCGATCAGCGCGTTCGTTTCCCACGAGAACAAGGCCGACTTCGCGTCGCTGGTGCGCTTCGCCTTCTGCAAGAAGGTGCCGGTGCTCGAGCAGGCCGCCTCACAGCTGGCACGGCTCGCCGCGTAGCGCGCCGGATTCACGTCAGCGGATGCGTCTCGTCGTGGTACGCAGGACCCGCAACCCGTCCGGGGCCCCGCTCTCGGTGAACGCCGCCACGACTGCGTCGAACAGCGCAACCGCCTGCGCCCGCGCGACCGGGAGGATGATCACGGTGCTCGGCGCAGCTGCATCTCGCCGCAGGCGCGGACGCTCCATGAGCACGGCATCCGGTTCCGGGCTGCAGACGATGGCGTCATCCGGCAACGGCAGGCCCGGTATCCCGGTGAGGGACGCGGGCGCGAGGATCCACACCTTGTCATCTGAACTGTAGGAGCGACGATCCGTCACCGTGACCGCCGTCAGGGTGCGGATGAACCTGACCTCGTCATCCTGCTGGGTCATCGACGTGTGCTGCTCAGGGGAGGTGACGACACCGTCATCGAACCAGACCTCCACGATGCCGTCGACGCCCGATGCGTCGCCCGACCTCCACCAATCGAGTACGGAGTTCTGCACGTATTCCTGAAGGCCGGGTAGCCGGGAGATGATCTCGGCGTGGGGCGTCGCCCAGTGCTCGTCGAACTCTTCGAAGGACAGGTCGTCGCGCCTCTCGAGAAGAGCGATCCGCTTCCTCAGCATGACGCCACCGCCTCGACGCCCGCGATCGAGCCCGTGATGTGCGCGGGAGCAAGCCCGCCCACGTAGCCGTAGTTGGAGAGCCCGCCGATGTCTGCCCCCGCGGCGAAGACGCCGTCGAGGGGCGAACCCGAGGCGGCGATCACCCGGGTCGCGGCATCGATCGCGATGCCGCCGAGTGTGAAGGTGACCGCCGGCTGCACCTCCAAGGCGTAGAAGGGCCCGCTCCGCAGGAGCCCGAGCTGGGCTGCTGTGGGAGGTTCGGAGCCGGAGACCCGACTGGCGAGCGTCGAGACGCCGACGTCACCGGCAAGGGTGCGGCGCAGCTGTCCCTCGTCGACGCCGAGCGTCCCGAGGGCGACGGCGAGAGCGTCCAGCGTGTCGGCGACGGCGTGCCGCGCACCGTGCTCGACTGCGAACTCGAAGCGATCGAGGCGTCCGAAGTTCGCGAAGGGCTCGGATGCGCCGTACGTCGAGCGCGTCTCGTGGTCGACGATCAGGAACGCCCGCATCCCGTCGAGCTCCGCAAGGTCCTGGTTGAGCAGTTCGTCGCCGCGCGACTCGTCAGCGAACCTCCGGCCGTCGGCGGCCACGAGGATCCCGTGGTTCGAGTAGTACTGGGAGAAGAGCATGAAACGGTCGGGGATGAAGCCCGACACGGGATGCGAGATCAGGTGGCCGTAGAAGGTACCGAGGTCGCCCGCGGTCGCGGCACCGAGCTCGGATGCGAGCCTCAGGCCGTCCCCGGTGCTCCCCGGATTCGACCGCAGAAGGATGTCCTCCCCGACATCCGGCATCCATGTCGCGCGTGCACCGGGCGACCCCTGGAATCCGCCGGTTGCGAACACGATCGCATTCGTCTCCAGATTGGCCTCGCCCTCATCCGATTCGATGACGAGACGGTAGCGCTGGATCGCCGAGGGCTCGATGGCGCGCACCCGCAGGCCCGTTCGGATCTCTCCCCCGGCCTTCAGAAGCCGCTCCTCTAGATGCCCGAGGTAGGCCTTCACGTCAAATGTGAAACCTCGGCCGAAGCCCATGACGTCGTCGGTGGACTGGTCAGAGACGAACACGCCGCTTCGGCGGATGGCGTCCAGGTTCGCGTCGTAGTCCGAGATCACGCGCTCGCCGAGTGCGACGTTGCCCGCCGGCACCCTCGCGCGATACGACTCAAGGTCGGGCGCGGTCCAGAACATTCCTGCCGAGAGCGCGGCGGAGCCACCGAGGCGATCACGCTTCTCGATGAGTACGACACGACGTCCGGCCTCGGCCGCCACCGATGCTGCGCGGAGCCCCGCGAGGCCCCCGCCCAGAACGACTATTTCGGTCGACCATTGCCCAGTCATCGCTACCTCGCGTGTTCGTCATCTTGGAATCGGGACTCGCGTCGAACATAAGCGAGCACGCGTCGAGCACCTCAATTGCTTTCCAGATAGCAGAAGTTGCGCACCTTTCTTCATGGCAGAAAGCAACTTTGAGCGATCCGCGCGCGCCGCTACTTTGAGGGCCGGGCAGAGTTGCCCATGAACGAGAGGTTGCACCATGACCAGCGACGTCCTGGACTCCACGCCACCGGCGACGGGCAGTCCCACAGTTCGCAGCGCCGCGAACAAGACCCAGCGCCGGAGGGCACTCGCCAGCGGCACGCTGGGATCAGCGCTCGAATGGTTCGACTTCGCGCTGTACGGCGCGCTGTCGGCGACGATCTTTCCCGCGCTCTTCTTCTCCGACCTTGGAGAGGCCGGCTCGCTCATCGCGTCGTTTGCGACATTCGGGGTGGGCTTCCTCGCTCGCCCGCTCGGCGCCATCGTCTGCGGGTACTTCGGCGACAAGTACGGCAGGCGTCCCGTCCTGCTCGGAACCTTCATCCTCATGGGGGTCAGTTCGGTTGCGATCGGGCTCCTCCCGGCCAACCAGGGACTCGGCATCGCGGTCATCCTCGTGAGCCTTCGCTTCCTGCAGGGCTTCTCGCTGGGCGGTGAGGCAACCGGCGCACAGCTGATGACGCTCGAGCACGCCAAAGCGAACCAGCGCGGCCGCTTCGGCGCCTTCATCAACATCGGCTCACCGCTCAGCCAGGTGCTCGCCAATGTGACCCTCGTCGTGCTCACGGCGACACTGAGCGAGGCGGCATTCCAGGACTGGGGATGGCGCATCCCATTCCTCCTCAGCGCCCTCCTCGTGCTCGTCGGCCTGTACATCCGCTTCCGGCTCGAGGAGACCCCAGTGTTCGTCGAGTACAAGGCTGCGACGACGAAGTCGGTGAACGGCCTGCAGGTGCTCAAGGCCCACCCCTGGACGATCGTGAAGCTGATGTTCGTGCGTGCCGGCTCGAACGTGACCTTCTACACGATGGCCGTCTATGGCCTGAACTACCTCACGGCCAACGCCGGCTTCAGCAAGGCCGACGCCTTCGTGATCATTCTGGTCGCGAACGGGATCTCGGTCTGCGCCGGCCTGTTCGGCGGCTGGGTGAGCGACCGGATCGGCCGCAAGCCGGTGCTCGCAATAGCGATCATCGTGCAGATCATCGCCGTCGCAGCCTTCTTCCCGGCGGCCTCGACCGGCAGCATGTTCCTCATCATCCTCACGGTCGCCGGGGCGATCAGCGGCGTACAGTTCGAGTTCGGCTCGCAGCCTGCCCTGTACGCCGAGCAGTTCCCGACCAACATGCGATTCTCGGGATCCGCGCTGTCGCTCTCGTTCTCGCAGGTGCTGTTCTCTGCCCCGGCCCCCATGGTCGCGGCGGCCCTCGCGGCGAACGGTGACTTCTGGGTGATCGCCGTGGTCAACGTGGCGGTCCTCCTGATGTCACTGCTGTTCGTGCGCTGGCTCAAGGACAACCACCGCGCTGAGCTCAACGACATCAGCTGAGCACTCTGAAACATCCGATGCCCCGGCCCGCGTGTGCGAGCCGGGGCATCGGCGTTTCCTCGGTGGCTTACAGTGGCAACGCACCCCACGAAAGACCGGACGACCCCCGCATGACCGATCACCAGGCCCCGTACCAACGCCCCCGCTACGCGTTGAGCTCGGTCGACCACGTTCTGAGAATCATCCAGCTGCTACGCGACACCGGGGGCGCTCGACTCTCGGACGTGGCACGGGAGCTGCAGATCTCCCCGTCGGCCGCGCACCGCCTGCTGTCGATGCTCGTCTACCGAGACTTCGCCGCACAGGACGCGACCCGCACCTACATCCCCGGCCCTTCGCTGGGAATCGGACCGACAAGTTCCCCCTGGACCCGAACCCTCAAGTCGCTCGTCGCGCCCCACCTGGAGCTGCTCGCCGAGCGGCTCGACGAGACCGTGAGCCTCATGTTCCGCACAGGCACCCGCACCCGCGTCATCCTGTCGATCGAGGGAACGCAACCGCTCCGCGTCGGCGACCGGATGGGGCTTGTCCAAGACGCGCGTCGCACCTCGGGCGGCAAGGCGATCCTCGCCGAGCACGACCGCTCCCTGCTGGAGAGGCTCTACCGGAGCCAGTCCTCCCAACTGGCGGGGACGCACATGTCGGAGCTCGACTTCGTCCGATTCCTGTCGGCCCTCGAGGAGGTCCGTCAGCGCGGCTACGCGCTGAACAGGGACGAGACCGAGGCAGGCCTGCATGCCCTCGGCATGTCCCTGCAGAGCGCCTCCGGCTCCGTTCTCGCGGCGTTCGCGCTCTGCGTGCCCGCCTCGCGCGGCGCCTCGCTCGAGACTGAGACCACGCTGGCTCTCATGCGCGCGGCGAGGGATGAGATGAACGCCGAGATCCGCGCATCCGCGTTTCGCTTCGAACCCTGAGCGCGTTACCCGACGGGCACAACCCGGAAGCGGCGAAGGCTGAGCGCAGGGTTCACCTCGCGCACTGACTCGATGCGCTCGAGCGACACCTCGGCGAGGGCGATCCCTGGATCGTCGCCGATGCTGGCTAGCGCGACTCCCATCGGGTCGACGATCATGCTGTTGCCCACCCCGATAGGCGGCGCGTGGTCGGCCGCGGCGATGTAGATGGTGTTCTCCAGCGCCCGCGCCGTGACCAGGGTGCGCCACTGGTGTTCCTTCAGCGGGCCGCGCACCCACTCGCTCGGCACCAGCACCAGGTCGGCACCGGCGTCGACGAGCCGCCTGGTGACTTCGGGAAAGCGCAGGTCGTAGCAGGTCTGCACACCAATTTGTATGCCTCGGATCTCGAACAACTCGGGGTCGACGATCGGACCGGCGACCGCGTAGTCGCTTTCCCGATGCCCGAACGCGTCGTACAGGTGCAGCTTGCGGGAGGTGGCGACGAGCGAGCCTGCAGCATCGACCACCACGACGGTGTTCGAGAAGCGGGTGCCGTCGGTCGCCTCGACCACTCCCGCGGCGATGTGCGCCTGCTGCGCGGCGGCGATCGCGGCCAGCTCGCTGACGAAGAGACCGTCGAGCGGCTCGGCGGCCGCCAGCCAGTCCGGACCCATCTCGGCGGAGAAGTACGACGAGTACTCGGGGAACACCACGAGGTCGGCTCCGCGGTCGACCGCTCGGGCCACGAACTCAGCGATCTGTTCGATGTTCGCTCCCCCATTCGTGGTCGGCGCGAACTGGACGACGGCGACCGTAAGGGAGCCGGGCGATTCGGAGCTCATGCCGCCAGCCTACGATCTGCCACAGTGAATCCATGACCTCTCGCCTAATAGTGCTCGGCTCCGCCAATCGTGACCTCACCGTGCTGGTGCCGCGGCATCCGCTCCCTGACGAAACCCTGCTCGGTTCCCGGCTGGTGACCGGCACCGGTGGGAAGGGGGCGAATCAGGCACTGGCGGCCGCGCGCGCCGGAATCCGGCCGCTGTTCGTCGCGGCGTTGGGGACGGATGTCGCGGGCGACGAGCTGCTCGCCGACCTCGCCGGCGGCGGGGTGGATGTCTCTGGCGTGGTTCGGGTGGCGGAACAGCCCACCGGGATAGCGCTGATCACGGTGTCCGAGGCGGGCGAGAACACCATCGTGGTGGTGCCAGGGGCCAATGGCGACTTGGACGTGACGGCCGCAGCGATGGCGGTGTCCGCGGCGAGCGCGCCGGGCACCGTGCTACTGGCGCAACTCGAGATCCCCCTCGAGGTGGTGCAGGCGGGCGCGGTGGCCGTCGCGGAAGCGGGCGGCCGGTTCGTGCTGAACCTCTCCCCCGCGCGGGCGGTCCCCGCCGAGCTGCTCGGCCTCGCCGATCCGCTCGTGGTGAACGAGAGCGAGGCGAGCCTGCTGGCGGGCCAGCCGGTCAGCTCGCCGGAGTCCGCGGCATCCGTCGCCCGTGCACTACTCGAGATGAGCCGGTCGGTGGTGATCACGCTCGGCGCCGCCGGAGTGGTGGTCGCCGACGCCGACGGCGTGCGCCACGTCGATGCCCAGCGGGTGACCGTTCTCGACACCACCGGGGCCGGCGACGCGTTCGTCGGTGCGCTGGTGGCCCGGCTGGCGGACGGCCAGGATCTGGACGCCGCGGTGCTCGCCGGGGTGGCAGCCGGCGCCGACGCGGTGCAGCACGTGGGCGCGCAGCCGCCGCGCTAACCGCAGTTAGCCTCGGCGGTTGCGGGTTGCGGCGGTGAGCTCCACGATTTCGGCCAGCTCGGCCAGCCGGTGGGCACGCGCCGACTCGGCCAGGGTGAAGGGTTCGCCCGGCCGGGAGAAGATCATCGGCCCGCGGTCGGTCGTCGGCACCTTGAGCGTCGTACGGTCCGCGGCATCCGGTACTACGACCGTCGCGCCGTCTGTGACCCGCGCGCCCAGCATCTCGGCGATCGCCAGCGGCAGCTCAGTGGAGTCGCCGGCGATCCGCGCGGCGATGCTGAGCACCCGGGTTTGCCCGTCAGCGAGCGCGAGGGCCGTGGTCGACCAGACGCCAGTGTCGCGGCCTCCACCATCCTCGAGCGCGTCGAGAATGTGCTGCTCGGTGATCGCCTCCGGCGCCTCGAGCACGAACTCGTCGAGAACTCCGCCGTCGACCAGGTGGGAGTGGATGCTGAGGATGTTGATGTCCGCCCGGGCGAGCACCCGTGTCATCCGTTGCAGGGCACCCGGCCTGTCCGGAAGAGTGGTGCGCACCCTCCACAGCGCCGGCGAATCATCCAACCGGCGCCGACCACGCAGCGCCGGCGCGTGCAGCCACCCGCGCAGCAGCCGCTTCACCGACGGCTCCGCCACCCAGATCACCAGCAAGGTCGCGGTCACCGTCAGCACGGCGACCTTGATCAGGAACGGTAGGTGGGTTCCCACCACCAGGGCGTGCACCAGCAGTTCGATCGGCAGGATGGTGGCCACCTGCGCCAGGGTGAGGCGGGTCTTCGCCGGTTCGGGAAGCCGCCCACACACCTCGCACAGCAGGTCAGCTGTCGCTGGGACTCTCGCGTTTCGTCTCATGGTTAACCATGAGGGTTTCGCTGTTACGGGCGGATTGCGGCGACGTCACAACCTCGCGAACGGGCTGGAAGTCGCCCGTTGAGCCGCTCGCGGGGCCGCGGGCTGAGCCGCTCGCTGTACCGTCGGCTGCGCGACCGAGCTTCGACGGCCACCAGATGTACCGCCCGATGTCGTACGACAGCGCCGGCACCAGCAGCGAGCGCACCACGATCGTGTCGAGCAGCACCCCGAACGCCACGATGAACGCCAGCTGCGCCAGGAACAAGATCGGGATCACGCCGAGCGCCGCGAACGTGGCAGCGAGCACCAGACCGGCCGAGGTGATCACCCCGCCGGTGATCGCCAGTCCGCGCAGGATGCCGGTGCGGGTGCCGTGTTTCAGCGATTCCTCACGCACCCGGGTCATCAGGAAGATGTTGTAGTCAATGCCGAGCGCCACCAGGAACACGAAACCGTACAGCGGCACAGCCGGGTCTGCGCCCGGGAAGCCGAGCACCTGATTGAACACCACCGCCGACACACCCATGGCGGCACCGAACGACAGCACCACGGTGAGCACCAGCAGCACCGGGGCGAGGACCGACCGGAGCAACAGCATCAGAATGACGAGAATCACACCGAGGATGATCGGGATGATGGTGTTGCGGTCGTGGATTGACGCGTCGTTCGAGTCGATCGCGGTGGCGGTCACCCCACCGATCAGCGCCTGATCGCCAAACTCGGCACGCAGGTCGCGCACCGTCTGTTCCGCAGCCGACGAGTCCGCGGCATCCGTCAGCGTCGCCTGCAGCATCACCTCACCATCGACCACGGTGGGTTGCGGTGCCGGCGTTCCGGGAGGGGCGAACGCCTGGATGCCGGCATCCGTCACCGGCGCACTGCCGCTCGGCGAGTCGGCACTGAGCACCGACACCGAGTCGATGCCGTCGCTGCCCAGCAGGGCGGTGACGACGTCGTCGAGCGCGTCCTCCGCGACCACGACGTAGGCCGGGCTGCCCGAACCGCCCGGGAAGTGCTCCCCCAGAGCGGTCTGCCCGTCGCGGGCCTCCGATTCGGCCAGGATCAGGTCGCTCGACGGCACTCCATCGGCCTTCAGCTGCAGCACACCGAGGCACGCCACCAGCAGCACCAGCGTGGTGCTGATCCAGATAACGCGCGGCCGCCGTGCGATGAGGCGGGACAGCCACGCCCAGACACCCGTGGTCGGCATCTGCTGTTCCGGATCGGACGCGTGCTCCGGCTCGAACTTGGGGCGGCGCGGCCAGAACGCCGCACGCCCGGCCCAGAGCAGCAGCGACGGAAGCAGGGTGAGCGCGGCGATCATCGAGAACACGATGCCGATGGATGCCACCGGCCCAAGTGCCTTGTTGGAGTTCAGGTCGCTCAGTAGCAGGCAGAGCAGACCGGCTATCACGGTGCCACCGGAGGCGAGGATCGGCTCGAACGCGCCCTTCAGCGCCGCCCAGGTGGCGTGCCACCTCGTCTGGTGCGTGCGCAGCGCCTCCCGGTAGCGGGAGACGTATAGCAGCGAGTAGTCGGTGGCGGCCCCGATCACGAGGATGAACAGGATGCCTTGGGTCTGGCCGCTGAGCAGCACGATGCCCGCTTTGGCCAGCCACCAGACCGAGAGCAGCGCCACGCAGAGGGCGAACATGCTGGTGCCGAGGACGATCAGCGGCAGCAATGGCGACCGGTACACCAGCAGGAGGATGACGAACACGGCGACGAGCGCCACCAGCAGCAGCAGCCCGTCGATTCCGCCGAACGCCGCGACGAGGTCACTGGTGAACCCGGCCGGTCCCGTCACGTACACGGTGACACCATCGGGCAGAGTCTGGTTGGCGGCATCCCGCAGCTCGGCGACCGAATCTGACACGGTGCCGTGGCGGCTGATCGGCACGAACACCTGCGCGGCCCGGGCGTCGTCCGAGGCGATCGCCGGGGACACGTCACCGCTCACCCCGGCGAGGTCGGCGAACCGTTCCGACGCGGCGCCGATGTCGGCGAGGTCGGCCTCGGTCAGGTCGCGCTCCGCGCTGTACAGCACGATCGCGGGGATGGCGTCGCTGTCGCTGAACTCTGGCAGCAGCGCCTGCACCTCGGTGGCGTCGGCACTGGCCGGAAGGTAGGTGGTCTGGTCGTTCGAGGACACCTCGTCGACCCGGCCGAAGTACGGTCCGCCGATGGCCGCCGCGGTGAGCCAGACCAGGATCAGCACGGCCGGGATCAGGGCGCGCAGCCATCGTGGCACGCGCGATTTCGGCGGGGTGGTGGTGAGGGTGCTCCCACGGGTCATCAGGGGTGTGTCCGTTTCTTTCCTCAGGGTGGTTTCTGCCTACCTGGTCATGCTGTCGCGGGGTTATGGGGTCATGGCGGCATAGCCGATCAGCAGCATGGTGACGAAGAATCCGACCGCGTAGTTGATCCACAGGAACTGTTTCCAGCCGCGGTTGGCGTTCGCGGACTGCGTGTCGCTTAGACGCCAGAACGGCACCACGACGGCCAGGTACGGGATCACCAGCAGCGCGGCCAGCGGGCCGGGCCAGGCGGTGACGAGCATCAACAGCCCGGCGAGCAGCCACGCGCCGCACGCGAAGCGCACGGTGCGGCTAGCGCCGAGCACCGTCGCGATCGACGAGATCTGGCCTTCCCGGTCGGGGATGATGTCCTGCACCGCGCCGAACCCGTGGCTGGCGATCCCCCAGAGGAAGAATGCGACGACGACGGCGAACAGTGCGGGGGTGAACTCGGCTCCGGCGAGTACCAGACCGAACACGGCGGGGCTGACGAAGTGGGTGCTGGAGGTCACGGAGTCCAGGAACGGGATCTCTTTGAAGCGCAACCCCGGCACCGAGTACGCGGCCACCGCGAACAGGCTGACGGCGAGCACCAGCGAGGACGCCGGCGATCCGAGCAACACCAGCAGCACCACGAATGGCACGGCGAGGGCCACCGCGGCGATCAGGGTGGTGCGGTGCACCGTCGGCGCCAGCAGGGCACCCTCCACCCCGCCCTTGCGTGGGTTGGCGACATCCGACGCGTAATCGAACACGTCGTTGATGCCGTACATCGCCAGGTTGTAGGGAACCAAGAAGAACAGGGTGCCGATCACCAACGTGAGGTCGATCTCGCGGGCGGTCAGGTAGTAGGCGGCGGCAAACGGGAACGCGGTGTTGATCCAGCTGATCGGTCGGGATGACACGATCAGCTGGCCCAGCAGGCCCACGCGGCGCTCACGACCCATGGTGTCGCCTGTCGCGGGGGCCGATCAGCAGCCAGAGTGCCGGCAGCAGCAACACCGCGGCCAGCGGATACGCGAAGTCCTCAATCGGCGCCCGGCCGATCAGGATGCCGCTGATGTGTTCGGGCTCGTACGCGAACAGGCCGACGGCGATCATCAGGTTGTCGAACACCGCGGTCAGCAGCAGCACGACCACCGCGGCCAGGGCGACGGCGCCCGCCCAGCGAGTGACCACCGCGCCGCGGTCCTTGGTGCGGGTGACCGCAATCGCCATCATGGCGGCCGCGGCGGCCAGGAACCCGGCGCACAGCAACAGGTACGTCATCGGCGCACCTTCCGGCCGGCGGCAACTCTCCGGCTGGCCGCAAACATCCGCTCGGACCCGAGCAGCAGCACCATCGTGAGGTAGCAGAGAAAGATCAGGAACAGCACCTCTTCCACCGGCAGCTCCGGTGCGAGGAGGATTCCGGTCACGATCGCGGACTCGGCCCGGAAGAAGATTCCGAGGCTGATGCCGAGCACGTCCCAGAGCAGGAAGAAGGCCAGCCCGGCTCCGGTCACCAGTGCGGCCCGCACCGGGTCGCGCCAGAAGAACAGCGTGAACCGGCGGTCGAGCAGCACCATGCAGCCAAGCGCGGCGAGCAACGTGAGCAGGTAGATAGCGCTCATCGCAGCGGCTCCGACACAGGCTCTCGCAGCGGCTCCGGCAGCGGCGTGGTGCTGACGTCACCGCGCAACCGCTTCACCACGAGTTCGGCGCTGATCAGGCACATCGGCAGTCCGATTCCGGGCACCGTGCTGGAGCCGGCGTAGAGCAAACCCTGCACCTTGGAGGACACGTTCTTGCCCCGCAGGAACGCGCTCTGCTTCAGCACGTGTGCCGGCCCGAGGGCGCTGCCCTTCCACGAGTTGAGGGTATCGGCGAAGTCGGCGGGACCTACCGTCTTCCTGACCACGATGCGGTCGGCGAGGTCCGGGATGCCGGCCCACTCGCTGATCTGTCGGATGGCGTCATCCGCAACCTTCTCGACCGCGTCGTCACCGGTACCGGCCACCCCGCCGCCGCCGATGGATGGGTCGGCGGGCAGCGGCACCAGCACGAACAGGTTCTCGTCGCCGTCGGGCGCGACCGAGTCGTCGGTGGCTCCCGGCCTGCAGACATAGATCGACGCGGGTGTCGGGATCGACGGGGTGTCGCTGAAGATGCGGCCGAAGTTGTCGCGCCAGTCGTCGGTGAAGAACAGGCTGTGGTGCGCGAGCTCCGGGATGTGGCCGCGCACCCCGAGCATCACCAGCACCGCACCGGGACCGGCGACCCGGGTGTTCCACCACGACTCCGGGTAGCTCTGGTGCTCGGGCTGCAGCAACTGCGTCTCGGTGTGGTGCAGGTCCGCCGCCGACACCACGATGTCGGCGGCGATGTGCTGCTCGATCCCTACCGCATCCACGTACCGCACGCCGCTGGCCCGCACGCCGCTGGGCTTCTCATCCGTGCTCTCGACCGTGATGGCGGTGACCGTGGCGTCGGTGACGATCTGAACGCCTTCGCCCTCGGCCAGCCGGGCAATGCTGGCGATCACCTCGGTGAAGCCGCCGAGCGGGTAGTAGACGCCGTCTTCGAAGTCGAGATGGCTCATCAGGTGGTACATGCTCGGAGTGGCATATGGCGAGGAGCCGAGGAACACCGCCGGGTAGCCGAGCACCTGGCGGATGCGGTGATCCGAAACATAGCGGCCGATGAAACGGTCAAGGGGCTGCAGCAACAGGCGGGCGAGGCGGCCGCTGCGGCGCAGCACGTCGCGGGTCAGCAACGGCCGGTATGAAGCGAAGGTGCCATAGAGGAAGCGACTGGTCGCCATCCGGTAGGTGTCCTTGGCAGAGGCCAGGTAGCGCGCGATCGCGGCCCGCGAGCCGGGTTCGATCAGTTCGAACGCGGCGAGCGTGCGTTCGCGATCGGCGTGGATGTCGAGGCTGTCGTCATGCTTCTCGAAGAACACGCGGTAACCCGGGTCCAGCCTGCGCAGCTCAAGCTGCTCGGCGGCGGAGGTGCCGAGCAGCTTGAAGAAGTGGTCGAACACCTCCGGCATCAGGTACCAGGACGGTCCGGTGTCGAATCGGAACCCGGCGTGCTCCCAGCTGCCCGCGCGGCCACCCACCTCAGGCTGCGCCTCGAGCAGCGTCACCTGGTAGCCCTCGCGGCCGAGTAGCGCCGCGGTGGCAAGCCCGGCAATGCCGCCGCCGATCACGACCGCGGTTGTGGCACCGGTCATGATTCGAGCCCCCGAACCTGACGGGCAGACATCGACCGCAGCAGGATGCCGAGCTTCACCGCGGTCGGAACGCTGACCCTGGTACGCAACAGATCGGATGCCGGGGTAGCACGCACCCGCCCGGTGAGCACGGAGAACAGTGCGTGCGCGGCGACAATGGCCCGGCGGCATCCGGGCGGCAGTTGCGGGATCACGGCCCGGGCGGCCGCGAGATCCTGCTCGATGTCGGCCACGAGCGCAAGCTTCTGTTCCTCGGTGAAATGGCCGGGGTCGATGTCGGGAAAGTAGCGGCGGCCGAGGGTGCCGAAATCGTCGGCGAGGTCGCGCAGGAAGTTGATCTTCTGGAAGGCCGCCCCGAGCCGGCGGGCGCCATGCTCCAACTGGTGCCGCTCGGCGGCGGGGACGGTCTCACCGGCGAGGAACACGCGCAGGCACATCAGCCCGACCACTTCGGCTGACCCGTAGATGTAGTCGCGCAGTTCCTGCTCGGTGAACGCGACGGGGCTGAGGTCGCGGCGCATCGAGGAGAAGAACGGGGCGGTGAGATCGCTACCGATCCCCGTCTCGCGGGCGGTCTGGGCGAACGAGTGCACCACCAGGTTGGCGCTGTAGCCGAGCCGGATGGCCCGCTCGGTCTCGACCTCGAGCGCATCGAGCAACTCACGCTGGGCGGCGACATCGAGCCCGGCCTGCTCGGCGGAGCCATCCACGATCTCGTCGGCGACCCGCACCAGAGCGTAAATGTTCTCGACGTGCGGGCGCACCGACGGGGCGAGCAGCCTCGTCGCCAGGCCGAACGACGTGGAGTACGCGCCGATCACCCGTGCGGCACTGTCGTGCGCGGCACGCGAATAGAGCGCGAGCCCGGTGGCCTGCGGCCGGCTCACCATTCGCGCTCCACGCAGCGTCGCACCACGTCGGCGAGATCGGCGCGCAGGTGATCGGGCAGCGCCGACTCGGCGAGCACCTGGGTGGCGCGGTCCGCCTGATCGGCAATCACCGACTCAACGAACCGCCGGGCACCGCTCGCCTCCAGCGCAGCTCGCAGATCCGCGGCATCCGCCTCGGACATATCGGGGCGTCCGAACAGCGGCGCCACGCGCTGCCACGCCTCGGTGGTGCTGGCGTAACCGACCAGCAGAGTCTGTTTGCCCTCGCGCAGGTCGCTGAGCGTGCTCTTGCCAGTCAGTTCTTCGACGCCGAACACGCCGAGCACGTCGTCGCGCAACTGGAAGGCCACGCCCACGTGCCGGCCGAACTCGCGCAACGACCGCACGTCGGCGTCGGTCGCCCCAGCGAGCACCGCTCCCCCGACCAGCGGTGCGATGAACGAGTAGCTGGCGGTCTTGTTCTCGATCATGGCGAGGATGTCGGCGGTGCCCGGGCGCACGATCCGGCTGGCGAAAGACACGTCGGCGTGCTGGCCGGCGGTCACAGTGAAGACCGCCTCGTCGAACACGTCGAGCACAGCCATCCGTCGATCGTTGTCGGTGTCAAGGGCCGCGATCAGCCTCTGCGCGGCGTGGATCAGCAGGTCGCCGGCGAGGATCGCGGATGCCTCACCCCAGACCGATGCGGCGGCGCCATCCACTCCGTGCTCGAGCGCGTCGGCGGTGAACACCCCGGCGACGTTCGGGCTGCCGCGGCGCACCAGGTCACGGTCGATCACGTCGTCGTGCATGAGCAGCGCGGTGTGCAGCAGTTCGAAGGCGCTGGCCGCGGCGAGCGCCGCATCAATGTCGGTGCCGCCCAGAGCACGGTACACGGTGATCACGAGCGCCGGACGCAGTTTCTTGCCGCCCACGCTCGCGTCGCGGGCCGCCTGCCACAGGCGCTGGTACTCGGGCCCGTGTGCGGCGGCCTTGCGAATCTGGTCGTCGAAGAATTTCTGCAGGCGAACCCCGACGGCGCTGGCACCGTCGAGTTCGCGGGTGGGAGTCGTCGTGCTCATGGCTGAGACAGTCCCGTGTTCAGGTAGTCGCCGTCGCTGGCCTGCGGGCTGCCGCCGAGCAGCGACAGCAGCTGCGCCTGCATGACCAGCCACGGGCTGAACGCCCAGGGCGTCAACCGGATCGACGCGCCGAGCGCCGACGGAATCACCCAGGCGAAGTCCATCACCTCGTGCGGGTGCGGGACAGGAACATCGTCGGTGTGGGCGACATAGACCGGGCAGATCTCGTTCTCGACGATGCCGGATGCGTCGGTGGCGCGGTAGCGGAAGAGCGGTAGTTCGAGCTGCACATCGCTGATTCGGATCCCGAGCTCGTAGGCGGCACGGCGGTGCACGGCCGACATCACGGGTTCGGCAGGCTGCGGATGTCCGCAGAACGAGTTGGTCCAGACGCCCGGCCAGGTGGCCTTGCCGAGCGCGCGGCGGGTGACGAGCATGCGGCCGGAGGAATCCAGCACGTGGCAGGAAAACGCAAGGTGAAGCGCGGTATCCACCCCGTGAACACTGGACTTCGGAGCCGTGCCGACGGCGGCACCGGTTCCATCGAGCAGCACTACGGCGTCGCCGATTGCGTTGCCTATTACCTTGTCGCTGGTGTCGAGTGTCATAGCTATCTCCGCTTATTACTAGCCAAACTAGAAAGTAGATTAGCATGAATTATCTCAAGCGGATAGGCTGCGGGTATGGACAAAGACGGGCGAGCTCGGGGCATAGCCGGCTCTATGCACGACCCGCGCGTCACCGATCCGGGTCAGCAGTTGGTGCATCGAGCAGGGATCGACGACGCCGCGATGGACCAGATCGTTCGGGTGATGGATGCCGTGCGTGACTGGCGTCAGGCCGAGCAGCGGATGAGCGAGGCATCCCGCAAGTTCATGAAGCTGAACGAGACCGACATGCGGGCGATCCGGTTCCTGATCGCCGCGAAGAATCAGGGCATGGTCGCGACACCAGGCGCCCTCACCGAGCACCTCGGAATTTCCAGCGCCTCAACGACCAAGCTGCTTGACCGGCTGGAGCGCGGCGGCCACATCACGCGGGCACCGCACGCGACCGACCGTCGAGCGCTGGCCATCTCCGTGACCGAGCACACCCACGTCATCGCCAGGGAAACGGTGGGACGCCAGCACGCGCGGCGCTTCGACGCCGCCGCCCGCCTCAGCCCGGATGAGCGCGAGGTGGTCATCCGTTTCCTGAATGATCTGAGCGCCACCGAGTTCGGCGAGAACGACGCTCGCGGCAGCGACTAACCGGGCAACCGCTCCCAGGAGGCGATGCCGCCCTCGACCGGGGTGAACAGCGGGTGCGGGTCGGGCTGATCCACCGCGGACCAGAGGCGCGCGACATCCGGACTCCGCTGCTCCAGCTTGCGGAGCAGGTGTGCCCACTCGTACTGCAGTTGCCCGGTCGGCACCGGCACGGCGATCGCGCTCGTCGGCGGGCACAGGATCTTCTCCCGAGCGAACCGGTAGCCGCGGGCGTCGGCCTCGTCGACGATCGCGGCAAGGTAGCAGCCGATCGCTGCCATCGGGTCAGGCGTGGCGCGGAAGCGTTCGAGCTGCGGATGCCGCGAATACCCACGGCCTGGGGCGTGCAGCACCGCCTGCGCGAGCAAGCCCTCCCGCCAGCAGGCGGTCAGCGCCTGCCGGTCGAAGTAACGGGGGTGCACCGACCACAATCTCACCCCGTAACGGTAACGCGCCGCTCGGCGACACCTGACCGCCGACCGAGTCACCGGATATAGCGGCGTCGCTCCGTGATCAGGGTACGGATGAGCAGTGCGACGAACACCGCCGTGCAAACCAGCGCTCCGATTGCCAGCGTCGCACTGATTCCGGCCCCGGTCGGGTGAAGATCCGGCGCCATGTTCGCCGCGAGCACGGCACCCGAGACCGCTGTACCGAACGAGCTGCCCACGGTGCGCAGAACCTGGTTGAAGCTCACCGAACTGCCCAGCTCTTCGATCGCCACGCTGCGGGCGATGAGCGCTGGCATGGCGGCATAGCTCGTTCCCACTCCCAAACCGAACACCAGCATCCCGATCAGGATTTCCCAGAGCTCAGTGTGGGCGAACCAGAGCAAGGTTCCGGATGCCGCCATCATGCCGGCGCCGATCGGCAGCAGCGTCGTGAGGCTGATTCGGCGGGACAGACGGCGCACGAGTCGGTTCGCACTGAAGCTGCCCACCGACAGCGGGAACATCACAAAACCGGCCCAAAACACGGGCAGCGCAATGCCGTAGCCGGTGGAAGCCGGGGCCTGCGCGATGAGGCTGGAAATCGAAAGCCCGATGTACAAGGCCGCGCCCAGCCCGATAGCCGCGCAATTGGCCAGTAGCACTTCCCCGTTCCGGAGAACACGAAGGTTGATCAACGGATTCCGCTTCCGCAGTCCCGCCCGAACCCAGGCCGTCAGGACGACCGCCGCGAATACGAAGGTGCCGATGGTCCACGGTGAGCTCCATCCCCAGTTCGGGCCCTCACTGACACCGAGGAGCAGGGCGCCTAAGCCGAGACCGAGCAGACCCGCGCCCGTGTAGTCGAACGGCACTCGTGCCGCCTGCTCGTCGGGTCCCGCTGGCACGATGCGAAGGACCACAAGAATCGCCGTGACCACAAACAACGCGGCGAACCAGAACGCGAAGCGGAAGTCGAAGAGTCCCGCGATAATCCCAGTCAACGGGTAGCCGACCCCGAGCCCGGTCGCCACGGTCACTGACAGGCTTGATATGGAGAATTGCACTTTGTCGGCCGCGACGTATCGCCGGGCGAGGGCGATCGTCACCGGAACGATCCCGTAGGTGAGTCCCTGAAGCGCCCGCCCCACTAGGAATACCGTGAAGTTCGGTGCCACTGCCGCCAGTATGGAGCCGACGAGGATGATCGACAGCGCCCACAGCAGGAGCCGCTTCTTGTGGGGTCCGTCGCTGAGCCGGCCCATGACGGGAGTCGCGACCGCGCCGACCAACAGGTTGATAGTGAGCATCCACTGCGCCGTGCTGACCGAAACATCCATCTCGCGGGAGAGAGTGGGCACCAACAACATGCCTAGCGAACTCACGATCGCGGTGGAGAGCGCCGCGTAGATCAGCGCCGGCACCAACCTCGAGCGTGGAGCCCGATCAGTCAACGGATGCCTCAGATCCCAACTTCCGGAGGATGGGGATGACGGCCTTGAGTGCCGTCCGTTCGTCCGGCGTCAACCGCTCCGCGATTGCCTGGTCAAGCCACCCCTGAGCGGCCGCCAACTCCTGGGCAAGCTTCTGCCGGCCCACGTCGGTGAGCTCGATCCAGGTCCGGCGACGGTCCTCGGCGTCGGGTACCCGCACGACCAATCGCAGTCGTTCAAGTTCCCGCGCCGCGAGCGAGATGGCCTGGGGGCTGATGTGAACTACGGTGGCCAATTCCGATGTAGTCGCGCGCCCATGTTCCGCTAGATGCCGAAGCACGCCCACCTTGCCGGGGGAAAGCGTTCGTTCGAGAGTCAATCGTCTCAGCAGCGGGTGCAACGTCTCGAATAGTGCGCGGGTTATCTGGTCAGGCATCCCCCCATTATACAAGTAGCTTGATAAAGCTACTTGCGCATCTGTCACCCGGTAGCGGTAACGGTGGCGCGCTCCTGCTCGGTGGAGGGTTGATCGGTGACTGCCGCGCCGGCGTCCGGTGTGGCGACATGTTCGCCGCCGCGGCGCTCGGCCTCGGCGATGATGCGGTTCGCCATGCCGGTGAAAATGACGCCGTGGAAGGGCAGGATGCCGTACCAGTACAGCCGCCCGGCGAGGCCCTGCGGAAAGAACACCGCGCGCTGCCGGTAGCGGGCGCCGGTCGAGGTTGGGGCGGTTTCCAGCTCGAGCCAGGCGCGTCCCGGCATCCGCATCTCGGCACGCAGTCGCAGTGATCTGCCGCGTTCCAGCTGCTCCACGCGCCAGAAGTCGAGGGCGTCGCCGGTGTGCAACCGGTCGGCGTGGCGGCGTCCGCGCCGCAGTCCCACTCCCCCGAACAGCTTGTCTAACCAGCCGCGCAGCGCCCAGGCCAGCGGGAACGAATACCAGCCGTTGCGGCCACCGATCCCCTCGATCACGCTCCACAGCTGGCCGACCGAGGCCGTCGTCTCGCGCTCCTTCAGGTCGGTGTACACGGTGTGCCCCGACCAGTCGGGGTCGCTCGGCAGCGGGTCGCTCGGCGCGCCGTGCACCGAGGCGTTCTGCCAGGTGGTCTCCACGTCGGCGTCCCGCACCTTGGCCAAGGCCAGTCGCACCGCCCGGCGGTAGCCGATCAGTCCTTCGGCCGGCCGGGGAATGTAGTCGTCGATGTCGCGCTCGCGCACCACGCAGTCGTACTGCAGCGACTCGATGATCGGCACCGCCAGCCTGCGCGGGATGGGCGTCACCAGGTTCACCCACTGCGAGGCGAGCCACGGCGTGAGCACCGGCAGCGCCGCGATCGGGCGTTGCGCGAGGCCGGCCTCGACGGCGTATCCGTTCATCATCTGGCCGTAGCGCAGCACGTCCGGCCCGCCGATGTCGAAGGTGCGATTCACCGAGGCGGGCAGGCCGGCTGCAGCGATCAGGTAGTACAGCACGTCGCGGATGGCGATCGGCTGCACCTTGTTGCGCACCCAGCGCGGCGCCGGCATGTACGGCAGCACGTCGGTCAGGTGCCGGATCATCTCGAACGACGCCGACCCGGATCCGATGATCACCCCCGCCTGCAGTGCCGCGGTGGGCACGCCGGAGGCGAGCAAGATCCGCCCCACCGCCGCGCGGGAGCGGAGGTGCCGTGACAGCTTCCTGCTGTCGGGATGCAGCCCGCCGAGGTAGACGATGCGGGACACCCCGGCAGCGGATGCCGCGGTGGCGATGTTGGTGGCGGCCGTGATCTCGAGTTGTTCGAAATCGCCCTGCGCCGCCAGCGAGTGCACCAGGTAGTAGATGACGTTGACATCAACGGATGCCGCGGCCACGCCATCCGCGTCCTGCAGGTCGCCCTGCACGATCTCCACGTCGCCGGCCCACGGTACGTCGGTGAGCTTCTGCGGGGCCCGCACGATCACGCGCACGCGGTAGCCGGCCTCCAGCAGCCTCGGCACCAGTCGTCCGCCGACGTACCCCGTCGATCCGGTCACCAGAGCCAGCGCACCTGTCATGGGGTGACACTACGGGCTGTGGCCTCGCCCAGAGCGGATTCGGTGTGCCCTCACAGGATGGAGTTCGAGGCGAGTTCGATGGCGATCTCATCCCACCAGGTGCCTGCCGCGGGCCCGCCGTTGCAGAGGCCGTCCGAGGTTCCGACGGTCTTGATCCAGAGGCTGGCGTCCTGGTTGCCGTGGTTGGCCACGCCCGGGACCTCGCCTAGCGCTCGCCCGCGCGGGTTGCACCATTCTCCGTTGGCACCGTTGCCGTTCCGGCTGGTGTCGATCACGTAGTTCTTGCCGCCGAGCAGCCGGGACAGCTCATCGGCGTAGGCGCGCTCCTCGGCGGTGTGCTTGTAGTTGGACACGTTGACCGCGAACCCGCGCACCTCCTCGACCCCCGCTCCGACGAGCCGGCTCGCCATCTCCGAGGGCGGCACGGAGTTGCTCGTGCCGGCATCGATGTACACGGTGGCCCCGCTGGCTGCCATGTTCTTCGCGGCATAGTTCAGCAGGCCGAGGCGGTCGCCCTGCAAGTCGGGACAGCGACCCAGCTGCAGGAGTGCATCCGGCTCCAGCACCACGGCGAGGCGTTTTCCCGCGATGCCTGCCGCAATGGCCCGGATCCACTCGTAGTAGGCCTCTGCCGACAGCCCGCCGGCGGAATGCCCAGTGCAGTCCCGGCCGGGAATGCCGTAGATGACGAGCACGCCTGTCTGCCCGGCGTCGAGAGCGCGCTGCGCGTATTGCGACACGGTGGTCTCCGTCTTCGTGAGCGGTGTCCAGTCGCCCACCCACTTGGTTCCGGCGTATCTGCTGATCTTGTCGATTTCGGCGGCCCCGACGAGGTCGCCGCCGAGGCGGAGGCGGGTGGCCGCTGCCACTGACGGATGCGCCGGATCAACATACGGCGTGCTGGTCGTGAATGGGTTGGATCCTAAGTCGGCCGATTCAGGGACCATCGGCGTCGGTGACCCTTCGCCGCGCCACTGCGCGTCGCTGATCGGCGTTGCCATCCCGTTCACTTGCTTCACCACCTGACTACTCCCGACATCCCTCAAGAAGTACGTGTTTACCCTCCGGGTGATCGTCAGGGTGTCCACTGCGGCGTACTCGGCGTCCGTGGCGTGGCGCCATGTTCCGAGTGGGGCGCGCACCAGCAGTTCCTGCGGCGCCGAGGCGTAGGTGTAGTACTCCAGCGCCGGTTGCCGGTCAACGTTCCGCGGTGTCGGTGACCCTTCGTAGCTCCAGTGCAGCTCGGTGAGCGCTGTCACGGTTTCTCCGGTTACCTTGAACAGCTGGCCATCGGCCTCCACTCGCAGGAACTGGGTGGACCGGTGGGTGATGGCATCGGCCGGCACGAGAGCGACCTCGGCGGGCGTCAGGGCCTTCCAGCCCGTGGCGGTCTTGCCGAGAGTCTCGCTGGGTGTCGATGCATATGTGACGTACGCCGTGTAGGTGCCGGCCGCGGTAGCAGGCACCGGTGTGGTGCCGATCAGGAACGCGGCAGCGACGGCCACGGCGATGGTGGTGGTGCTGGTTCTTGTGCCAGTGGTTGTGCGGATCTGGCCGATTTTGGGCACGACGAATAGAGCGAACATTTTCATGGTGATTTCGCTTCCCAGAGGTGGATTTCTGGCCGGTCTACGCATACGAGACGGGACTCTGAGCCAGGAGAGCCTCAAGCATCACATCGCGGCCGGGGGCAGCGGAAGCCTCATTTCGGGGGACGTGCCACGCCACCCGCGACGAGGCGACGGTGACCGGTAGGCAGATTCCGGTTGGCAGATTTAGGTGAGACCTTCACCCGGCTGACCTACCATGACAGGGTCAACCCATTTCCTTTCCGGAAGGGTGCCAGCATGGTCAACGTGCGCATCGCCGGCGTCGCCATCGATTCCCGCGGGCAACACCTCATTCTGTTGAAACCGCTCACCGACGACGCGGGCACCGGCCGGATGCTGCCGATCTGGATTGGCCCGCAGGAGGCCACGTCGATCCTGATTGCGCTCGAGGGTATCGAGCCGCCGCGGCCGCTGTCGCACGACCTCATGACGACGCTGCTCGCGGCGGTGGGCGCCACCGTCGAGCGCGTCGACGTCACCCGCATCGACGAGGGCACCTACTACGCGGAGATCACGCTGCGCACCGCGCACGGCACGCTGGTGATCGACTCGCGCCCGTCCGACGCGATCGCCTTGGCAGCCAGAGTCGACGCCCCCATCTCAGTCGCCGACGAGGTGCTGGAGGAAGCGGGCATCGCGGACGAGAGCGAGCAGCCGCACGACGACGAGGAGCAACGGCTGGCCGAGTTCCGCAAGTTCCTCGACGAGGTCGACCCCGACGATTTCCAGGGCTGAGCGGCGCCCGTCATGCCGTTACCCGTGATTAATGCCAGACATCGTTTTACGCTCGATGCATGTGCAGGAACATCCATACTCTTCACAATTTCGAGCCGGCTGCCACCGACGATGAGGTCCATGCCGCCGCACTGCAGTTCGTCCGCAAGATCAGCGGCACGACCAAACCGTCGAAGGCGAACATCGCGGCATTCGAGCAGGCGGTCGAGGAGATCGCCCACATCTCGCGGCACCTGCTCGACGATCTGGTGACGGCCGCTCCCCCGAAGAACCGCGAGGTGGAGGCTGCCAAGGCGCGCGCCCGGGCCGCCACCCGCTATTCGGCAGCCTGACGCGACAGGTGGCCGGCCGATCCGAGCTCCGTGTCGGCAAGCTCCGGTGGCCAGACGATCTGGAACCGCTCGAACACAATCTCGTGGTCGTCGGTGAAGCTGTGCCCGCGGGCGGCGCAGGTGCGCTCCCAGTAGCGGCGGTGGCCAGTCAGCCAGCTTTCGAGCGAGCCGTAATCCTCCCCCTCGTCGCGGGCAAACGCGGCATCCGCGCTCGCAATGGTGCCGATCCGCAGCTCCGTGCTGCGCAGGATGACCGTCGGCTTTCCCGGTCCGTCGCATGCCACCCAGTGCGATCCGACCCGCGGCAACGGTTCGTCGCGGGCGCGGAACTCGTCGACGAGGTCGGCGGTCGCCCGCTTCGTGCCATTCACAACCAGCCCGAGGAGTTCGTCCGAGAGTTCGGCCGAATCCCCGAAGCGGTCGACCGCGTGATCTGGGTCAGCATCGGCAGCGGCGGGATGCGCGGTCCCGTACTCCGCCCAGAATCGTTCGGCGGCCGCCAGGTCGAGTGGGGCGGCGGGCGTGCGTTCCATCACGCGCGGTCGGCGACCGCGGCGAGGAGCACCGACTCGGGCTGAGTCTCCCAGGTGCCGGTCAAGGTCTGAAGCACGCGCGTCGGGAGCCCGGTACCGAGTTCGCGAACCAGCAGCAGTTCGAACGCCGGGGTGGTGATGGTGGTCACAGCGCCCTGTGTGGTGGTCTCGACCGGGTGTACCGCGAGGTCGTCGATTGCCTCGCTGCCGCTCCCCCGCACCTCGGCGCTGCCCGGGGTCGGCTCCAGAACGCCTTGCGTCTCAAAGAACAGGTCGGCTTCGCGTCCACCGGCAAGGATTGCCTGCGCAAGCACCTGGGCGTACACCGGGTCACCGACGGCGTCGTAGAACCACCGCGTGCCCAGCACCGAGTGTTCGGAGGTGCCGATCAGCCACGCCTCCGCTCCGGCAAGCGGAGCACCCCGATAGGTGAGCGGCACCTGCAGTTCTGGGCCGTCGCCGGCGCGCAGGATCATCGTCTCGACCCCGACCTCACCGGCCGGGTCGTCGAACCGGTAGGCGGCGACCCGTTCCCACGGCTCGGCGGAGTCGTAGGCCCACGGCTGGTCGTTCAGCCAGGGTGAGATCAGGTCAAGCTTCGAGGGATGCAGTTCTGCTCGATGAAGGATCGCCATCCGGACAGGTTACTGGGAGTTCACGTCAGTCGGCCGACGGTATGGCGCGCACGCGGTTGTTGCGGGCGTCATGGGTGAGCTCGACCAAGCCGAGGGCCTCACTGCTCGCACATCCGGCAAGTGAAAAGGCCCGGAATCTCAACGATTCCGGGCCTTCTTTGTTGCGGGGGCAGGATTTGAACCTACGACCTCTGGGTTATGAGCCCAGCGAGCTACCGAACTGCTCCACCCCGCGGCACAAGAACTAACTTATCACGGGGTTTGCGGCAACGCGAATCGAGCGGCCCGTTCGGGCCAGTCTCGCGCCGCGCAGACACCGCCGGGACCGCGCAGAACGGCAGCAAAACGTGACGACACGCCGCCAAAAGACGGTGCTGCACGGCGTGTTGCACCGAATCGCTGCTGTTTTACGCGCGCGCACCGATCGACAGCCCCAGCGGCAGCCACTTTTTGCCCGGCCAGCCATAGAGTCCGTTGCCGTGATCGACGAGCGAGTCGTACATCTTCCACGGCACCTCATAGTGCTCGTGCAGAAACTCGATGGCGAGGCCGGCCGCCTGCAGCGCCGTCACGATCTCGGACAGCGGGTGCATCCACTCGTGGGTGACCGTGTTCGTGGTGGTCGCCGTCTCGTCGGCGTAGTCGTCGCTCTCATTCACGATGTCGGCGACACCGTCGGTGTCGTAGGCGTAGACGAACTTCGGCAGCTCTGAGCCGGAACTGTCGAAGACGTGGGCGGTCGGATGTCCGTCGGCGAAGTACAGCGCACCGCCCGGCTTCAGATACCAGGCGATGATGCGCGCCCACTCGTCGAGGTCGGGCAGCCAGCCCACGGTGCCCCAGGTGGTGTAGACGAGGTCGAAGGACTCCGGCTCGGGCAGGATGTGCCGGGCGTCGTAGACGTTCGCGTGCACGAACCGGGCCCGACCGTCCAGGCCGACCTCGCGGGCCAGGGCTCTCGCCTGCAGGATGGCGGGCTTGGAGAAGTCGATGCCGACGACGCTGGCGCCCTGCTGGGCGATCGCCAAGCTGTCTCCGCCGAAGTGGCATTGCAGGTGCAGCACCCGGATGCCGGTCAGCCCGTCGGGCAGCAGCTGGTCGAGTTCCTGCTGCTCCATCGGAAGCAGGCGCGCCGTGCCGGCGCGCAGGTCGGACTGGTCGTACATGGCGCTCGCCACATGGATCGGGACGAGCTCGTCCCAGAGCGCCCGGTTCAGCTCGAGCCAGTCCCCGCCGTGCAGATCGACACGATCAGCACGGCGGGGATCCGACTCGTCAGCCATCTGGCTACTGGCCCTCAATCACGTTGCTCGCCGCGATCGCGCGCTCCAGCGCGGCCTGCAGGCGCTCGTCGGCCTCGGCTGCGGCGACCAGGTCGTTCGCGGCGTACGCGGCCTCGCGCTCCCGCAGCGCGTTGTTGGCGTCCTCCAGCGCGGACTGCAGGTCCGCTTCGGCACCCGGGGCCGGTGTCTCGGGCGTGGTGGGAGTCTCCGGCGTGGTGGGCGTCCCACCCGGGACCTCCTCGACCGGGGGCAGACCGGTATCGCCGGCATCCGCGCCCGAGTCTCCGCCGAACAGCGAGTCCAGTGCCGCGTCGAGGGTGTCCTCGAACGCGATCTGGTCGCCGAACGACACCAGGATCTTCTGCAGAACGGGATACGAGGTCTCCGTCGTGGACTTCACATAGACCGGCTGCACGTAAAGCAGACCTCCACCCACCGGAAGGGTGAGCAGGTTACCGCTCAGCACGCTGGTCTCACCCTGTCGCAACAGGTTCAGCTCGCGCGAGACGGTGGGGTCGGCGTTGAAGTTCGCCTGCACCTGGCCCGGACCCGGCACCACCGTCTCCCTGGGCAGGGTCAACAGCGTTAGCTTGCCGTAATCCTCCGAGACTTCTCCCGCAGTATTCCCCGCGTCGGCGTTCGCCGACAGGTAACCGAACAGCACATTTCGGCTGGATTCAGCGCTACCGCTCGGAATGTACGTCGAGTAGATCGAGAACGCAGGAGCCGTCTGCCCCGGCATCTGCATCGTCAGGTAGTACGGCGGCTGCAGCGGCGGGTTCGTCGTGGTCGCGGTGGGCTCGTTCGGCGTCACCCACGCGTCATCCCGCGAGTAGAACGAACCCGGGCCGGTCACGTGGTAGGTGCCGAGGATGGCGCGCTGCACCTTGAACAGGTCAGCCGGGTAACGCACGTGGCTCATCAGCTCGCCGCTGATCTTGCTGATCGGTTCTACCGTGGTCGGGAAGATCTTCTGCCAGGTCTGCAGCAGCGGGTCTTCCTCGTCCCAGGCGTACAGCGTCACGCTGCCGTCGTAGGCGTCGACGGTGGCCTTCACCGAGTTGCGGATGTAGTTGATGTCGTTGAACGCCACCACCGGCTGCGGCGTGTAGGTGTCGGCGATCACGTCTTCGAGCTGTTCCACCCGCGAGTACGGGTACTCGGAGGTGGTGGTGTAGCCGTCGACGATCCAGACCAGCTTCTCGTCAACGACCGCCGGGTAGGCGTCGCTGTCGAGGGTGAGGTACGGGGCGACCTTCTGCACGCGCTCGCGCGGGTCGCGGTCGTAGAGGATCTGCGACTCGTTGTTCACGGCATCCGACAGCACGATCTGCTCTGACTGGAATTTGATCGCGTAGACCAGCTTCTTGAAGAAGTTGTCGAGCAACGGGCCGCCGTTGTCCTCGAAGGTGGTGGTGGTGTTCTGGGCACCTTCCTGGTCGCTGGACGGGTAGTCGAGCTCGACGTCCGTGGCACCTTCGGGTGCGCCCACGATGGAATACAGCGGCGAGGACTCACCGAAGTACACCCGGGGCTCGAAATCGCCGAGCGCGCCGGCCGTGGGGATGTCGGACTGCAGGAACACCGGCTGGCCATCGGCCGAGCGCTGGTTGCCGTATGCCGCGACCACACCATATCCGTGTGTGTAGACGACCGTGCTGTTGTACCAGCTGACGTCGTCGCCGAGTCCGTTCTGGTTCAGCTCACGCACGGCGATCACGGTGTCGGTCATCTTGCCGTCGATTTCGTAGCGGTCGACGTCGAGGTGCGGCGGGAAGTCGTAGTAGTTGCGGAACTGCTGCAACTGCCCGAACGCGTCGGTGACGAGCGCGGGGTCGATGATGCGGATGTTCGCGGTGGTCTCGGCGTCGGCGCGCAGCGCACCGGGGGCCGCGTCGGTGGTGGCGTTGTACGGCACCGACTCGGCGACGTCGACGCCGTAGGCCGCGCGGGTGGCCTCGATGTTGCGGGAGATGAACTCCGCTTCGACGGTCGCCTCACTCGGGTCGACCTGGAAGCGCTGCACGATGAACGGGTACACCCCACCGATGACGAGGCTCGACACGATCAGCAGCGCGGTACCGATCAGCGGCAGACGCCAGCGGCCGATGATCGCGGTGACCACGAACAGGATGGCGATGACGGCTGCAATGCCACCCAGGATGGCGCGGCCCGGGATCACCGCATGCACCTCGGTGTAGCCGGCACCGGTCTGCAGGTAGCCGGCGCTCGCCTCGGTGAGGGTGGAGTACTGGTCAAGCCAGATGCTGATTGCCTGCAGGGCCAGGTAGAGCGCGCCGGTAATGGCCAGCTGCACCCGTGCGGTCTTCGAGATGCGAACCTCGCGACCATTCACCCGGAAGGCGCCGTAGAGGTAGCTGGTGGCGACCGCGGCGAGGCCGGAGATCAGCACGACCGCGGAGGCGAAGGCCAGAACGGCGTGGTAGAACGGCAGTTCGAAGACGTAGAAGCCGATGTCGAGCCCGAACTGCGGGTCGGTCTCACCGAACGGCGTGCGGTTCAGCCACTGCAGCACCACCGGCCAGCGGCTTGAGGCGGCGATACCGGCGAACAGGCCGAGCACCGCCGGGATGCCGTACATGGCGAGGCGACGCAGCGGCTCGATCACCTGCTGGTAGCGGTCGAGCTGCGCGTTCAGCTTGGCGTAGACCGGACGCCGGCGGAACGCGATCTCGATGCTCGCCCAGACCGGGACGGCCATGGCCAGGAACCCGATCAGGAACATCACCGCGGTGGCGATCCACTGCGTGGTGAGCACGTTGAGGAAGCCCAGCTGGTCGAACCACAGCACGTCGGCGTAGAGCCCGGAGAACACAAAGAACAGAATGACCAGCACCGCGAGCACGGCTGCCGTGATGGCGAGCGTGGCGCGTGAGCGATTGGCGGGCGGCGTTGCGTTAGACAAAGAGGGTGCTCCTGGCTGCGATTGGGCGGTCTCGTCTCATCTTAAGGGGGCACCTGAGCTTTGCCGGGGCAAACCCACTGCACCGGCTGCGAGAATGCCTCGAATCCGGTAACGAATCGGCCACCGACGGCAATCAGCCCGCTCGCGGCCGGATGCAGTGGCGCGCTACTCGGCGGAGCAGCCGGGCAGTGCGGCGGTGTCGCCGGCGGCGATGCCGTCCAGCGCCGCGATGGCGTCATCCAGAGTCGACACGGCGAACACCTCGAGGCCGTCCGGAACGTTGCCGGCCACCTCGGCGCAGTTGGCCTGCGGGGCGAGGAACCAGTCCGCGCCCGCCTCGACGGCGCCGTGCATCTTCTGCCGGATGCCGCCGATCCCGCCGACCTCGCCGGAGGCGTTGATGGTGCCCGTGCCCGCGACATCCTCTCCCCCGGTCAATGCGCCGGGAGTGAGTTTGTCGACGATGCCCAAGGCGAACATCATGCCGGCGCTCGGACCGCCGACGTTCTCGATCTGGATGTCGACCTCGAACGGGAAGTCGTAGCTGCCGCCGATCAGGATGCCGACCACCGGGGTGGGCTCGGGGCTGTCGCTGAGCTCGGGCGTCACCTGCACTTCGCGGGTCTCACCGTCGCGTTCGATCACGAGGGTCGCCGGCTTTGATGTGCCGTTCTCGGCGATCGCGGCGCGGAGGCCGGTGACATCCGTGAACGTCTGGCCGTTCAGGCTGATGATGGTGTCGCCGACGGCGAGCAGACCATCGGATGCCCCGTCCCTCTGGGTTTCGACCACGGTGAGTTGGCTGGTGAACTGGTAGCCGAGCTCGGTGAGCGCCGAGGCGACCGCCTCGCGCTGCGAGTTCTCCATGTCGACGCGGCTCTGTTCGCTCGACTGCTTCTCGGTGACGCCCTCGGGGAAGACGCTCTCCACTGGCACGACCGCCTGGCTCTGGGTGAACCAGGCACCGATCACGCTGAGCCAGCCGGGCAGGTGCTCGGGGTTGCCGGTCACACTGACGGTGAGCAGGTTCAGCGAGCCCTCGGTGGGATAGGTCTCCTCGGTCGGGATCGAGATGAGCGGCACCTGCTGCTTCTCGACCGTGACCTCACCGAGGGTGTCGAAGACCGGCCCGGGCTTCTCGATCACATACGGCGCGGGGATCAGCGCGAGGCTGGCGGCAGCGAGCGCGCCCACACCGAGCAGCGACCAACCGACCCATCCACCAGCGCGACGCCGACTGGGGGTGGTCGGCGTACTATCGTCGAAAAGAGCCACGAAATCCTTGTGTTGCACTGGGCGACCTGCCGGGTAAAGCGGGTCGAAACGCGTCGGGTACGCCGTTCTGAGCTGCTGTTCGCCACAGGCGCACAGCCGCGTTTTCAGCCTAGGCCAAATCACAGCTACACCCGCGGCGCAACGACTAGCGTAGTTCGCATGGCTGAAGATTCCCGGGAAAACCCCGAGGACGAGTTCCGTGACATGCTCCGCGAGTTCCTCTCTGGGAACGCTGGGTTCGACCCTGCCCAGTTGGCCGGGGCGGCGGGATTACCGAACGACCCCGCCCTCGTCGCGCAACTGATGAGCCAACTGCAGAACGCGCTGCAGTCCTCGGGCGAAGGGGTGAACTGGAACCTGGCGCTCGAGCAGGCCAAACAGCATGCCACCCGGTCCAGCGTCGTCTCGCTGCCCGCCGAACGCTCCCAGCTCGAGCAGGCCCTGCACGTGGCATCCCTCTGGCTTGATGAGGCGACCTCGATCTCGGAGCTGACCTCGACGCCACGCCTGCTCAGCCGCACCGAGTGGGTCACCGAGACCATGCCGGTCTGGACCCAGTTCACCGAGCCGGTGGCCACCTCGATCGCGAACGCACTGACCGAGGTACTGCAGGAGCAGGCGCCGGAAGAGTTCAGCAACATGATCGCCGGCGCCAGCCAGCTGATGCGCAACCTGGGCGGCACCCTATTCGCGATGCAGCTCGGCCAGGTCGTCGGACAGCTGTCGACCGAGGTGGTGTCCGGCGGTGACATCGGCGTGCCGCTGCTCGACGAGGCGCAGGCGGCGCTGATCCCGCAGAACGTGGCCGCCTTCGGCGCAGGACTCGACATCCCGGAAGACGAGGTGCGGCTCTACCTCGCGGTGCGGGAACTGGCACACGCCCGCCTGTTCCGCCACGCGAAGTGGCTGAGGATGCACGTGCTCTCCTCGATCACCGAGTTCGCCCGCGGCATCCGCATCGACACGGAGCCGCTGGAGGAGCTGGCTGCGAGCTTCGACCCGTCGAACCCGCAGGAACTTCGGGATGCCCTCACCAACGGTGCGCTCATCCCGCCGAAGTCACCGGAGCAGCTCGCCGCGCTCGGACGCCTCGAGACGATGCTGGCGCTGATCGAGGGCTGGGTCGACGTGGTCACCGCGCAGGCCACCACCCGGTTGCCGCACGCCGCCGCGATCGCCGAGACCGTGCGCCGGCGCCGCGCCACCGGAGGCCCGGCCGAGTCGGCGTTCGCCACTCTGGTCGGCCTGGAACTGCGGCCGCGCCGGCTGCGTGAGGCGGCCGCGATGTGGCAGACGGTGACGGATGCCACGGACTCCGACATCCGCGATGACCTGTGGGCGCACCCCGACATCCTGCCCACCGCGGAGGACATCGACGACCCCGCCGCGCTGGTGGCCCGCCTCACCTCGACCGAGCCGGCGCGCGACGACATCGACAAGGCGATCGAAGACCTGCTCAACGACTCCGGCGAGGACCGCCCGCGCGAAGAGTAGGGTCGCCCTCGGCGGCGGGCGCGCCTACGCTGGCATCATGCACCCGAGCAGATCGCGGCATCCGATCAGATCGCGGCATCCGATCCTCGCACTACGACGTGCCGCGATCCTGCCCGCTTGGGTGAGGCACACCGACATCCGTTTCGCCCGGGCATTCCACCGGCACACTGACCTGCCGGGCGTCGACCGCGGCTTTGCGCATTTGTCGCATAGCGCCAACCGCAGCCGGCTGTGGCTGGTGATCGCGTCGGTGCTGGTCGTCACCGGCCGAGCCAACCGGCACGGCGCGGTGCGCGGCGTGCTGTCGCTGCTGGTGGCCAGCATCATCGCGAATCTGATCGGCAAGAAGGTGTTCGGCGGCGACCGGCCGCTGCTGAAGGACGTGCCGATCGGCCGGCAGCTGAAGAAGTCGCCCACCTCGCCGTCGTTCCCGTCCGGGCATTCGGCGAGCGCCGCGGCTTTCGCCACCGGGGTGGCGCTGGAGTCGCCGGCCGCGGGAGCAATGATCGCGCCGCTCGCCGCGGCCGTGGCGTACTCGCGGCTGCACACCGGCGCGCACTGGCTGTCGGATGTGATCGGCGGCTCGCTGCTCGGCGTCGGGGTGGCGCTTCTCGGCAAGCGGCTGCTGCCGCTGGAGCAGTCGGCGCTGCATCCGCAGGCCCCGGTCGTCGAGCTGCCCGCCCTGCCGGATGGCGCCGGCCTGCTGATGCTGGTCAATCCCTCGTCCGGTCGGCGGATGTCGGTGTACGACCCGAGCGAGGACCTGGCGGCCCAGCTGCCGAAGGCCGACATCCGACGGTTGGAGGAGGGCGACGACATCGCCGGGATCGTGCATGCGGCGGCGGGGTCGGCGTCTCCCCCGCTATCGCTCGGCATCTACGGCGGCGATGGCTCGGTGGCGGCGGCAGCGCATGTGGCGCGTTCCGCGGGGATGCCGCTGCTGGTGCTGCCCGGAGGCAGCTTCAACCACTTCGCCCGTACCGCGGGCATCGCCACCGTCGACACCGGGTTGGCGGCGTTGCGCGCCGGCACCGGCCGGCGGGTGCACGTCGCGGAACTCAGCCTCGACGACGCCCCGCCGATCACCGTGCTGAACGAGGCATCCGCCGGGGTGTATCCCGCGTTCGTGGCCGAGCGGGAGAAGCGCGAGCAACGACTCGGCAAGTTCATCGCCGGCAGCATCGCCGCGGTGACGGTGCTGGCGAAGGCGCGGCCGCAGCAGGTGACGGTTGACGGGCGCGACGTGCGCATCTGGTCGCTGTTCGTCGGAGTGGGACGCAACGCGTCATCGACGCTGCTGCCGCTGCAGCGCACGCGCCTGTATGACGCGACGCTGGACGTGCGCATCCTGCACGTGCGGGGCCGCGCGTCGCGGTTCCGCGGGATGGTCGCGTTGGCGTTCGGTCAGCGGGTGTCGGCGGCGCTGGAGCGACTGCCGTTCTGGGCGGGCGAGACCAGCGGCGATATTACCGTGGAGGCATACACGACCGACGCGGTGCGGGCGACGGTGCGGCCCTGGCCCGGCCAGCCGACCGGGTTCGCCCGTGACGGCGAGGTGGCGCTGCTCGAACCGGAGGGGCCAGGCGGCGCGGAGCGTCACTCGCTGCTGCGGATCGTGCCGAACGCGCTCGACATCTACAGCCCGGTGCGCCACCGCGACTGAGCCTGGCCTGCTCGCCTGTGGATGGTTTGCGCGGCGGATTTCGGTTAGGCGCATCATTCCTGCATGACCCTCGCGCTCGATGCTCGCTACCCCGCCGTGTGGCGCAGTCCGACGGTGCTGCAGCTCGGTGCCCCGGACGCCGTGGCCGTGCTGGCCGACGTCACCCCGGTGCAGGAACGGCTGATCGCGGCCTTGGCGGTGGGCGCCTCTCGGGCACAACTGGCGGTGATCGCGCGCACCGGCAACGACCCCGATTCCGTCGTCGACGAGCTGCTGGCCACGGTGCGGCCGGCGCTCGTGGTCACACCGCCGCCCGGCACGGTGGCCGTGGCCGGGATCGACCCGGCCGTCGACCGGCTCGCCGACATGCTCGGCTGGCAGGGCGTGCGCACTGTGACAGTGCCGACACCGGATGCCGCGGCCACAGTCGACGCGGACGTGGCGATCATCGTGGCCAGCTTCGTGATCGATCCAGGGTTCCACGGGGTGTGGCTTCGTCGCGACATCCCGCATCTGCCGCTCGTGCTGGGTGGCGCGCAGATCCGCATCGGCCCGTTTGTCGATCCCGGGGTGTCCGCGTGTTTGCACTGCGTTGCCAGATGGCGGGCGGACGCCGATCCGGCGTGGCCCGCTATCGCCAGTCAGCTCTGGGGTCGGCGCGCGCCGCTGGAGACCCCGCTGGTGCTGGGCGAGGCTATCGGTCTGGCCTGCCGCCTCACCCTGCGGCGGCTCGCCGGCGTGACCGGCCTCACCGGGGAGGCGGAGGAGCTGTGTCTGGATGCGCGCACCGGCGAGGTGTCGCGGGTGCCTGTGTCGCCGCATCCCGCCTGCGAGTGTGGAACGCTCGGGCTGTGACGGCTAGGTACGATCGGCCAGCAGCGCGCCGAGTTGCTCGCCCCAGCGCGTGGCACGCTCGAGCTCGCCGTCAAGCAGCGGACCGTCGACGCCGCTGACCCAGAAGCTCTCCGCGTGCGCCGCCGCGGGATACCCGTGCCGATGCGCCAGCTTGGCCGCGCCCTTCGCGGCCGACCCTGGCAGGTGCCGCACCTTGTCGACGCGGGTGTCGAACGTGGCCATCAGCTGCGTGTGTTCGCCCGCGGGCAGGGCGTCGAGCCATTCCCGCAGCCCGGTGCCGGTCGACCCGTGGGTTGCGCCCTGACGCACCGCGTCTTCCCTGGTCGACTCACGGGTCATCGAGAACGCGTGGGTCGGGCCGCCGGCGACGATGAGGTCGACTCCCTCGGGGATGGCGGGCGACGAGGCGATGTCGGCCAGTTGCACCTGCACGAAGTCACCGAGGCCCTCGGCGACCGCCCTCGCCACCGCTTCGGTATTGCCGAACATCGATTCGTAGACCACGAACGCTTTCACGGGCCGTACCTCCAGTCGCAGCGAGCACGCTCGAGCGCGCGAGACCGCGCCTCTGCTCGTGAGGTTACCTGCCTTGCGCCGTCGCCGCAGCGGGGCGGGGGCTGCGCAGTTCGGCGAGGAATCGGCTGGGTTGACGCAGCCCGGCGCGGTGCTGGCCCTGCGCCGCCCACGACAGCTCCAGGGTGCGCCGGGCGCGGGTGATGCCCACGTACAGCAGACGACGCTCCTCGTCGATGGAGTCGAAGTTCTTGGCGAAGCTGATCGGCAGTAGCCCCTCGGCCACCCCGATCACATACACCGAGTCCCATTCCAGGCCCTTGGCGCTGTGCATCGTGGCCAGGGTCACCGCCGACATGGTCGGTTCGTGCTGCGAGGACTGCCGTTCGAACAGGTCGTCGACGAACGCGCTGAGGCTGGTTCCCGGTGCGGCCGCGTCGGCGAGGGTCATGATCGCGTTCAGCGATTCCCACTTGTCGCGGGTGGCGCCGCGGTTCTCCGGCGCGCTCTGCGTCCATCCCTGCGAGCGCAGCACATCGCTCACCGACTTGAACAGCGGCCCGACCGCGCCCGAGACGGCGTAGCCGCGCAGTTCCATCAGCGCGCGTTTCACCTCTGGCAGGTCGAAGAAACGGGTGCCGCCGTGCAACCGGTAGCTGACACCGACGTCACTCAGCGCGGTCTCCATCGCCGCCGCCTGCACGTTGATGCGGTAGAGCACCGCGATCGACTCCGGCGGGATACCCCCGGCGATCTGCGCGGCGATGCTCTGGGCAACGGCGCGCGCCTCGGCCATGTCGTTCGGATGATCGCGCACCGCGACATCCGCCGTCTTCGTCCGCGCCTGGCTCGGCACCAGCTCCAGCGAGCCCGGCCGCCCGCGCATCAGCCGGTTGGCGGTGTCCACGATCGGCGGCGCCGAGCGGTAGTTCTGTTCCAGCCGCACCACGGTGGCGTCCTGGTACCGGCCGGGGAACCCGAGCAGGTAGTCGCTCGACGCGCCCGCGAACGAGTAGATGGTCTGGCTGGCGTCGCCCACCACGCACAGGTCGGTGCGGTCGCCGAGCCACAGCTGCAGCAGCTCGTACTGCAGCGGCGACACGTCCTGGAACTCGTCCACCACGAAGAACCGGTACTGCTCACGCACTTCCTCGGCCACCCGCGGCTCGGACTCGATCATGCCCGCGGTGGCCAGCAGCACGTCTTCGAAGTCGATCTGGCGGCGTTCGTCCTTCAGCTTCTCATAGGCGAGTTGCAGGTCGATGGCCGTCTCCGGGGTGAGCGCCTGCGGCAGGGTGCGGGTCGCCAGCGCCTTCTCGTAGCCGGCCATGGTGATGCGCGACACCTTGCGCCACTCGATCTCCGCCGCCGCGTCGCGCAGGGTGGCGGTGTCGAGTTTCAGCTTCAGGCCGTCGGCGGCGTGCGCGAGCAGCCGCGCCTTGTTGTCGAGGATGCGCGGCAGGGTGCCGCCGATCACCTGGGGCCAGAAATAGCTCAGCTGGGACAGCGCAGCCGAGTGGAAGGTGCGGGCCGAGACCCCGGCCGCGCCAAGCCCGCGCAGCCTGCCGCGGAGTTCACCGGCGGCGCGGCTGGTGAACGTGAGCGCCATCACGCGTTTCGGCGAGTACACGCCGGTGGCCACCCCGTACGCGATCCGGTGCGTGATCGCGCGGGTCTTGCCGGTGCCCGCCCCGGCGAGCATGCACACCGGTCCGAGCAGGGCTTCGGCTGCCACTCGCTGCTGGTCGTCGAGTCCGGCGAGCAGGGACTCCGCACCCGAAGAGGCTGCGCCCAGGGACGCTGCGTCGGTCATGCCCGCGACCCGTCGTCGAGGGGCTCGCCGTACCAGTGCTCGAGGATGCCGCGGGCGATGGAGCTCGGACCGGGCAGCAGGATGTCGCCGATCGCGTCGCGCAGCTCGTCCCGGCTGAACCAGCGCAGGTCGAGGATTTCGTCGCCATCCGGTGCCAGGTCGCCGCTCCACGCGGCGTCGACCTCGGCGGTGAAGCCGAGCATCAGCGACGCCGGGAACGGCCAAGGCTGACTGCCGAGGTATGTCGGGTTGACCACGGGCACGCCGGATTCCTCCAGCACCTCCCGCATCACCGCGGATTCCAGCGACTCCCCCGGCTCCACGAAGCCGGCCAGCAGCGAGTAGCGGTTGTTCTCCCAGAGCGCGTTGCTGCCGAGCAGCAGCCGGTCCGCGACATCCGTCACTCCCACAATGATCGCGGGGTCGGTGCGCGGATACAGTTCGATGTTGTGCACAGGGTCGACCCGCACCCAGCCGCCCATAGTCGACACGGTTCGCTCGCCGCTGCGTGGTGAGAACTGGTGCACGGCATGCCAGTTCAGGATGCCGAGCGCCTCGGTGAACAGGGCGGCGTCGCGATCGCTCAGCCGGGTGGCCAGCGCCCGCAGGTTGCCCCACTCGGTGCCAAGGTTCGCGGCCTGCTCGTCGGTGATCACCGTGGCGACCACCGGGGTGCCGACCGGTTCGGTGGCGGTGGCGCTGGTCACCCGGCCGAGGTAGACGAGCTCGCCAGTGCGGTCGACGGATGTCGCGGGCAGCAGCCGCAGCGACGTGGGGGTGTCCAGTGGCGCGGTGCCGTTCCACAGGGCGAGCACGCGGGTGGCGGGGTCCTGCCAGAGCTCCTCGAATAGGGTGTCGCGGGTGCGCGCCAGGTAGTCGCGGTCGATCTCGAAGTGCGAAAGCGGGAGTCGCGCGGAGAACGACAAAGTCAAAATGAGTGGCCTATCGAGGTGTGAGTATGTGCGTGGCGTAGGGCCGAGGTGGGGTCAGAGCAACCTACCCTGTCGGTATGGCCAGATCCCACTTCACTCTAGCCGCGCTGGCTACCGCGGCAGTAGCCGACCTCGACGTCGTCAAGACCGCCCCGTTCGGTTCCATCTCCGGCGGCGAGTTCTCGTCTGCGCTGCTCACCGGGCGCGATGGGAAGCACTGGATCATCCGGGTCCCGCGCCAGTCCCGGGCCGAGTCCGAACAGTCAGCCGATCTCGTCGCGCTGCGGGCGCTCAGCGCCGGCGTGCGCGCCCGGCTGCCGTTCGCGGTCACCTCCTTCGCCGGGCAGGCCCCGGTCGAGGGCACCCGGGCGATCGTGTACGAATTCGTTTACGGCGAGAAGGTTGCGCTCGATCAGATGGACGCGAGCCTGGCGGCATCCGTCGGTCGCGCGGTGGCGGCGATCCACGCGCTGCCGACCAGTTTTGTCTCGGATGCCGGCCTGCCGGTGGCGAGTTCGGTGGAGTGCCTGCGCGCGACGCTGAGCATCACTGATCGTGCCGCGGCCACCGGTCTGGTGCCGGCGATGCTGCTCGAACGCTGGGAGAAGGCCACCGACGACCACCTGCTCTGGCAGTTCCAGCCCACCGTGATCAACGGCGCGCTGACCGCTGACTCGCTGCTCAGCAGCAACGGCTCGGTGTGCGGCGTGCTCGGCTGGCACGAACTGCGGGTGGGTGACCCGGCGCGTGACCTGTTCTGGCTGCTCGGCTCGCAGGCGGAGAACGTGCCCGAGGCCGCCTTCGAGGCGTACACGACGGCGCGCGGCGGCAGCGACCGCCAGCTGCTGCATCGCGCAATGCTGTACGCCGAGCTGGAGATCGCCCGCTGGCTGCTGCACGGCACGGAGACGCGCGACACCGAGGTGGTGGATGACGCGGTGGCGATGCTGCACGGACTCGTCGACCGGGTGCAGAGCGACGTGATGAACCCGATCGGGCCGCCCACCATGCCGGTGCCCACCGTGTCCGAGGTGGAGGCGCTGCTGGACAGCACCGAGCGGCGCGCGGGCACCGCGTAGGCCCGGTTCCTGCCGATACGGCGAAGTGACGGTTCCTGCGGGTACCGCGTAGGCCTCGCTGGTTAGGCCCCTCGGGCCGAGCGCGCTGTTTCCGGCCGACCGCCGGCGCCGCGGCGGGCGCCCTCGGCCGGAAACGCCGCGCTCACGCCGAACGGGCGCGGCGCGGCCGCGGTTCCGGCGCGAGCGCCGTAGAAACTGTCGAACGCCGCGGATACCGCAGCGGCGCTCGACAGAAAATGCGGCGCTCGACAGAAAGTGCGGCGCTCACGCGAGTGGCCCCTCGAGCAGCAGCGCCCGGTCAGCCCAGCGGCGCCCGGTTACTCCAGCGACGCCCGCCACAGGTCGACGAGCTCGTCCTCGTCGAAGATGCGTTCCGGCGTGATGATGCGGTCATCGCTTACGTAGTAGAACACCGCAGAGATCAGCGCAGGGTCAACACCCTTCCACTTCGCGTACGCCAGCCGGTACAGCGCCAGCTGCAGCTGCTTGGTGGCGAGGTCCTCGGCATCTCTGGGCGCCTTGCCGGTCTTCCAGTCGACCACCTGAAAGCCGTCGCCGTCGGCGTACACCGCGTCGATCTTGCAGACGATGACCTGCCCGTCGAGCACCAGGTGGATCTCGCGTTCGACGTCGACCGGCGTGCTGCTGGCCCACGGCGAACGCTCGAAGGTGTCCTTCAGCCTGGCCAGTTCCACCTCGTCGATGGCCTGATTGTCCAGGTCGGCGGAATCGATCTCGCTGGCGAGGGCGTCGATGGTCTCGGACGTGCCGCCCTGCCCGTAGCGGTCCTCCACCCAGGAGTGGAACAGCGTGCCGAGCCGGGTCGCCCGGTACGGACGCTCCGGCATCGGGCGGCGCAGCGATGCGGCAACGGATGCCGGGTCGGTGACGTAGTCCTTGAACCGGGAGGCGGGCGCCCTGCCGGGTAACGGCATCCGCTCTTCGGCGGTCAGCCGGCGCCGGCGTTCCTCGAGCAGCAGGTCGAGCTCCAGGCTCCACTCGCCGTTCCGCCCGGGTTCCACCTCCTGCGCCCTGGCCTCGCGCACCCGCTCGGCGGCGGCCTCGAGCGCGGGCCTGCGTCCGCCCAGCGGGTCGGCCGGCCAGGAGAACTCGTTCACCCGGTCGCCGAGCGGGTTCTCCTCGAACTCGCTCGCCTCGGGCAGCGCCTCGATGACGCCCGCCTGCTGCAGCTCGAGCAGGTACGGGCTCGGGATGCGCGGCTTGCTCTGGGTCGACCAGAACGAGCCGCACATCAGCAGGCTGTGCCGGGCGCGGGTGACCGCCACATACGCGAGCCGGCGCTCCTCCAGGCCGTGCCGGTGCTTCACCGCCTCGGAGAACCGTTTCTTCTCCTCGAGCAGCTCCTTGCGGCTGGTCGCATGCCGCCAGTCGAACTCGGGCATGTCGGCGGCGTCACCGCGGAAGTCCCACGGCAGGGAGCCGAAGCTGAGCCAGCCGTTCGAGCCCTCCCGGGAGGTGCCGGGCAGCTCGTCCTGGACCATCCGCGGAACCACCACGTGGTCCCACTCGAGTCCCTTTGAGCCGTGGATGGTGAGCAGCTGTACGGTGCGGGGTTCCGGGTCTTCCGGTCGCGGCGCCAGCCCCTCGCGCCATTCCGCCTCGCGCAGCCAGCCGAGGAAGCCGCCGAGCGACGCGGTGTCGTCGCCGGCGAGGTAGCCGGCGAGCGCGTCGAAGAACGCTTCCATGCCGGCCCGGCCGGTGGTGTGCGCGTCGTTCGCGGCGCTCTCGATGTCGAGCAGCAGTTCCTGCTCGACGATGGTCACCAAATCGAGCAGGTCGCCGCCGGAGCGGGCGCGCAGCCGTTCCAGGGTGAGCCCGGCGTGCCGCAGCCGCTCCAGTCCGGCCTCGCTGAACGCCTCGAGCCTGCTGTGGCCGGGCTTGGCGTGGGCCAGGAAGTCGAGGGCCTCCACGATGGAGCCGCCCTCGCCGTCGGCGACGGATGCCCGCATCCGCTCCTTCACCGTGTCATCGAGCGGCTGCTGGGCGAGGTCGCGGTCGCGCAGCCAGGAGGCGACCCTGTTCAGCGCGTGCAGGTCCTTCACCCCGATCCGCCAGCGGGATCCGGCGAGCAGCCGCACCAGCTCGGAGCCGGCGGTGGGGTCCTGCAGCACGGTGAGCGCGCTGACCAGGTCGGCGATCTCGGGTTCCTGCATCAGCCCGCCGATGCCGAGCACGTGATACGGCACCTCGTGTCGGCGCAGCGCCTGGATGAAGTACCCCTGGCTCTTGCGCGCGCGGAACAGCAGCGCCGCGGTGACTGTGTCGTCGCCGGCGACGAGCCGTTCCTTCAACCAGAGCGCGGCGGCATCCGCCTCGGCCTCGATGGTTTCGTGGAAGGCCACCGACACCGGCAGGTGGCTGGCGCTGAAGCTCGGTTCCAGCCGGTCGACGCGCACCCGGGTCTCCGGCACCAACGGCGCGACCAGCGTGTTGGCGGTGCGCAGGATGTCGCGGCCGTTGCGCCAGCTGGTGGACAGCGAGTAGGTATTGACGGCGCCGTCGCCGAACTGTCGGGCGAACCCCTCGAGGTTCGCGGCGCTCGCCCCGCGCCATCCGTAGATCGACTGGTTCGGGTCGCCCACTGCCATCACCGACTGCCCGGCGAACAGCTCGGCGAGCAGCCAGGTCTGCACCACGCTGGTGTCCTGGTACTCGTCGAGCAGCACCACCGGAAACCGGGTTCGGAGGTCCTCGGCGCTCTGCGGCACGCTGCGGGCGATCTCGAGGGCGAGCGCCACCTGGTCGGAGTACTCGACGAAGCCGCGGCGCTTCTTGATCTCGGCGTACTGGGCGGCCAGGTCCACCAGCAGCGGCAGGCTGCCCACGGTGTGCGCCATCGCGTCGACGTCGGCGTAGGCGCCGCGACCGCCGGCGGGCAGCTCGACGATGCCAGTGAACCGCTCGGCGAAACCGGCGACCTCTGCCGGGTCGACGATGTTCTCGCTGAGCGACTGGCTGAGCGAGAGCACGGCGCGGGTGATGGCGTCGACGTTCTTGCCGAGCCCCGCGAGCCGCGGGTCGCTGCTGCCGACCACCACGTTGCGGGCCAGCTGCCAGGCCGAGGCCTCGCCTAGCACGGCGCCGTCGCTCTCCCTGCCGAGCAGCACCGCGTTGTCGCGGTAGATGGAGTTCGCGAACGAGTTGTAGGTGGCGACGACGGGCGGGTCGAATTCGTCGTAGTCCTCGGTGACCAGGTCGGCGGCGGCCAGCGCGCTGATCCGCTCCCGGATGCGGCCGGACAGCTCACCGGCGGCCTTGCGGGTGAAGGTGAGGCCGAGGACCTCGCCGGCGCCGACGTGGCCGTTGGCGAGCAGCCAGAGCACCCGGTTGGCCATGGTCTCGGTCTTGCCGCTGCCGGCCCCGGCGATCACGAGCGCCGGTGCCAGCGGCGCCTCGATCACCGCCCGCTGCTGGTCGGTGGGTCGCGGCCGGCCGAGCGCGTCGGCGATGTCGTTGGCGTTGACCGGGCCGGTGCGGCTGAGCGCGGCGGTCGATTCTGCGCCGGCGGCGAGGTCTGCGCTAGCTAGTCCGCTAGTCACTGGAGACCGCCTTCACCCTGTGCAGTCTCATGCTGGCCGTGTTGCCCTTGCCCCACTGGTCGATCTCCAATTCCCCGGTGTACTGCGCGGCCGCCATGCCGATGGCCGCCTGCCGCACGCGTTCTCGAAATGCCGCGAGCTGCTCGTCGGTGATCGGCGCCTGGGCGCCCTCGCGGTAGAGCTTTCCGCGCACGCCCTTCTTGACGTAGAGCAGCTTGGCCCCGCCGCTGCGGTGCTCACCGTGCTGCTCGAGCAGGTCGTCGAAGTGCCCGTCGGCGTATGCCAGCTGATAGGCCAGCAGCTGCGGATGCTCGTCGATCTTCGGCTGGCTGGTGATCGGGGTGCCGGTCTTCAGGTCGACGATCACCACCGACCCGTCGGCGGCCCGCTCCACCCGGTCGATCGACCCGTTCAGCTGGGCGCGGCCGAGGTCAACGGTGAAGCGTCCCTCGGCGGTCACCAGGTTCTTGCCGTCGCGGGTGAAGTCGGCGAGGTACTCGGCGATGCCGGCCACCAGCAGTCGGGCGGCGTTCTTCTGCGAGTCGGCGAGCCACGGCGACTCGAACAGCAGCTCGTTCCAGCGCGACTCCACGGCCTTCCACAGTTCGTCCACTCGGGGGTCTGTGGCGGTCTCCATCGCCCAGTGCAGGACGGTGCCGATGCCCATCGCCACGTTTGAGCCGCCACCTGCCACGGAGTCGAGGAACCAGTCGAGCGGGGAGTCCTCGAACGCCTCCAACTTCGACGGCGACACCGGAACCTGCTCATCCTCCGCGTACAGGGGCTCCAGGGTCGACGGCTCGAGCAGACCGTGCCACTCGGCCGGGTCGGCGCCGGGCACGCTTTCGTCGGCGAGTCTGGCGAGGGCGGATGCCGCGGCCCGCCGGCTGCGGTCGGTGCTGTGCGCCGTGACCAGGTCGCGGCGCAGCCTGCCGGTCAGCCCGCGCAGCGACAACGGCGGACGGGTGGTCAGCCGGGGCAGGGTGGCGTGGCCGGGGATCAGGCTCCAGAACATGCTCTGCGCGGCATCCTCGTTCACCACCGCGGACAGCACCACCTGCCGGCGGGCGCGGCTGACGGCGAGCGCGAACATCCGCAGCTCGTCGCTGACCACCTGTTTGCGCGCGTCGACGGTGCCGGAATCCAGCCCGGTGACGGCGTCGACCAGCTGCTGCGGGTAGAGCAGGGAGCCGCGGATGCGCAGGTTCGGCCAGACCCCGTCTTGCAGCCCGGCGATGAGCACGGTCTCGAACTCGGTGCCGACCGCGCCGGTGGGGGTGGTCACCAGCACCGCGTCGGTGCCCTGCTGCGGGGCCAAGGTGTCTTCGGGCACCTCGGCGTCCAGCAGCGCCTCGAGGAACGATCGGGGTGCGGCATCCGGTCGACGTTCGACGAACCGGCGGGCGGCGGCGAACACCGCCATGATGCCGTCCAGGTTGCGGTTGGCCTCGGCGGCGCCGATGCCGGCGCTGAGCGCGATGCTCTGCCAGCTGTCGGCCAGGCCGCTGCGCTCCCAGACCAGCCAGAGCAGTTCCTCGATCGAGCCGCCGGATGCGGCGAGGTTGCTCACCTTCGCCAGGGTGGTGGCCAGTTTTTCGGCGGTGCGGCCGATGCGGTGGTCGATGGTGGCGAACCGGCCGGGGGCGCCGAGCGCCTCGACCAGCAGCTCGTCGCTTGACCGGTTGCCGTCGCCGGCGAGTTCCTCGGCGCGCAGCGCGAGCCGCAGCCGGCGCAGTGCCAGCCGGTCGAGGCCGCAGAACGGTCCCTGCAGCAGGCCGACCGCGACCGCCGGGTCGAGTTCGGTGCGGCCGATGCCGACATCGACCACCGCCAGCAGGCTGCGCGCGGCGTGGTCGTCGCGCAACGCCTGGCCGCCGGCCAGGGTGCGGGTGGGCACCTCGGCGAGGGCCAACGACCGCGCGAGCGACGGGATCAGCGCGCCGGAGCGCACGATCACCGCCATCTGCGAGAACGGCACCTGGTTTAGCAGGTGCTGCTCGCGCAGCACGCGGGCGATGGCCGCGGCCTCCCGGGACGGGGTCGGCTCCTCGATCAGCAGGATCGGGGTGGTGGCGGCGACGACGGATGCCGCGACGGCGGCCCGCTGTCGCCCGGCGGCGGCGGTGCCGATGCGTTCGGTGACTGACCGGGTGAGCGCGCGCAGCGCGGTCGGTTGCCGGTGCGCGGCACCGAGGTACAGGGTCGGCGCGTCGGGAACGCCGAGCACGGCCGCGAACCGGCCGAGGGTGTCTGGTTCGCCGCCGCGGAACGCGTTGGTGGCGACATCCGGATCACCGAACGCGATGACCGCCACCCCGCGGGCGACCAACCCGCGCAGCAGCGCGATGGTGGACTCGGTGGCCTCCTGCAGGTCGTCGATGATGACCAGGCGGAGCTCGGCCGCGGAGGGTGCCACGTCGGCGCGGCGGAGCGCGGCGGTGGCGAAGGCGAGGAGCTCGGCGGCGTCGACGAAGTTGTCGCGGGCGGCGCCCAGCACGGTGAAGTATTCGTCGGCGAAGTCGGCGGCGGCCGCCCACTCCTGGCGGTCGTGGGCGGCGGCCAGCTGGCGCATCTGGTCGGTGCTGACCCCATATTCCGTTGCGCGCATCAGTAGTTCGCGCAGTTCGGTGCGGAAGGCGCGAAGCGACCGCACGTCGTCGCCGAGCAGGTCGGGCCAGCGCGGACCGGCACCGTCTTCGATGTGACCGGCGAGCAGGTCTTTGATCAGCTGATCCTGGTCGCCGCCGGTGAGCAGGCTGGGTGGGGTGCTGCCTTCGGCGCGGGCGGCGTGCCGCACCAGGTCGAAGGCGAGCGAGTTGACGGTGCGGGCGAGCGGCCCGTTGGTGGGCACGCCGAGCCGCACGGCCAGCGCGTCGCGCAGTCGGGTGGCCGAGGTGCGTTGCGGGGTCAGCACCACGAGTTCGTCTGGCGACCAGCCGCGGTCGAGCACCCGGTCGGCGACGAGTTCGATGATGGTGGTGGTCTTGCCTGTGCCGGGGGCGCCGATCACCGCCGCGGAGGCCGAGTCTGGCAGTTCGAGCACGGCCCGTTGCGACGCGTCGAGGGTGGGGATCTGGGTCTGCCGGTGGTCGACGTCTCGTGCGAAGCCCCGGAATGCCATGCTGCTCACGCTAATGGCGGCCTCCGACATTGCCGGAGTGCACCGCCGCGTTCCGCCACGAGTGAACGGCGCCGGAAGCGACATCCGTTCTGTCGTAATGTGAGCACGTGGACATTCGCATCGGTATCGCCAACAGCCCCCGTGAACTGAGTTTCGAGTCGTCGCAGTCTGCGGCGGAGATCGAGGCCAGCGTGTCGGGCGCTCTTGAGAGCAACAGCCCCTTCATCAAGCTGAAGGATGACAAGGGAACCGTGTATATCGTGCCCGCCGCCTCGTTCGCCTACATCGAGGTTGGATCCGAAGAAGCCCGACGCGTCGGGTTCGTCGCCTAGCCATGGAGCTGCTCTTCGTGGCAGTGATTGTCGCGGCGCTCGGTCTCGGCATCCGCTACCTGGTGCCCGGTCATGAGACCTACGGCGTGTTGCTGCTGCCCGCGATCGCCACGGCGGTCGGCATGATCGTCTGGGTGGTGCTGCTCTGGACGGGCTTCACCTTCGACGGCGGCTGGATCTGGGTGTGGAGCATCCTCGCCTCGGTGCTCGCCTCGGTCGCGGTCGCCCTGGTGTTGCCGCGCCGGCGCAAGGCGGACGACGCCCAGCTGCGCGCATCCCTCGGTATCTGACCGTCGGTACCCGAGCCCGCGCGGTCTGAACCCGTGCGGTCCGAACCCGTGCGGTCGCCTCGAAGCTACGCGGTGAGGCCCAGCGCGTCCATCCGGCGCGTGTGTGCGGCGATCAGCTCGGTGAGCACCGGCTCGATCCGCGCCTCGTCGTTGTCTCGGTTGTCGGAGTGCACGAGCGAGGCGCGCGCCAGCAGCATGGCGTCACCGATCAGACGCCGACCCCACATGGCCAGCCGTGACGCCAACGCGGCGTCGGCCTCGATGGCTTCCCTCAGTTCCTCGAACAGGGCGTCCTGGGCCGACTTGCCCGACAGCGACTCGATCGCCCGTTCGGCGTCGTTTCCGCTGAGCCCACCGGCGAGGCCGATGAAGAAGTCGTCGAGGAACCCGATCGCCACGTAGGCGGTCATCAGTTTCTCGTGCCAGTCGTCACCCTGCACCCGAAGGCGGAAGTCGTCGATCCGCCCCGCGCTCTCGTTCATCAGCTCGGCGGCGGACTTGCCCCGGCGCTCGATCGCCTTCACCAGTTCGCGATGCTTGGTGAGCGAGCCCTGCGCGGCATTCGACAGCCGGGCCTTGGACGCGGTGGTCGGTGCGGCCAGCACGGTCTGGGCGACCAGCTCGAAGTTCGACAGCTGTAAATAGGCGACTTCAGCAAGGAATGGCAGGATGGCTGGTGCCAGTTCAGCGAGTTCCACTCGTGACGCCTTGGACACCGCCGATCGTGGCTTCACCGTGGGCGCGTCAACCAGGTCGCGCGCACGACGGAACCAATTCACCACGACGCCAGCATACGGCCCTGCCACGGGGCAGCCGTGTTGGCGGCTAAACTGAATTAGCTTTCCTCTATATACGACAGGCGCAATCTTTGACTTTCAGCGATCTCAACATCGACCAGGACATGGTCGACGCTCTCGCAGCGAAGGGGATCATCGAACCCTTCCCGATCCAGAGCCAGACCATCCCGCTCGCACTGAGCGGCCAAGACATCATCGGACAGGCCAAGACCGGCACGGGTAAGACCTTCGGGTTCGGCCTGCCGCTGATCCAGCGGCTCGGCCCGGACCCGGAACCTGGCGTGCAGGCGCTCGTCGTGGTCCCCACCCGCGAGCTCGCCGTCCAGGTCTCCGAAGACCTCGAGATCGCGACATCCAATCGCAACACCAGCGTGGTCGCCATCTACGGCGGCAAGGCCTATGAGGGCCAGGTTGCCCAGCTCAAGGCCGGCGCGCAGATCGTGGTCGGCACTCCCGGCCGTCTGCTCGACCTCGCCGGGCAGCGGCTGCTCAGCCTCGCCAACGTCAAGGTGATGGTGCTCGACGAGGCAGACAAGATGCTCGACCTCGGCTTCCTCTCCGACGTCGAGAAGCTGTTCGCGCAGACCTCGCCGACCCGGCACACCATGCTGTTCTCGGCGACGATGCCCGGCCCGGTTGTGGCCCTGGCGCGTCGGTTCATGAGCCGGCCGATCCACATCCGCGCCACTGACCCCGATGAGGGACTCACCCAGGCGAACATCGAGCACCTCGTCTACCGCGCGCACAACATGGACAAGGATGAGGTCATCTCCCGCATCCTGCAGGCCGACGGCCGCGGCAAGACCGTCATCTTCACCCGCACCAAGCGTGCGGCGGCGAAGCTCGTCGAGGAGCTCGGCGACCGTGGCTTCAACGCCACCTCCGTGCACGGCGACCTCAACCAGGAACAGCGCGAACGCGCCATGGCGGCGTTCAAGGCCGGTAAGAAGGACATCCTGATCGCTACGGATGTCGCGGCCCGCGGCATCGACGTGGATGACGTCACCCACGTGATCAACCACACCATCCCCGAAGACGAGAAGGCCTACCTGCACCGCGTGGGCCGCACCGGCCGCGCCGGCAAGACCGGCATCGCCGTGACCTTCGTGGACTGGGACGACCTGCACAAGTGGGCGCTCATCAACCGCGCCCTCGAGTTCGGCCAGCCGGAGCCCACCGAGACCTACTCGTCGAGCCCGCACCTGTTCAGCGACCTCAACATTCCGACCAGCGCCAAGGGCCGGCTGAAGTCGACGCCCGCCGCGCCGCACGCCGAGCGCGAACCGCGGGAGTCGCGCGAGTCGCGGGAGCCTCGCGAGTCGAAGGACACCGCGCAGCGCAACCGCAGCCGAAGCCGCACCCGCACCGCTCCGGCCGCGGATGGCACGACGGCTCCCGAGCAGAAGCCGGCAGGCGCCGGAGCGCACGACGGCACCGGGCCCGCCCGTCGCCGTCGCACCCGTCGCCGTCCGAGCGCAGGGTCGACCACGCCGCCACCCGCCGCGTAGGCAGCAGACCGCGTAGCTAGCCGCCCGCACAGGCGGAAAAAGCACGGAGGGGAGGCCACAACCGCGAGGTTTTGGCCTCCCCTCCGCGCTTTCCCCTCGGCGCGTGCGATGCCGCAGCCGGCGCGAATTACCCGGCGAAGGGCTCCGACCCGCTCGCCAGGGCCAGGATGCGCTCCAGCTGGTCCGGCGCGGTGGTGTTCTCGCCCAGCCGGTTCGGTTTGCCGTCGGCGTGGTAGTCGCTTGATCCGGTGACGATCAGGTCGTAGGTCTCGGCGTAGCGGCGCAACACGGCCTTGCCGGCCTCCGTGTTCTCCCGGTGTCCGATCTCGAGGCCGGCGAGTCCCGCGGCGATCAGCTCCCGCAGCTCGGCTTCCGGCACGACGGCCCGCTGGCCGCCGGTGCCGGGATGCGCCAGCACGGCCACTCCCCCGGCCTCGGTGATCATCCGGATGCCGGCGAGCGGGCTGGGAGCATAGTGCGGCTCGTAGTATCCGCTCTTCCAGTGCAGCATGCTGGCGAAGGCGGCACTACGGTTCGGGGCGTGTCCGCGCGCCACCAGCGCGTCGGCGATGTGCGGGCGCCCGATCGTCGCCCCCTCGGTTGACTGCGCGAGCACATCGTCCCAGGTGAGCTCGAAGTCGGCCGAGAGGCGCTGCACGATGCGTTCCGCGCGGTGCAGCCGGCCACTGCGAATCCGGGCCGTCTCGGCGATCAACGCCGCATTGGCGGGATCGAATAGGTAGCCGAGCACGTGCACGCTCGCGAACTGCACGCGGGTGCTGAGCTCCATGCCGGGAATCACCATCAGACCGGTTCCGGATGCCGCGCTCCTGGCCTCCTCCCACCCGGCCGTGGAGTCGTGGTCGGTCAACGCCACCGTGTCCAGCCCCGCGGCCAGCGCCGAGCGGATCAACTGGGTGGGAGTCTCGGTGCCATCCGACACGCTGCTGTGCGTGTGCAGGTCAATTGACCGGGAATGTGCGGAGGACGGCATGCACCCATCGTATTGGCGGTGCGCTGTGACCGGTTGTGCAGGCGATCCGGTTATGCTCTGGGGGCCATGTTCGCCCGCATCCTCTCCGCCGTGATCACCGTGGCGGTCGGGGTGCTGTTGCTGATCCTGGCCTGGCCGCAACTGTTCGACCTGGAACAGGCGCCGATCATCGCGCAGGTGGTGTCGTTGCGCAGCGTCTCGGTCGCCGCCGGAGCCATCGGCGCGCTGCTGCTGCTGGTGCTTTCGCTGGCCTTCCGACGCACCCGCCGCTTCTTCGGCACGCTCGCCACACTGTTCGTGGTGTTCTCACTGATCAGCGCCGTGGTGCTGGCCTCCCGCGGGTTCGGCAACCCGGCGCCGGATGACGCGCCCACCGACGTGACGGTGCTCGCCTGGAACACCCTCGGCGACGCCCCCGGCGCCGCGGCGATCGCCGACCTCGCGGTCGCGAACCAGGCCGATGTGATCGCGCTGCCGGAAACCACCAAGGACATGGGCGTCGAGGTTGCCAACCTGATGCGTGCCGCCGGCCGGCCGATGTGGGTGCACACGACCGCGTTCGACGACGAGCTGAAGGCGCAGTCCACCACGCTGCTGATCAGCCCTGACCTCGGCACCTACACGGTGCGGAAGGACATCGGCGACACTCGCGTGCTGCCCACGGTAGTGGCGACCCCCGACGATGGCAGCGGCCCGACCATCGCGTCGGTGCACCCGGTGTCGCCCATCCCGCAGCAGATGCGCAACTGGCGCGCCGACCTGCAGTGGCTCGCCGGGCTGTGCGCAACCGGCGACGGCAGCGTGATCCTCGCCGGCGACTTCAACGCGACCATCGACCACCTCACCGGGCTCGGGGTAGATGGCGCCACCCTCGGCGCCTGCACCGACGCGGCCGCCGCCACCGGCAACGGCGCGGTCGGCACCTGGCCCACCATGTTCCCGGCGCTGGTCGGCGCCCCGATCGACCACGTCATGGCCACCGCAGACTGGGTGGCGACCGGGGTGCGGGTGATCGACACCCACGACGACTTCGGCAGCGACCACCGTCCGCTGGTCGTCAAGCTTCAGCAGGCAGGGTAGAAGATAGAGGTATGGCTGATTCCACTACCGAGGCTCCCCCCGCAACGTCAAACCGTTCGACCACTCCCGCGTCCGACACCTTCAAGCACTACATCTCTGACGGATGGGCGGAACAGGCCCCGGCGCGGGTGTCGCCGCGCCAGCAGGCCGCGTACGCGGCCACCCGTCGCGCGAGCCTCTCGGCACAGTTCCCCGGCAAGACCCTGATCATCCCGGCAGGCGCAGCGAAGCAGCGCTCGAACGACACCGACTACGCCTACCGCGCGCACTCCGCGTTCAGCCACCTCACCGGCTGGGCCTCCGACACCGTGCCCGGCGCGGTACTGGTGCTGCAGCCGACCGCGAACGGCCACGAGGCCACCCTGTACTTCCGGGAAAGCGCCGGCCGCGACTCCGACGAGTTCTACGCCAACTCCGACATCGGCGAGTTCTGGACCGGCCCCCGCCCCTCGCTCGCCCACGTGGCCACCGAGCTGGGCCTCGCGACCACCAACCTCGCCGACTTCACCGCCGTGCTCGAGCACCTCGACGCGCACACCCTGGTGATCCGGGAAGCCGACACCGCCATCACCGAGCACATCGACGGCCGCCGGCTGCTCGCCGCCGATCCCAGTGACATCTCCTCCCCCGAGACCGACGGCGACGACGAGCTCGCCCGCGCCACGAGCGAGCTGCGCCTGGTCAAGGACGACTACGAGATCGCCCAGATGCGCGACGCCGTCGCCGCGACCCAGCTCGGCTTCGACGACGTGCTGGCCGACCTGCCGCAGATCATCGCGCACCCGCGCGGCGAACGCCTGGTGGAGGGCACGTTCAACCGCCGCGCCCGCGCCGAGGGCAACACGGTCGGCTACGACACCATCGCCGCGTCCGGGCCGCACGCCTGCATCCTGCACTGGACCCGCAACGACGGCCCCGTCGTGCACGGCGACCTGGTGCTGCTTGACGCCGGTATCGAACTCGACAGCCTGTACACCGCAGACATCACCCGCACCTTCCCGGTGAACGGCACCTTCAGCGAGGTGCAGCGCAAGGTCTACGAGGCGGTCAGGGAGGCAGCGGATGCCGCACTCGCGATCGTTCGGCCCGGCATCCGGTTCCGTGACATCCACGCCGAGGCGATGAAGGTGATCGCCGCGAAGACCGCCGAGTGGGGCCTGCTGCCGGTGAGCGCCGAGGAGTCCCTCGAGCCGGATCACCAGTACCACCGCCGCTACATGGTGCACGGCACCAGCCACCACCTCGGCCTCGACGTGCACGACTGCGCCCAGGCGCGTCGCGAGATGTACCACGACGGCATCGTGGAAGCCGGCATGGTGTTCACCATCGAGCCTGGCCTGTACTTCCAGCCTGACGATCTCACCGTGCCGGTCGAAATGCGCGGCATCGGCGTGCGGATCGAAGACAACATCCTCGTCACCGAGACCGGCGCCGAGAACCTGTCGGCCGGCATCCCGCGCACCGCGGACGAGATCGAAGCCTGGCTGGCGGCATCCGCCCGGTAGGTCGGGCTAGTGCTTCGTGGGCTCGGGCCGCTCCAGGGCGGCCTGAGCCTTCGCGGTGAGGTTCGGGTCCACCAGGATCTGGTAGTTCGTGGCCAACACCTGGGTCATCGACGTGAAGTCACGCCGACGCCGGCTCACCGTGTAGGTGGCGAGGTTGAACAGCATCCCGAATCCGGCGCCGATCAGGGCGGCGGATGCCACGACCGCCAGGTTCGGCGTTGGCGTGAAGATGAACAGCAACAGTCCGAGGAACAAACCGAACCAAGCGCCGCTGGCGGCACCGGCCAAAGCGGCGCGTCCGTAGCTGAGTTTGCCGGTCACCCGTTCCACGGTCTTCAGGTCGTTGCCGATGATTGACAGCTTCTTCACCTCGAAGTCGGCCTTGGCGAGCCGGTCGACGATTTTCTGAGCTTCGACGTAGGTCTCGTAGGTGCCGAGCACATCCCCTCGCGGCAGGGACGGCGTGGTCGCTCCGCGGCGGGAAAACGGGCTCTGATTGGTCATTGACCTATTCTCGCACCACCCGCCCGGGATCCGCTGAACGGCGTCGCGGCCGCCCGGCCTCACCGAGTGTGTCGGGCAAACGGACTACCCTGTCACTGTGAGCGGCACCAGAGTTTTCGTCGCCCGATTGGCCGGGTGTTCCGTTTTCGACCCCGCGGGCGACCGGGTCGGCAAGGTGCGCGATGTGCTCGTGGTCTACCGCAAGAACGCCTCTCCCCGTGTGGTGGGTCTCATCGTCGAGGTGCCGGGCAAGCGTCGCGTGTTCATGTCGATCGGCAGGGTCACCAGCATTGGCTCCGGCCAGATCATCACCACCGGGCTGATCAACCTGCGCCGCTTCGAGCAGCGCGGCGGCGAGGTGCGAGTGATCGCCGAACTGCTCGGCCGGAGGGTGGCGCTTCGCGACGGCTCGGGCGAGGCAACCATCGAGGATGTCGCCATCGAACAACTCCCCTCGGGCGAATGGGATATCGCGCAGCTGTTCGTGCGCCGTCCGCGCACCAGCGGCGGGCCATTCGGCAAGGGACCGACGATGTTCGCCGACTGGACCGAGGTGCGCGAGGAGACTGCGACCGGTGAGTCGCAGAGCGCAGAACAGCTGATCGCCACCTACTCCGACCTGGTACCGGCCGACCTTGCGAACGCGCTGCTCGACCTGCCGGAGGAACGGCGCCACGAAGTCGCCGAGGAGCTATCAGACGACCGGCTCGCCGACGCCCTCGAGGAGATGCCGGAGACCGCCCAGGTCGCCATCCTGAACATGCTCGACGACAAGCGAGCCGCCGACGTGCTCGACCACATGCAACCGGATGACGCCGCCGACCTGCTCGCCCAGTTCTCCGACGAGCGCGGGGAGGTGCTGCTCGGTCTGATGGAGCCGGAAGAGGCGGAGGACGTGCGGATGCTGCTCTCCTACGACGCTGACACCGCCGGCGGTCTGATGACCACCGAGCCGATCATCGTGTCGGCCGACGCCACGGTCGCGGAGGCGCTGGCTTTGATCCAGCGGCACGAGCTGGCGCCGGCGCTCGGCGCGGCGGTCTGTGTCACCCTGCCGCCGTACGAGGCGCCCACCGGCCGGTTCCTCGGCATGGTGCACTTCCAGCGCCTGCTGCGCTACCCGCCGGGCGAGCGGGTGGGCACGCTGCTCGACCAGAGCCTGGAAGCGGTGCACACCAGCACGAGCGCCGCCGAGGTTTCCCGTCGACTGGCGACCTACGACCTGGTCTCCCTGCCCGTGGTGGACGATTCGCACCGGCTGGTCGGGGTGGTGACCATCGACGACGTGCTCGACTACCTGCTGCCAGACGACTGGCGCAGCGCTGACGACGAGCCCGGTCCGCGCCCCAGTAAACGACCACACCCCTCGGCACAGGGAAGGAGGACCGGCAGTGGCCCGTCACGATAACAACTCGCGCATGGAGTCCCCCAAGGGTCTCCGCACGCCGTTCATGGCGCGCTTCGGCGGACGCCGGGACCGGTTCGGCCGATTCACCGAGTCATTCGCTCGTGGCATGGGGACCCCGTGGTTCCTGATCGGCATGACGGTGTTCTGCGTGGTCTGGGTGACCTGGAACACGCTCGCGCCGACGGAAGCCCAATTCGACCCGCGGTTGCTCAACTTCACCCTGCTGACGCTCATCCTGTCGCTGCAGGCGTCGTACGCGGCCCCGCTGCTGCTGCTCGCGCAGAACCGCCAGGATGACCGTGACCGCGTGCAGATCGAGCAGGACCGCCAGCGCGCCGAGCGCAACCTGGCCGACACCGAGTACCTGGCCCGCGAGGTAGTGTCGCTGCGGCTTGCCGTGCGCGATCTCGCGTCGAAGGATTTCATCCGTGCCGAGCTGAAGGCACTGCTCGAGGAGCTCGACGAACGGGACAAGAAGGAAACGCCGGTTGACTAACGACGTTGAGGCGCGCATCCGCCAAGCCCTCACCCGCGTGCTTGACCCCGAGATCCGCAAACCGATCACCGAGCTCGACATGGTCGGCGACATCCGGGTGCAGGATGGCGCGGCATCCGTTGGAGTGATGTTGACGATCGTCGGATGCCCCGCCGCCGACACCATCGAACGTGACGTGCGACAGGCCACCGCCGCGGTGGCCGGCGTCAGCAGCGTCGACGTCGACGTGACCGTGATGACCAAGGGGCAGCGCGAGGCGCTGACCGCGAAGCTGCGCGGCGGCCGGCCGAAGACGCTGCAGTTCGGCCCGGACTCGCTCACCCGCATCTATGCGGTCACCAGCGGCAAGGGCGGGGTCGGCAAATCTACCCTCACCGCCAACCTCGCGGTGGCCCTCGCAGCCCGCGGGCTGGCGGTTGGGCTGGTGGACGCCGACGTGTTCGGCTTCTCGATCCCCGGCATCCTCGGCATCGAGGGCGCCAAGCCCACCCAGGTGAACGACATGATCCTGCCGCCGGTGGTGCACGGGGTGAAGGTGATCTCGATCGGCATGTTCGTCGACGGCTCCTCCACCGCGGTCGCCTGGCGCGGGCCGATGCTGCACCGCACCATCCAGCAGTTCCTCACCGACGTGTACTTCGGTGACCTCGACGTGCTGCTGCTCGACCTGCCGCCTGGCACCGGAGACATCGCGATCTCGATCGGGCAGCTGCTGCCGCAGGCCGAGGTGCTGGTCGTCACGACTCCTCAACCGGCGGCGGCGGATGTCGCGGAGCGTAGCGGCCTCGTCGCGCGGCAGACCGGGCAGAGCGTGCTCGGCGTGGTGGAGAACATGGCAGGGCTGACGCAGCCCGACGGCAGCGTCCTCGACCTGTTCGGCTCGGGCGGCGGCGCCGAGACCGCCCGCCGTCTGGACGTGCCGCTGCTAGCCTCTGTGCCGCTCAGCGTGGCGCTGCGCGCCGGTGGCGACGCGGGGGCGCCCATCGTGCTCGCCGACCCGTCAGATCCCGCCGCAGCGGCGATCAGCGCGGTCGCCGACGTGCTGGCCACCCGCGGCCGCAACCTCGCCGGGCGCAAGCTGGGCTTCAGCGTCAGCTGACGGCGGCGGCGCGACCGCGCGACCGCCGCGGCTGCGCGACCGCGCGACAGATGGTGGCCAGACTGTCGCGGCAGGCGTGCACAGAACGGCAGCGATTCGCGGTGACACGCCGCGTTTCACCGCCGTCGCACGGCGTGGCGTCGCGAAACGCTGCCGTTCTGCGCGGGCCAGGGTCTCGACAAGCTCGACCAACGGGCGTGCGCTCGACCAGCGGGCGTGAACCCGACCAACGGGCGCGAGCTCGACCGGCTGCGGCCTCCGGCCTAGGTGGCCTCGTCGTCGTATGGGGCGGGCTTGCCCTCCCGCAGGAACCGCTGCCGCTGCGCGTACGCCGACTCTCGGATGGTGGCGGCGGCGGGAGCGACCACCGCGGGCGCGGCCGTCGAGGTCGCAGGGCCGTCGTCATCCATCAGCGCCTCGCGCACGATGCGGCGCGGGTCGTACTGCCTCGGGTCGAGCTTCTTCCAGTCGACGTCGTCGAACTCCGGCCCCATCTCCTCACGCATGCGGTCCTTGGCGCCGTCGGCCATCCGTCGCAGCTGGCGAATCAGTTCGCCCAGCTTGCCTGCGTAATACGGCAGTCGTTCCGGCCCGAGCAGGAACACAGCGAGGATGCCCAGGATCAGCAGCTTCTCGAAGGTCAACCCAAACACCCGCCCAGAATAGCCGGGTTCGGTGGACGCCACCCTCTACCCTTGGAAGGAATGAGGAGTCGCCCGTGTCTGACAAAGAGTTGAACTGGAAGTTCGTCGAGGATCTCGTCGTCGAATCCCCCGAGATCGTGTCTGCGCGTCAGCATTCGCTTGAGCAGGGCATCGAGGCGATCTCACCGGCGACCGGCGCGCAGATCGCCGTGGTCGCGGCGGCGACGGCAGCCACCAACATCGTGGAAATCGGCACCGGACTCGGCGTCAGCGGCCTGTGGCTACTGAAGGGTGCCCCGGAAGCGGTGCTCACCTCGATCGACTCCGAGCTGGACTACCAGCAGACCGCACGTCGGGCCTTCGCGGAGGCCGGCATCCCCGCCGCCCGCACCCGGCTGATCACCGGCCGCGCCCGCGACGTGCTGCCGCGCATGAACGAGGGCTCGTACGACATCGTCTTCATCGACGCCGACCCGCAGTCGGTGATCGAGTACGTCGAGCACGGCCTGCGGCTGGCCCGCGTCGGCGGCACCGTGCTGGTCGCCCACGCGCTCTGGCGCGACCGGGTTGCCGACCCTGCCCAGCGCGATGACACCGTGGCAGACTTCCGCACCCTGCTCAGTGAGATCGCCGGCTCCCCCGCCGTGATCAGCGCGCTCTCCCCGGTCGGCGACGGACTGCTGCAGCTCACCAAGGTCGCCGACTAACCCGACCCAACGACAAAAGCCGGTGACCGCGAGCGTTGCTCGGGCCACCGGCTTGTCAGTCTTGCGTGAATCGCTGTTGACTCACACGCCGACGTGAAACCTAGCCGGCGATGACTCCGGCGAGTGCGTCATGGAGTTCCTTGGCCTCGGCATCGTTCACCGAGACAACGAGGCGGCCGCCACCTTCGAGCGGCACGCGCACGATAATCAGGCGACCCTCCTTGACAGCCTCCATTGGTCCGTCACCGGTCCGCGGTTTCATGGCTGCCATGTGTAGTCCCCTTTCGTTGGATACCTAATTCTATCGGCTATGAGTGCTGATCAGGTAAATCACGGCGGTGTCCAATCCGCGCCGTCCACCCACCAGGCGATGTGCACCCAGCCGATCTGGCCGGCGATAAACAGCAGCACCATGCCCGTCCGGTAGAGAACCGAGCGTGGCTGCGCGAGCGCGCCGAGCAGCGGGAACATCGGCATCAGCAACCGGAACGTGCTCGACTGCGGGAAGAACACCGCCAGCAGATACAGCGCGTAACTGAGAACCCACAGCCGCAGATCCACCCCGAGCCGGCGCACCCAGGGGCTCAGCATCACCAGGGTGAAGGCGATCAGCACGATCACCAGCAGCACCACCCCCAACGGGAACCCCAGCCACCAATTCGCCCCCTGAATCCACGCCGCGAACGGGATCAGGTGCTGGTAGCCGATGTACGGCGCCCGCCAGGCCAGCTCCGTATCGGTGTACGCGGTGAGTGAGCCGGTGACCATCCACGCCGCCACCAGCCAGACGAGGCCCATCACACCGCTGAAGATCGCCAGAATTCCGGATGTCGCCAGCTCACGTCTCGGGAACGGCTCGCTCTCTCGCCGCCACCAGCGGTATCCCCAGTGCAGCGCCAGGAACAGCGCGAAGGCCAGCCCGGTGGGACGGGTGAGAGACATCACGGCGACCACCGGGAACAGCCACAGGTACCGCCGCTGCAGCACCAAGTGCAGCGACAGCACGAGCAGCAGCAGCTGCAGCGACTCGGCGTACGCCACCTGCAAAATCGGCGACAACGGGGCGACGCAGAACAGCACCACCGAGAACAGCGCGGTGGAGTGGTTGTGCGACACCCGCAGCATCAGCTTGTAGAAGATCAGCGCGGCGCCCAGTGCGCTCAGCACCGAGACGGCCACCGCCACCACGTCGTATGGGGCTGCGGTCACCGCCATCAGCAGCCGCACCAGCGCTGGATAGACCGGCATGAACGCCCACGCGCTCTCGCCGACGTGTCCGTCGTCGGTGATCGGCAACTGGTCGGGGTAGCCCGACATCGCCACGATGTAGTACCAGTGGCTGTCCCAGAGCATCGCGAAGTCGAGGTAGTCGGGGCTCGCCGCCGTCCAGGCGTTCCGCGGCTGCTGGGCCGCGTAGAACAGGAGAATCGAGGTGGTGACCACGCGCGACAGCGCGAAGACGATGCCGACCTGCAGCCACCACGGGATTCTACGCAGCAGTCCTAAGCGCCGGTCAGCCACGCACGCAGGCCTTGCTCGCACGCAACGATCTGGTCGAGCGGCACTCGCTCGTCGTCGGCGTGAGCCTTCACCGGGTCGCCGGGCCCGTAGTTGACGGCGGGGATTCCGAGCGCAGAGAAGCGCGCGACATCCGTCCAGCCGTATTTCGGCTTCGCCTCGCCGCCCACGGCGCGCAGGAACTGCTGGGCAAGCTCCGCGTCGAGGCCCGGACGGGCGCCCTCGGCCTCGTCGATCACGGTCAGCTCGTACTCGGCGAACAGCTCGCGCACGTGCTCGATCGCCTCGGCGGCGGTGCGGCTGGGCGCGAACCGGTAGTTGACGGTGACCACGGCCTCGTCGGGGATCACGTTGCCGGCCACGCCGCCGGTGATGGCGACCGCGTTCAGGCCCTCACGGTAAACCAACCCCTCCACCTCCACCGAGCGCGGCTGGTAGGCGGCGAGCGTGGCGAGGATGGGCGCAACGTCGTGGATGGCGTTGTGACCCACCCAGGAGCGGGCGCTGTGCGCGCGAACCCCGGAGGTGCGCACCTCGATGCGCAGGTTGCCGTTGCAGCCGCCCTCGACGGCGGCGTTGCTCGGTTCGCCGAGGATCGCGAAGTCGCCGGAGAGTAGCTCCGGATGCACCCGCGCCAGCCGGCCGAGACCGTTCAGCTCCTCGGCCACCTCTTCGTGGTCGTACCAGATCCAGGTGATGTCGACGGTGGGGTTCACCAGTTCCGCCGCGAGCTTGAGCTGCACGCCGCATCCGGCCTTCATATCGGCCGTACCGCGACCCCACAGGTAATCGACGCCATCGATCGTCTCGAACCGGGTCGGCAGGTTGTTGTTCAGCGGCACGGTGTCGATGTGCCCGGCGATCAGCACACGCTGGGCGCGGCCGAGAGTGGTGCGGGCGACGATCGCGTCGCCGTCGCGTGTGACCTCGAGATGGTGCAGGCCCTGCAGCGCGGTCTCGATGGCGTCGGCGACGTGGCGCTCGTTGCCGGAGACTGACTCGATGTCGCACAGCTGACGGGTGATATCGACGGATGACGCGTACACGTCGAGTACGGGGAGGGTGGGGTCCATGATCGGCACTGGGCAAGTTTATCGACCCGGCACAGTCGATACCCTTGAAGGCATGACTGCACTTTCGGCCTGGGGCTACGGCCTCGCGACCATCGCCGCCAACGGCACCGTTCTCGACACCTGGTTCCCCTCCCCCCAACTCGGTTCCCGGCCGGCGGATGTCGACCCGTATATCGCTCCCGCCGAGTTCGAAGACCAGCTGATCGCCGATGAGCGGCGCAACGTGCGCGTGGACTTCGTCACCGTTGAGATCGACCTGTCCGCGCCCCCGGCGAACACTCCCGACGCCTATCTGCGCCTGCACCTGCTCAGCCACCTGCTGGTGACGCCGAATAGCATCAACCTCGACGGCATCTTTGGGCACCTGCCGATCGTGGTTTGGACGAACGCCGGACCGGTGCATCCGGATGACTTCGCGGCACGGCGCATGCAGCTGCAGCGCGCCGGGATCTCCACCGTGTCGATCGACAAGTTCCCGCGCCTGCTGGATTACGTCACCCCGGCCGGCGTGCGCGTCGGCGACGCCAACCGGGTGCGGCTGGGCGCGCACCTGGCGCCGGGCACCACGGTGATGCACGAGGGCTTCGTCAACTTCAACGCCGGCACCCTGGGCGCCTCCATGGTCGAGGGCCGCATCTCGCAGGGCGTCGTGGTCGGCAACGGCTCGGACATCGGCGGCGGCGCATCCATCATGGGCACGCTCTCCGGCGGCGGCACCGAGAAGGTCGTCATCGGTCAGCGGGCGCTGCTCGGCGCGAACTCTGGCATCGGCATCTCCATCGGCGACGACACCGTGGTGGAGGCGGGCCTGTACGTGACCGCGGGCACCAAGGTGTCGCTGATCGAGGACGGGGTCACCCCACACCGCACGGTGAAAGCGGTGGAGCTGAGCGGTGTTCCCGGGCTGCTGTTCCGCCGCAACTCGCTGACCGGCGCCGTCGAGGTGCTGTCGCGCTCGGGCCACGGCGTGGTGCTGAACGAGGCGCTGCACGCGTAGTCGGGGTGCGCGCTTCTGACGCGAGCGTGCGGAGCGCGAGGTGCGGCACCGGGTGGTGCGAGCGCCGGGCGGTGCGAGCGCCGGGCGGTGCGAGCGCCGCGGAAATGTACGAGCGCCGCTGCCGAAACCGCGGCGCTCAGCCGAAACTACGGCGCTCAGCAGGCGTGGAGGCGGCACTTCGCGTGAGCGCGCCGAAAACGGCCGAACGCTCCCGCCGCGGCGGGGTCGCTCGGCCGTTTTGGCAGCGTTCGCTGAAGGATGTCGCGGCCGCGGATGTCGCGAGCGGCGGGTTACGCGAACGCCAGGTCACGCGAGCGCTGGGTCACGCGAGCGCGAGCGCACGCGAACTTCTGGTCACGCGAGCATGCGGAGCGCGAGACGCCGCACCGGGTGGTGCGAGCGCCGCGGAAACGTACGAGCGCCGCCGCCGAAACCGCGGCGCTCGGCCGAAACTGCGGCGCTCAGCAGGCGTGGTCGCGGCACCTCGCGCGAGCGCGCCGAATACGGCCGAGCGCTCCCGCCGCGGCGGGGTCGCTCGGCCGTTTTGACAGCGTTCGGTGAAGGCTGTCGCGCGGCGGCTAGCGCGGCGCTAAAGTTGGGCTCGCGCCGCGCCTGTCGCACGGCGCCCTAGCGCTGCGTGGGCCAGTCGCGGGCCGGGGAGCCCGTGTAGAGCTGCTGCGGGCGGCCGATGCGGGTTGCCGTGTCGGCGTTGGCCTCACGCCAGTGCGCGATCCAGCCGGGCAGGCGGCCGATCGCGAACAGCACCGTGAACATGCGAGTCGGGAAGCCCATCGCCTTGTAGATGACCCCGGTGTAGAAGTCCACGTTGGGGTAGAGCTTGCGCTCGGCGAAGTAGTCGTCGGCCAGCGCCGCCTCTTCGAGCTGCATCGCGATATCGAGCAGCGGGTCCTTCACGCCGAGGTCGGCGAGCACCTCTTCGGCGCTCTCCTTCACCAGGGTGGCGCGCGGGTCGAAGTTCTTGTACACCCGGTGGCCGAAGCCCATCAGGCGCACGCCGTCTTCCTTGTTCTTGACGCGATCGATGAAGCGCTTGACGCCCTCACCGGAGTCGCGGATCTCGCCGAGCATATTCAGCACGGCCTCGTTCGCGCCACCGTGCAGCGGCCCGTATAGCGCGTTGATGCCCGCGGACACCGACGAGAACAGGTTCGCCTCGGTGGATCCGACCAGGCGCACGGTCGAGGTCGACGCGTTCTGCTCGTGGTCTTCGTGCAGGATCAGCAGGCGATCGAGCGCCTTGCTGACGACCGGGTTGATCTCGTACGGCTCGGCCATGGTGCCGAAGTTCAGCCGCAGGAAGTTGTCGACAAAGCTCAGAGAGTTATCGGGATACAGCAAGGCCTGGCCGAGGCTCTTCTTGTGCGCGTACGCGGCGATCACCGGCAGCTTGGCCAGCAGTCGGATGGTCGAGATCTCGATCTGCTCCGGGTCGTGCACGCTCAGTGAGTTCTCGTAGAACGTCGACAACGCCGACACGGCACTGGAGAGCACCGACATCGGGTGCGCGGTGTGAGGCAGGGCGTCGAAGAACCGCTTGAGGTCTTCGTGCAGCAGCGTGTGCCGACGGATCTTCTCGTCGAACCCGGCGAGTTCGTCGGCGGTGGGCAGCTCACCGTAGATCAGCAGCCAGGCCACCTCGAGGAATGTCGAGTTCTTCGCGACATCCTCGATCGCATACCCGCGGTAGCGCAGGATGCCCGCGTCGCCGTCGATATAGGTGATGGCGCTCTTCGTGGCGGCCGTGTTCACAAAACCCTGGTCAAGGGTGGTGAAGCCGGTCTGCTTCTTGAAGGTCGAAATATCGATGCTCGAGGAGCCGTCCACGCCCTTAACGATCGGGAACTCCGCAGTGCCCCCGGGAAAGTGAAGAGTGGCCTTCTGCGAGTCGTCAGCGAGTTCAGTCACGCGAATAGCCTATGTGAGGTCAGAGACAACTGTCGCATCCGCTAAAAGTCCGGCGTTTCGGTTAGAGCAAACCGCCAAGACGGGTGGCGGCTGCGCCGATCCGCTCGTCGCTGCTGGTCAGCGACAGCCGCACATGCTGCGACTCGTCGTCGCCATAGTAGACGCCGGGAGCACACAGGATGCCGACATCCGCCAGCCGTCCCACCGTCTCCCAGGCCGCACGACCCTCGGTCACCCACAGATAGAGGCCGGCCGTGCTCGCATCGACGCGGAAACCGGCGGACTCCAGGGCGGGCTTCAGGATGTCGCGGCGGGCACGGTAGCGCTCGCGCTGCACTCGCACGTGCTCGTCATCGCCCAGCGCGGCGACCATGGCCTGCTGCACCGGTGCGGGCGGCATCAGTCCGGCATGCTTGCGCACGCCCAGCAGTTGCTGGATCCGCGTGGAACAGCCGGCGACGAAACCGGCACGGTACCCGGCGAGGTTCGACTGCTTGCTGAGCGAGTAGACCGAGAGCACGTCGCGCCGGTCGCCGTCGAGCACCCGGTCGTCGAGGATCGACGGGGTCGGTTCGTTGCCATCCCAGTTGAGTTCGGCGTAGCACTCGTCGTTGACGATGATGGCGCCGAGCTGCCGGGCGCGGGCGACGGCGGCGCGCAGCTGCTCGATGCCGAGCACACTGCCGTCGGGGTTGCCCGGGCTGTTCAGCCAGACCAGCTTGGTGTTCGCGGGCCACGTCGCCGGGTCATCGGCCGGCACCGGGGTGGCCCGCGCCAGGGAGGCCCCGATCGCGTAGGTGGGGTACGCGGTGGCGGGGTAGACGATCGCGTCGCCCTCTTCGATGCCGAGCATCAGCGCCAGCGACGCGATGAGCTCCTTCGAGCCGATGGTGGGCAGCACGTGCCGCTGCTCCAGCCCGGTCACTCCCCGCCGGCGGGCGTACCAGTCGACGATGGCCTGGCGGAGGGCGGGGCTGCCGGCGGTCGCCGGGTAGGAGTGCGCGTCGGTGGCGTCGGCAAGAGCCGAGCGGATGACGTCGGGCGTCGGGTCAACCGGAGAGCCGACCGACAGGTCGACGATACCGTCGGCGTGCGCCCTGGCGCGCTCAGCAAACGGCGTCAGCGAATCCCACGGAAAATCGGGTAGGTCGAGCGCCCGCACTAGCCAGCCTGCGGGGGCAGTGCGGCAACGATGGGGTGGTCCTTGTGGATCTTGCCGACCTTGGCGGCGCCACCGGGCGAGCCGACCTCGTCGAAGAACTCGACATTGGCCTTGTAGTAGTCGGCCCACTGCTCGGGCAGGTCGTCCTCGTAGTAGATCGCTTCGACCGGGCAGACCGGCTCGCAGGCACCGCAGTCGACGCACTCGTCGGGGTGGATGTACAGCATCCGGTCGCCCTCGTAGATGCAGTCGACGGGGCATTCGTCGATGCAGGCGCGGTCCAACACATCAACACAGGGCAGGGCGATGACGTAGGTCACGGTGTTGCACGATCCTTTACTCGGGGAACGTCTTCCATCCTACTCACGCCCGGTGTTGCCCGGAGTCGCGGCCAGGCCAGCACGAAGAACGCGATCACGGCGGGTCCGAACGTCCACAGGTAACCCTCGATGGTGGCCGGGATCAGCACCGATCCGCCGGCGCCAGAGGTTGCCAGCAGCGCGACCGCGCCGAGCACCCCGAGCGCGCCGGCGGTGGCGACCACGCGACTGTCGGCGACGGCCCGCAGCCCGGCGAGCACCGCGGCGACCATCACCAGCGACAGGCTGATGCCGAGCGGCGGCATCGCCTGGTGCACGGCGGTGCCGAGTGCTCCGATGACCGCTCCCCCGATCAGGGCGGCGACGGATGCCGCCAGCAGCCCCGGCCAGCGCCGCGTCCGGGTGGGCGCCGCAGCAGTGGTGTTGCCGGTCGAGCCGCCGGCAAGGATCTGCCGGAAGTGCTCGGTGCGGGAGATCGGGAAGCGTTCGCCGTTGGAGAGAGTAAAGCCGTCGTCGTCGACGATGAGCTGGGTGCGGTGTGCGGCGAGTGCCGCGCGTTTGCGGTCGAGCACCGCGGTCACGTCGATCGCGATCGTGTGTGCGGGGATCGCGTGTGCGGGGATCGCGTCACGCACGGGTTCGGCGGCGAGGACGCCGTCGGCCGGATCACCGTCGGCGGGGACGACGTCGGCGGGGACGTCGTCCGGCATTCCGTTGCCGACCGGTTCAGCGACGAGGAAGCGGACTCCGGCGACCTCCGCGGCGAGCCGCGCCGCGCGGTGCGCGATGATGTGGTCGGGATGCCCGTAGCCACCGTTCTCGTTCTCGCTGATCACGAGGTCGGCGCGGATGTCGGACAGCACTGCCGCGACATCCGCCGTGACCTCGGTGAACGGTGCCGCGGACAGCGACGTCGGCGAGATCTCGGCTGCCGGCTCCGCCCCGTGCTCACCCCAGCGCATGCCGGAATCCTCGTAGCGGCGCGGCGGGAGGCCCCGCCAACGGGCTTGGGCATCACCGAGGAAACGGTGGTCGGTGACGCCGAGCGCGCGCATGGCCTCGGCCAGCTCGGCTTCCCGCGTCGCGGCCAGGTCGGGGCTGCCCTCGAGATGCCGCAGCTCGGCGGGGATCACCTCGCCGCGCTCACCCCTGGTGAGGGTTAGCACGGTGACCTCGTTGCCGGCGTCCACGAGGGTGGCGATGGTGCCGCCGGCAGAGATGGACTCGTCATCGGGGTGCGCGAACACGAAGAGAATGCGCTGGGCCACGCGCGATCATCCTCCTCTGCTGCGGCGATGCCGTGTTGCGCAACGTCTGTCGCGGCATCCGTTCGCCGATTGATCCAGTTTGTCGTGCTTGAGCCGCCGCGCGCTGGCTCAAGCACGACAAGGTGGCTCAAGCACCACTTGCTGCTAGCGGGGCGTGACCACGTAAGTGGCGACAACCGCCCCGGCATCCGTCGCGACGGTGAGCACCACGTTATGGTCCGCCGACGCGAAGTTGCCGAAGCCGCTGGTCGCGTCGGTGTCGATGCTGGAACCGGTGAAGCCGGCCTCTTCCAGCAACCGCTGTGCTTCGGCGAAGTCGCCGGCGGACGGTACCTCGACGCGGGCGACCCAGCCGGTGTTATCCGGGGCTGCGCCGCCGCCGAGCACCGTGCCCTCGACCAGCGGCACCTCGGCGGGGAAGCTGGCGGGGAGGGTGCCGTCCGTGGTCAGTTGCGCGCCACCGAGCGCTTCGGAGACGCGGCCTTCGACCTCGCCCTTCAGCTGCTCGACACTGTCACCGACGATTCCGCCGACGATGTTGTCGAGCGGCCCCTCGGTGCTGCAGCCGACCAGCGACCCGGCGATGCCCAGAGCGAGCACCGCCGCAACGATCGGACGGGTGACCCGCACCTAGGCGTCCTGCTTCTTCAGTCGTGACGTCTGGCGGGCACGCGCGTTCTGGTCGAGCTCCACCTTGCGGATGCGGATGATCGCGGGCGTCACCTCGACGCACTCGTCTTCACGGGCGAACTCGAGGCACTCCTCGAGCGACAACTGGCGAGACGGGGTCATCGCTTCGAACGTGTCGGAGGTGGACTGACGCATGTTGGTCAGCTTCTTCTCCTTGGTGATGTTCACGTCCATGTCGTCGGCGCGCGAGTTCTCGCCGATGACCATGCCCTCGTAGACCTCCTCGGTGGGGTTGACGAAGAACGTCATCCGCTCCTGCAGGGCGATGATCGCGAACGGGGTGACCACGCCGGAACGGTCAGCGACGATCGAGCCGTTGTTGCGGGTGTTGATGGTGCCCGACCACTCGTCGTAGCCGTGGAAGATCGTGTTGGCGATTCCGGTGCCGCGCGTGGTGGTGAGGAACTCGGTGCGGAAGCCGATCAGGCCGCGGGAGGGAACGATGAACTCCATCCGAACCCAGCCGGTGCCGTGGTTCGACATGCTCTCCATGCGGCCCTTGCGGGCGGCCAGCAGCTGGGTGATCGCGCCGAGGTACTCTTCCGGCGCGTCGATGGTGAGCTGCTCGAACGGCTCGTGGAGCTTGCCGTCGACCCGCTTGGTGACCACCTGCGGCTTGCCGACCGTGAGCTCGAAGCCTTCACGGCGCATCTGCTCGACGAGGATGGCGAGCGCCAGCTCACCGCGGCCCTGCACCTCCCAGGCATCCGGGCGTCCGATGTCGACGACCTTGAGCGAGACGTTGCCGACCAGCTCCTTGTCGAGGCGGTCCTTGACCATGCGCGCGGTGAGCTTGTGGCCCTTGACCTTGCCGACCAGCGGCGAGGTGTTGGTGCCGATCGTCATCGAGATCGCCGGGTCGTCGACCGTGATGGTCGGCAGCGGGCGAACGTCTTCCGGGTCGGCGAGGGTCTCACCGATGGTGATGTCGGCGAACCCGGCCACGGCCACGATGTCGCCAGGGCCAGCGGTCTCGGTCGGGTAGCGGTCGAGGGCCCTGGTGATGAACAGCTCGGTGACGCGCACGTTGTGCACGCTGCCGTCGTGCTTCACCCAGGCGACCGTCTGGCCCTTCTTGATGTTGCCCTGGAACACGCGAAGCAGCGCGAGCCGGCCGAGGAACGGCGAGGAGTCGAGGTTGGTGACCCAGGCCTGCAGCGGGTGCTCGTCGTCGTAGACGGGAGCCGGGATGTGCTTGAGGATCGCCTCGAACAGCGGCTCCAGGTCGGCGTTGTCAGGCAGCTCGCCGTTGGCAGGCTTGTTGGCGCTGGCAGCGCCGTTACGTCCGGAGGCGTACACCACGGGAACGTCGAGGATGGCATCGAGGTCGAGGTCGGGCACCTCGTCGGCCATGTCGCTGGCGAGTCCGAGCAGCAGGTCCTGGCTCTCGGCGACGACCTCGTCGATGCGGGCGTCGGGACGGTCGGTCTTGTTCACCAGCAGGATGACGGGAAGCTTGGCGGCAAGCGCCTTGCGCAGCACGAAGCGGGTCTGCGGCAGCGGCCCCTCGCTGGAGTCAACCAGCAGCACGACGCCGTCGACCATGCTCAGGCCGCGCTCGACCTCACCGCCGAAGTCGGCGTGACCGGGGGTGTCGATCACGTTGATGGTGATCGGCTTGTCGCCGGCGTGCAGTCCGTTGTACGAGACCGCCGTGTTCTTGGCGAGGATCGTGATGCCCTTTTCGCGCTCAAGCTCGTTGGAGTCCATGGAGCGTTCTTCGAGGTGCTCGTGGGCGCTGAACGAGTTGGTCTGCCGCAGCATGGCGTCGACGAGAGTGGTCTTGCCGTGGTCGACGTGAGCGACGATGGCGACGTTTCGAAGGTCTGAGCGGGTGGCCAATGCCATACGAGGTGGTCCTCAATTTATCTGGAGGGAAGGCGCGGGGATCCCCGCGACCCTCAATTCTACCGTCTCCAGCGGAACTGCTCGTTTATACCCGGTGAACAGTGCGCTCAGTTGCCCGCAGGCTGCCACTCCCAGACGTTCCAGAACACCCCGGGAGGCATCGGCGACGGCACGATTCCGTCAACCGACTCATCATGCGCCACCAGTTGCGGGTACTGGTACAGCGGCGCGCCGTAGCCGTCGGCCCACAACTGCTCGTCGATGGCCGCGAGCAGATCCTCCTGCTCAGCAGAGTCTCGGGAGATTGCCAGCTCCCCAAGCAGCCCGTCGACGGGTGCGCTGGCATAGAACGAGAAGTTGGTGGCGCCCTCGGTCGAGTGCAGGCGCGACGACAGACCGGTCACGCCCGAGTTGGTGGAGCGCCAGGCAAACAGTGCCGCGTCGTACGCGCCGGGGTCGCCAAGCATCTCCAGCCAGTTGGGGTCCGAGCAGTCGCTGACGACAAAACCGGCGGGGGCCGCGGCATCCCGGATCAACTGGAATTCCTGCACCCGTCTGGGGTTCGCCGGATCGAACAGCACGCACACCTCGGGCGCGGTGACGCCGGCCTCGGCGAGCAGTCGAGTTGCCGCCTTCACGTCGGGATCGGTGAACCCGGCTGACCCGTTCGAGTCGACGGCGTCCTGGTAGCCGGCGGAGCCGGGCATCAGCACGAACGAGTCCCGCGGCGCACCAGCGTCCGCGTCGGCTCCCGTGGCGACCAGTTCGTCGACGATCTGCTGTCGCGGCAGCACGGTGAGCAGCGCCTGGCGCACCAGCGGGTTCTCGATCGCCTGGTTGCGGCTGTTCGCGAACCGCAGGTCGAGGTGCTCGTACACCGCGTCGTGGCCGCCCGCGATCCGCACCCCGTCCGTGTCGTTCAGCACGCCCTGCAGCTCTCCGCTCGGTTGCGGCGTGATCACGTCCACGTCGCCGTTCGCGAGGCGCTGCACCGATTCCAGCGGGTTACCACCGCTGTGGATGTCGATGCGCTCGTACCGCGGACGGTGCTCGCCGCTGTACCGCTCGTTGACGGTGAGGCGGACCGGTTCGCCGTCCTGCGGTTCGTTCAGCGTGTACGGCCCGGATGTCACGAGTCTGTCGGGGTGAGCGCGCAACTCCTCGGCGGTGAATCCGCTGCTCCACATGCGAGAGATCGGGGCGAGGTCTGCCGTGCGGTCGACGATCGCGTCGATCATCCGCTGCTTCGAATCGGCAGCGCTGTCCTCGGCACCGCTCTCGAGCGTCAGAGCCGATTCCGCCACCACGTGGGCAGGCAGCCCCATCGAGAAGGCCAGTTCCCAGTCGGCGAAGTACTGGTCGTAGACCAGGGTGATTGACCGGCCGTCGTTGCCGATCTGCGGGGTCTGGCTGACGTGCTGAAGACCCGAGTTGAGCGCTCCGTCGAAGAACACGACGTCGGATGCCGCGTCGTCGCGGTACGCGCCCGTCGCGTCGTCGACGACGTCGTCATCGCTGAGCCCCGGAGTGTTGAGCGCGCCGGAGTTGGCCGCCCAGGAAAGCAGCAGGTCCGCGGCATCCACCGGTACGCCGTCCGACCAGGTGACGCCCTCGGCCACCGTGTAGCGCACGGCGAACGGCTCGTCGGCGACGACCTCGATCCGGCCGAACGACTCGTCGCGCACCAGGCTGGCGGTGTTGTCGTAGAAGGTGAAGTCGGCACCGGTCGCGTAGGCGACGGCGGTGTTCGTGGCGGTGTTGCCGTAGCCGGTGGCGTCGTTCAGCGAGGTGAACGGCGCGGCGAGTTCCACGCTGATCGATGATCCCTCAACGACCGAGTCTGGGCTGCATCCGCTCAGCAGGGCAAGTGCGCCGACGGTGACGGTGGCCAGCAGTGCAGCTCGTCTTCTTCCCGTCATGCGCACACCCGTCCGAACCACCCATCGAGACTAATCGCTCGGCGCCGGCATGAAGACCGCGCCAGCATGAAGACCGCGCCGGCCCGATGATCAGGCCGGCGCGGTAACGGTCAGCGGCCGAACGTGAAGTTCGCGCCGGGGATGGCCTCGAGCAGGCGCTGCGTGTACTCCTGCTGCGGATTGCTGAACACCTCGTCGGTGGTCGCGGCCTCGACGACCTGACCCTTCTGCATGACGCAGACCTCGTCGGCGATCAGCCGCACGACGGCGAGGTCGTGGGTGATGAACAGGTAGGTGAGGTCGAGTTCGGCCTGCAGGTCGGCGAGCAGCTCGAGGATCTGCCCCTGAACCAGAACGTCCAGCGCCGACACCGCCTCGTCGAGCACGATCACCTCGGGCTTCAGTGCGAGCGCCCTGGCGATCGCGATGCGCTGACGCTGGCCACCGGACAGCTCGTTCGGGTAGCGGTCCATCATGGATGCCGGCAACGACACCTGATCGAGCAGCTCCCGCACGCGGGCCAGCCGGCTCTTGCCGTCGCCGATCTTGTGCACCTTGAGCGGTTCGGCAATGGTGTGAGCCACGCTGTAGACCGGGTCGAGCGAACCGTACGGGTCCTGGAACACCGGCTGCACCCGGCGGCGGAACGTGAACAGCTCCTTGCCGGTGAGGTTGCCGACCTCACGCCCGTCGAACGTGATGTTCCCGGAGGTGATCGACTCCAGCTGCAGCACGAGCTTGGCCACGGTCGATTTGCCCGAGCCGGACTCCCCCACGAGGGCCGTGGTGGTGCCCTTCTTGATGCCGAACGACACATCGTTCACGGCGAGCAGGTCGCTGGTCTTGAACCCGCCCTGGCGGATCTTGTAGAGCTTCGAGAGGTTCTTCACCTGGATCAGGTCGGCGCCGGGAGCGGCGCTCTCGCGCTCCTCGGCACGGGCGAGCAGGCGGTCCTCGGCGGCCCCCTCAGCGGAGATGGTGATCTCATCACGCGTCGCCGTCTTCACCGACTGGATACGGCGCGACGCGAGGCTCGGTGCCGCGGCGACCAGACGCTTGGTGTACGGATGCAGCGGATTGGCGAGGATCTCGGCGGACGGACCCGCCTCGACGATCTTGCCCTGGTACATCACCACCACCTGCTGCGCCCGCTCGACGGCGAGACCGAGGTCGTGGGTGATGAACAGCACGGAGGTTCCGAAGTCGCGAGTGAGCGTCTCCAGGTGGTCGAGGATGACGCGCTGCACCGTGACATCCAGGGCGGATGTCGGCTCGTCGGCGATGAGCAGCTTCGGCCGAGCGGACAGCCCGATCCCGATCAGCACACGCTGTCGCATGCCGCCGGAGAACTGGTGCGGGAACTGCTTGAGCCGCTGGTCGGCGTCGGAGAGGCCCGCCTCTTTCAGCACCTCGATGGCGCGGGCGCGGATTGCCTTGCGGCCTTGTGCGCCGCCGTTCGCGCGGATCGCCTCCTCGACCTGGAATCCGATGCTCCACACCGGATTCAGGTTCGACATCGGGTCCTGCGGCACGTAGCCGATCTGGCTACCGCGCACGTCTTCCATCTGCTTGGCCGAGAAACCGGTCAGGTCCTGTCCCTCGAACAGGATCTGACCGCCGGTCACCTGGCCGGCGCCGGGCAACAAGTCGATGATGGCCTGCGCGGTGGTCGACTTGCCGGATCCCGATTCGCCGACGATCGCGAGCGACTCTCCGGCGTTCAGGGTGAGGTCGACGCCGCGGACGGCCTTGACGAATCCGCTCTGGGTTTTGAAGCCGACTTCGAGGTTGCGGATCTGCAGCAGCGGCGTGCCGGGGGCTGCCCGGTCTACCGGCTCGAGGAGTGTCTCGTTGAGGGTCATCGGCGGGCCCGCGCTTTCGGGTCGAGGGCGTCGCTCACGACGTCGCCCAGCATGAGGAAGGACAGCACGGTGATGGACAGTGCCGCGGCGGGCCAGAACAGCGTCATCGGGCTGGTGCGGATGGTGGTGCGCGCCTGGCCGATGTCGTTGCCCCAGGACATCACGTCCGGCGGCAGTCCGATTCCGAGGAAGGACAGGGTGGCCTCGGCGACGATGAACGTACCGAGCATGATGGTCGCGACGACGATCACCGGAGCGATCGCGTTCGGCATGACGTGCCGCAGCAGCACCCGGAACTTCGAGACGCCCAGCGCGCGCGACGCCATTACGTAGTCAGACTGCTTCGCCGTGAGCACCGCGCCACGCATGATGCGGGCGATCTGCGGCCAGGCGAACACGGCCAGGACGAACGCCACCAGCAGCGGCGTGCGGTACTCGGAGAACACCGACATGACGACGATGCCGCCGAGCACGGTCGGGATGGCGAAGAAGATGTCGGCGACGCGGGACAGCGCCGAATCGAAGAGTCCGCCGTAGTAGCCGGCGACCGCGCCGAAGACGATGCCGAGCAGCGCGGCGAGCACGGTGGCGAGCACGCCGACGAGCAGGGACGCCTGGGTGCCGTGGATCACGCGGGAGAAGGTGTCACAGCCCTGACGGGTGTACCCGAACGGGTGCCCGGCCGACGGGCCCTGGTTGCTGAATGCGAGGTCGCAGGCAATCGGCGACACCTGGGTGAACAGGTTCGGCGCGAGCGCGACGACCACGATGAGCGCGATCAGTGCGGACGAGATCCAGAACAGCGGCCGATGGCGCATCGAGTCCCACGCGTCCGACCAGGTGCTGCGCGGCTTCTGCGCCTCGTTGATGGCGCTGTCGATCGGCGCGATCGGGGTGTCTTCGAGCTCGGCGACGAAGTGACCGGGCTCGCCTGAGTTGCGGGTGATGTTACTTGGCATAGCGAATCCTCGGGTCGAGCACGGCGTACAGAAGGTCCACGAGCAGGTTGGCCAGCATGATGATGATCACCATGACTGCCACGAACGAGACGACCGTGGGTCCCTCGCCGAGCGTGATCGCGTTGTAGATGGTTCCACCCACGCCGGGGATGTTGAAGATGCCCTCGGTGACGATGGCGCCGACCAGCAGTGCGCCGACGTCCACGCCGAGGTAGGTGACGACCGGCACCAGGGAGTTGCGCAGTACGTGCACGCCGATGACGCGCTGCCGTGACAAGCCCTTGGCCGTGGCGGTGCGCACGAAGTCTGCGCCCTTGTTCTCGGACACGCTCGACCGGGTGAGCCGCACGATGTACGCGAACGACACCGAGGCGAGCACGATTGCCGGGAGGATGAGGTCCTCCAACGGGGCACCGGGGCCAACCGTGGGTGAGAACCAGCCCAGTTCAACGCCAAAGATGAACTGCAGCAGGAAGCCCATCACGAAGGTGGGCACGGAGATGAGCAGCAGGCTCAGAACCAGCGCGCTGGTGTCGAACAACTTGCCCTTGCGGAGACCAGAGATCAAGCCGACCGTCACGCCGATCACTGCCTCGAACAGCAGCGCGAGCATCGCCAGGCGGAACGTGATCGGGAACGCCCGAGCCAGTTCATCGGCCACGGGCTGGCCGGAGAAGGTGGTTCCGAAGTCACCGGTGAGCAGGCCGCCCACCCAGAGGAAGTACTGCACGAGGAAGGGTTCGTCGAGGTTGTACTCTGCGCGGATCTGCTCGATGACTCCCGGGGCCGGAGGGCGGTCGCCGAACAGTGCGGCGATGGGGTCTCCGGGCAGCGCAAACACCATCGCATAGATCAGGAAGGTGGCGCCGAAGAAGACCGGAATCATCTGAAGGATGCGGCGGCCTGTGTACCAGAGCATCAGGCGGCCTCGTAGGTCTGTTGTGACATGGCGGGTCTCAATCGTGGTTTGGGTGTAAATCAGCAAAGTGTCCGGGGCGGAAGCCCGCCCCGGACACTTCGTCAGATGTGCTGGTACAGGTTACGCCTGTCTAGCCCTTGGTGATCTGGTGGTAAAGCGGAACCGAGTTCCACCCGAACACCACGTTGTCCACGGTCTCGGCGGAGCCGCCGGTCACGTTGGAGTACCACAGCGGGATCGCCGGCAGGTCCTTGAGCAGGACTTCCTGAGCATCCTGGTAGAGGCTCGTGGCGGTCTCGACGTCGGGCGCCAGGGTGCCCTCCTTGATCAGTCCGTCGAACTCTTCGCTGGCGTAGTCCTCGTAGTTGGAGCCTGCACCGGCGAGGTACAGCGGGGCGAGGAAGTTGTACAGCGACGGGTAGTCCGCCTGCCATCCGGCGCGGGTTCCACCGGTGAGCGCGTCGTTCTTACGGTCGTCAAGCGCCGCGGCGAACGTCGGGTACGGCTTGCCGATCGCCTTGATGCCGAGCGTGTTGCCGATGCTGTTCACCACAGCGTCGACCCAGGCCTGGTGGCCACCGTCGGAGTTGTAGGCGATGTTGAACTCGGTGTCACCGTACGGGGCGATGGCGTCAGCCTCGGCCCACAGCTTCTTGGCCTCTTCGGGGTTGAAGTCGAGGACCTCGGCCCCTTCGAGCTCGTTGGTCCAGCCGTCGACCACCGGGGAGGTGAAGTCGGTGGCGGGGGTGCGGGTGCCCTGGAAGATCACGTCGGTGATCTGCGCACGGTCGATGGCCATCGAGATGGCGGCACGACGCAGTTCGCCTTCCTCGCCGCTCCAGTGCTCGAGGTAGTACGGCATGTTGAAGCCCTGGAAGATGGCGGCGGGCTGGTTCACAGCACGGTCGCCGAGGTCTTCTTCGTAGCTCTCGTATGCGCTGTCCGGAATGGCGTCAAGCACGTCGAGGTTGCCCGCGAGCAGGTCGGCGTACGCGGCATCCTGCGTCGCGTAGAAGATGATCGACAGACCGTCGTTGGCAGGCTTGCGCACGCCGTCGTAGTCCGGGTTCGTCACCAGGTCGATGCGCTCTTCGTGCACCCACGCTTCCTCGTCGGCCAGCATGTACGGGCCGTTTCCGACCGGGTTCTCGCCGAAGGCTTCCATGTCTTCGAACGCGACCTCGGGCAGCGGCATGTATGCCGTGTAGCCGAGACGCAGCGGGAAGTCAGCCTCAGGGGTGGCAAGCGTGACGGTGAACTCGGTGTCGCTGACGACCTCGAGGCCGGTGAGCTCGGTGTCCTCGTCGTAGCTGAAGCCCTCGATCATGTCGAAGAAGTACGAGGCGCTCTGCGCGTTGCTGAACTTCGCACCGAACTTCCATGCCTCGACGAAGGAGTCAGCAGTCACGGGCTCACCGTTGGTGAACTCCCAGCCGTCTTCGAGGGTGATGGTCCAGACGTCGCTGGTTTCGTTCGGCTCGATCGACTTGGCAACTTCGAGCTCGTATGCGCCTTCAGCGTCGTAGCTGACCAGGCCGGCGAAGATGGAGTCGGTGATCTTGCCGCCACCGGTCTCGGTGGTGTTGGTGGGGATCAGCGGGTTCTGCGGTTCGGAACCGTTCGTGGTGACGATTGCTGTGCCGGCTGAGTCGCCGGTGTCGCCGCCGCCGGATGCGCAGCCAGTCAGAACCAGCGCGCTGGCTCCAACCACCGCTGCGACCCGCAGGCCCAAGCGTGATGCTCTCAATTTTCCTCCTGTGCAAGGTGTGAATGTGGTTCCGCTGAATTCAGCGTGAACAAACCACACTAGATGGACCGATTTAAGCACCCAGTGGTACGGTCACCAAATCAGTTGAGGGAGATGTTACCCATTAGAAACGCAATCGCGAGAAAATTGCGTCTTTTAGAGTTTTACGCGCGGTAACCGCTTTCGGTGCACAGTCGTTGCAGCTGCTCCCTCAAAACGCGCAGTTGGCATCGCCAACGGGGTAATGTTCGCAATGAGCAGCACGGGAGCACAATTGTCGATAACCACCAAAGAAACTCGGCTGGTCTTCGATGGCGATTGTGCCTTCTGCACTCTTTGGGTGAATCGGCTTCAGGAAATTCTGCCTATTTTTCCGGATGCAGTGCCCTGGCAGTGGACGGATCTCGAGGCTCTGGCCCTCACTGCCGACGACGTGGAACGCTTTGCCTGGGTGGTGACACCCGCACACCAGTACGCGGGGCATCTTGCGTTCTCTGCCCTGCTTCGGATGCAGCCGCGGTGGTGGCTGCGACTGTTGGGCTGGCTGATCGCCACTCCCCCGTACTCCTGGGTCGCGGCATCCGGATACGCATTCATCGCGAAGAACCGGCACAGACTTCCGGGCGGTACGCCGGCCTGTCAAATGCCGGTCGCGCGTTAAGTTAGTGGGCATGACACGGCGCACACGCACGGCTGACGGCTTTCCCGATCGGGCGGGCTTCGGCGGATCCCGTCGCCGGCTCGGCGTCGAGATCGCCATCGTGCTGCTGCTGTCGATCGGGGCATCCGCCGTCTACTCGGTCGTGTCGATCGCGTACCGGCTGACCCGCACCGAGCCGCTCTCGGAGCAGACGGCCACCATCAACCGTCCGCTGAGCGACCTTGAGGTGTTCGACTTCATCTACCAGGTGCTCGGCGTGTTCTTCGACCTGGTTCCGGTGGCCCTCGTGGTGTTCCTGCTCTGGCAGCCGAGCCGGCCGCGGCTGGGCCGGTTGGGGATCGATCTCACCCGCCCGGGACGGGACGCGCTCGGTGGGGTCGGGCTGGCGCTGATCATCGGGATTCCCGGGCTCGGCGTGTATCTCGGCGGGAAGGCGCTCGGCTGGACGACGACGGTGATTCCCACCGCGCTCGACACCTACTGGTGGACGGTGCCGGTGCTGTTCCTCGCGGCGCTGCGGGCCGGCATCACCGAAGAGGTGATCGCGGTCGGCTACCTGTTCGCGCGGTTGCGTGACCTCGGCTGGGGCACATGGCAGATCATCCTGGCGAGCGCGGCCCTGCGCGGCACCTACCACCTGTATCAGGGCTTCGGCCCGTTCATCGGCAACTTCGCGATGGGTCTGCTGTTCGGCTGGCTCTACCACCGCACGGGGCGGCTGCTTCCGCTGGTGATCGCGCACGTGCTGCTGGATGCCGCGATCTTCATCGGCTACCCGTGGGCGGCGGCCACCTTCCCCGACCTGTTCGGCCTGCCGGGCTGATCCGCTGGGCGCGCCACTCCGCTGGTTGAGGCGCGGCGCGAGCGTGCGAGCCCCGCGGGCTATTAGGTGGTTTCTGCTCGGACGGAGATCGGCCGCTCGGGAGGACGTTTTCTGGCGAAATCATCCTCCCGAGCTCGCTCTTGCCGCCCGAGCGTTCACGGACCACTGATTCTGCGGCACGGCCATGGGCGGCCTCCTCAACCAACGGGGAGGCCGCCACGCGGGGCGGCTTAGGCGAAGGCCTCGATCGGCGGGCAGGCGCAAACCAGGTTGCGGTCACCGAACGCCTGATCGATGCGGCGCACCGGCGGCCAGTATTTGCCCGATACAGCGCGCATCCGCTCCGCTCCGGTGTGTGACGCCGCCGCCGGGTAGACGGCTTCCTCGCGGGAGTACGGGTGCTCCCACTCCCCTTCGATGACGGACAGCGCGGTGTGCGGTGCGTTCACCAGCGGGTTATCGGCGGCGGGCCAACGCCCGGCTGCCACGGCATCCGCTTCGGCCTTGATCGCGATCATGGCGTCGATGAACCGGTCGATCTCGGCCAGGTCTTCGCTCTCGGTGGGCTCGACCATCAGGGTGCCGGCCACCGGGAACGACATCGTCGGGGCGTGGAATCCGTAGTCGACCAGCCGCTTGGCGACGTCGTCGTTGGAGATTCCGGTGGCTTCCTTCAGCGGACGCAGGTCGAGGATGCACTCGTGCGCCACCAGCCCGTTGTCGCCGGAGTAGAGCACCGGGAAGTGCTCGCCGAGCCGCGCGGCCACGTAGTTGGCCGACAGCACGGCGGCGCCGGTGGCGCGCTTCAGCCCCTCCGAGCCCATCATCCGCACGTAGGCCCAGGTGATCGGCAGGATCGACGGGCTGCCGTACGGGGCAGCGGACACCGGTCCACCGCCGTGCACCAGGGTGCCGGCGCGTCCGGTGCGCAGGTCGAATGCCGGATGCTGCGTGCTCTGCGCCATCGGATGGCCGGGCAGGTACGGGGCCAGGTGCCGCTTGGCCGCCACCGGTCCGACACCGGGGCCGCCGCCGCCGTGCGGGATACAGAAGGTCTTGTGCAGGTTCAGGTGCGAGACATCCCCGCCGAAGTCGCCGAACCGGGCGTAGCCGAGCAGCGCGTTCAGGTTCGCGCCGTCAACGTAGACCTGACCGCCGGCCTCGTGCACGGCATCCGTGATCGCCCGGATCTCGTGCTCGTACACGCCATGCGTGGACGGGTAGGTGATCATCAGCGCGGCAAGCGTGTCGCGGTGCGTGTCGATCTTGGCGTGTAGGTCGGCGAGGTCGACGTTGCCGAGCTCGTCGGTGGCGACCGGCACCACCCGCATGCCGGCCAGCACCGCGCTGGCGGCGTTGGTGCCGTGCGCGCTGGTCGGGATCAGGCAGGCGGTGCGGTCGAGGTCGCCGTTGGCGCGGTGGTAGCCGCGGATGGCGAGCAGACCCGCGAGTTCGCCCTGGCTGCCGGCGTTCGGCTGCAGCGACACCGTGTCGTAGCCGGTGACCTCGGCGAGCCAGGTCTCGAGGTGGCTGATCATCACGAGGTAACCCTCAACGTCAGCCGCGGGCGCGAACGGGTGAATGCTGGCGAACTCTGGCCAGGTGATCGCTTCCATCTCGCTGGCCGCGTTCAACTTCATGGTGCACGAGCCGAGCGGGATCATGCCGCGATCCAGCGCGTAATCCTTGTCGGCGAGGTACTTGAGGTAGCGCATCATGCTCGTCTCCGAGCGGTGCGTGTTGAACACCGGATGCGTCAGGTACTCGGTGTCGCGCAACAACTCGGCGGAGAACGCCCGCTCCGGTGCGTAGGAGAACCCGGCGTCCAGCCCGAACACCAGCGCCAGGTCGCCGTCGAGGCTGACGCCCGGCATGGTGTCGAGGCTCGCCTCGTCGAAGCTGATCCCCACCGTGTCGGCGTCCACGCGGTGCAGCGTGATGTCCTTCTCGAGCGCAGCGTCGATGATCTCGCTTGCCCGGCCGGGTACCCGCACGCGCAGGGTGTCGAAGAAGCTGTCGCTCTCGAGTTCGAACCCTGCGGCGGTGAGCCGCTGCGCGAATGCCTGCGCCTTGCTGTGCACGCGCTCGGCGATCCGCTTCAACCCGTCGGGCCCGTGGTAGACGGCGTACATCGACGCCATCACGGCGAGCAGCACCTGGGCGGTGCAGATGTTCGACGTTGCCTTCTCGCGGCGGATGTGCTGCTCGCGCGCCTGCAGGCTGAGCCGGTACGCCGAGTGGCCGTCGGCGTCCTTGCTGACGCCGACGAGTCGGCCGGGCAGCTGCCGTTCGAGGCCGGAGCGCACGGCCATGTAGCCGGCGTGCGGGCCGCCGAAGCCCATCGGCACGCCGAAGCGCTGGCTGGTGCCGACGGCGACGTCTGCGCCGAGGTCACCTGGCGCCTTGAGCAGGGTGAGGGCGAGCAGGTCGGCGGCGACGACAGCGAGGCCGCCCTGCTGCTGCATTTCTTCAATGACGGATGCCGGATTCCAGGCGTTGCCCGAGGCTCCGGGGTACTGGATGAAGATGCCGAAGGCGTCGGGGAGGTTCAACGAAGAGGAGGAGGCGGCGGCAAGCTGCGCGAGCGGCAGCTCGACCAGTTCGATGCCCACCGCGGCGGCGCGGCTGTGCAGCAGCGCCTTGGTCTGCGGCAGCGCGTCCTCGTCGACCACAAACACGTGCGACGTGGACTTCGAGGCGCGGCGGGCCAGCAGCATCCCCTCGACCACGGCGGTTCCCTCATCGAGCATGGACGCGTTCGCGGTCGCCATCCCGGTGAGGTCGCTCACCATCGTCTGGAAGTTGATCAGCGCTTCCAGGCGACCCTGCGAGATCTCCGGCTGGTATGGCGTGTACGCGGTGTACCAGCTGGGGTTCTCCAGCACATTGCGCTTGATCACGGCCGGCGTGATGGTGTCGTAGTAGCCGAGCCCGATCATCGAACGGCGCACCTTGTTGAAGCCCGCGATGGTGCGGAGCTCGGCGAGGGCCTCCCTCTCGGTGGCGGGCGCCGGGATGCTGGAGCTGTCGATCGGAGCCACGTGAATCGACGGCGGTACCGCAGCTTCGACCAGGGCTTCGACGCTCTTGTAACCCAGTGTGGCGAGCATGTGCTGCTCGGCGTCACCGTCGATTCCGACGTGACGGTCAGCGAAACCGGAGTGCATCGATTACGCCTCCAGCGCGGTGTACTGGTCGCGGGTGAGGAACCCGCCGTTCTCGAACACGCTGGGGTCGTCGACGCGCAGCTTGAACAGCCAGGCGCTGAACGCATCGCCGTTGAGCAGCTCGGGGGTGTCGATGACGGCGTCGTTGCGCTCCACGACCTCGCCGTTGGCGGGCGCGTACACCTCGCCGACCGACTTCGTCGACTCGACTTCACAGACCACGGTGCCGGCCTGCACTGTGGCGCCCACCTCTGGCAGTTCGACGAACACGACGTCGCCGAGCTGACCGGCGGCGTAATCAGTGATGCCGACGGTGACGACATCTCCCTCGACGAGCAACCACTCGTGCTGATCGGTGTATTTGAGGGCGGTGAGGTCGGTCATCAGGAGGCCTTTCGGTTGTAAAACGGCAGAGGGGTGACGGTGGCGGGGATGCGGCTGCCGCGCACGTCAATGAACAGTTCGGTTCCGGGGGCGGCCACCACCGGGTCGACATAGGCCAACGCGATCGGATGTCCCAGCGTCGGGGAGAGAGCGCCGGAGGTGATGCGACCCACGGGCTCCTCGTCGGTGCCGTAGAGCGCGTAGCCCTCGCGGCCGGCCCGGCGGCCCTCGGCGGTGAGGCCGACGAGCACCCGGGCGCCGTCCGGCGCTCCCGCTGCGATGGCGTCCTGGCCGACGAATCCGCCGGGCTTGTTCTGGTGCACGACACGGCCGAGGCCGGCCTGCACCGGCAGGATGTCGCGGCCGAGCTCGTGCCCGTACAGTGGCATGCCCGCCTCGAGCCGCAGCGTGTCGCGGGCCGCGAGGCCGGCGGGAACGAGACCCGATCCGGCGCCGACTTCGGCGATCGCGGTCCATAGGGCGGGAGCCGCCTCGGGCGACACATACAGTTCGAAGCCGTCTTCGCCGGTGTATCCGGTGCGGGCGATGAGCAGCTCGTGGTCGGCCCAGCGGGCGGGGGTGCTCCAGTAGTACTTGAGGTCGGCGAGCGGGGTGGTGAGGCCGTCGAGCTGCGGGGTGAGCTGCTCCAGGATCTCCTGCGCCTTCGGACCCTGCACCGCGATCAGAGCGACGTCGTCGCTCTCGTCGTACACCTCGCAGTCGAATTCGGCGGCGCGCTGGACGAGTTCGGCCGCGACATCCGCTCGATTTCCGGCGTTCGCGACCACCAGGAATCGGTCGTAGCCGGTGCGGTAGACGATGAGGTCGTCGATGATGCCGCCCTCGGGGGCGAGCAGCAGGCTGTACTTGGCCTGGTTCATGGCGATAGTCGACAGTCGCCCGGCGAGGGCGTAGTCCAGCGCGGCGCCGGCCTCGGGGCCGAGCACGACGATTTCGCCCATGTGCGAGATGTCGAACAGTCCGGCGGCGTCACGCACAGCGTGGTGCTCGGTGAGGTCGGAACTGTAGCGGACCGGCATCTGCCAGCCGCCGAAGTCGGTGAAAGTTGCGCCAGCCGCGACATGGATGTCGTGGAGCGGGGAATTTCGAATCGTCACGGAGTTCTCCAATGGTCGCTGAAAAGCGCGGGAACTCCCCCTCTGTCATTGGCCTGAGAGTTTCATCGCGCGTGGCGACTTTCACCGTGGGCGCAAATTGCGTCGCAATTCGCTTTTCAGAGTGGCCAGTCGATGCGGTACAACTACCTGAGAGATTGGCGGGGAGGCTTGCTCCTTCGGTGCTCTCCTGTGATCGGAGAGCTCTCCCGCATCGCGTTGCGGCCCAGTATGTGATTGTGCCCCCAGCATAGCAACCGGCACGGTCGCTCGCGGCCGGTTCACGGTCGCTCGCGGCGCGGTTCGCGGTGTCCTCGCCGCGCACTCGGGGTGCGGCACTAACATCACCTCATGGCATCCGGCACCACGCAGACCCGAGGCACCCTCGCCTCCTGGAACGACGAGCGTGGGTTCGGTTTCATCACGCCGGAGGACGGAAGCGCCGCGATCTTCGTGCACGCCACCGCGTTCGCGTCTCGTGCGGAGCGACCCCGCACCGGTGAATCGCTGCGCTTCGTGGTGGAGTCCGGCGCCGATGGCAAGCGGCGCGCGTCGCGGGTGGTGCGCGCCGGCGGGGCCGGCAGTGGGGCTGGCAGTGGGGCTGGCCACACAGCATCGGCGCCCGCGGCAGCCGGTCCGCGTGCGGCAACCGGCAGGGCACACTCCACCTCCGGCCGGCCGAGCCGGCCCGGCCATCCCAGCGCCTCGACTCCGGCCGGGCGTCGCGGCCGCGGTCCGGTGAATGTCATCGCGCTGTCGGCGATCGCGGCGTTCGCGGTGCTGTACTTCGTGACCGATGTGCTCTGGTCGGTGCCGTGGTGGTTCGCGGCGGTCTATCTGATCGCGAGTGTGCTCAGCGTCGTCGTCTATGCGGCGGACAAGTCGGCGGCGACCGCCGGCAACTGGCGGATCTCCGAGAGCACCCTGCTCTCGATCGGCCTGCTCGGCGGCTGGCCCGGTGCGATCATCGCCCAGCAGTTGCTGCGCCACAAGACCAAGAAGGCCTCGTTCCGGTTGGCGTTCTGGGGGACGGTGATGCTGAACGTGGTGGCGTTCGTGTTGCTGGCGTCGCCGCTGACGCCGCCGCTCTCGGCGGTGCCCGCCTTGTTCGGGTAGGTGGCGCTACTGGTCGTCGTCGCGGTGATTGCGGAAGTAGCGCACCGCCTGCCAGATCAGGACGACGAAGCCAGTGATGGCCGCCAGGCCGAACAGGATGTTGATCCAGGGCGGCGTACCGGGGGGTACGGGAATCGGGTACAGGGGCAACATGGTTCCACCCTGCCATCCGCGGGCGCATACTCGGCCGTAAACTCCCCGCATGGACAACCTTGATCACCGGATCATCGACCACCTCCGCCGAAACGCGCGGGCCAATTACGGCGACATCGGTGATGACATCGGGCTGTCGGCATCCGCGGTGAAACGGCGCGTTGACCGGCTCGTCGCCGACCGGGTGATCCGCGGGTTCACGGTGCAGGTCGACCCCGAGGTGGACGGGCTCGGCACCGAGGCGTACGTCGAGGTGTTCTGCCGTGGCACGGTGGCGCCCGGCGAGCTCAAGCGCATCCTGTTGAACGTGCCGGAGGTAGTGGAGGCCAGCACCGTGAGCGGCAGCGCGGATGCGATGATGCGGCTGCGCAGCCGTGACATCGCCGGGCTGGAGACGGCCCTGGAACGGGTGCGCGACCTGCCGCACGTCGACCACACCCGGAGTTCGATCGTGCTGTCGAAGCTGATCGAGCGCAACCGGGACTGACCGGTACAGTCTGGCGGCTACCCTGAGAACTCGACCGCGAGGGACGCGGTTGCAGAAAGGCTGACTGTGGAACTCACCGACCTGCGGCGTTTCACGGTGGTCGCCGAGCAGTCCAGCTTCGCCCAAGCGGCGCAGGCGCTGCAGCTGCCACCCTCGACGCTCGGCGCATCCATCGCGAAGCTGGAGCGCGAAGTCGGCGCGCCGCTGTTCGACCGCGAGGGCGGAACACTGCGACTGACGGATGACGGGACCGCGCTGCTCGCGACGGCGAAACGCCGTCTGGCTGCGGCGTCGGGGCGCGGCAAGGCCGACCCGGTGAACACCGGCGGCAAGGCGAAGGCGTCCAAGGGCAAGGGGCGTGCGCCCGAGGTCAAGGGACAACCCAAACCGGGCAAGCGCCGCCAGTCACGGTAGGGCTGCAGCCGCTAGCGCTACAGCTCGGTGACCTGGCCGGCGTCCACGCGCCAGTGCCGGTCGACGTGCACGTTGGCGAGCATCCGGCGATCGTGGGTCACCAACAGCAGCGCACCCTCGTATGACTCGAGCGCCTGCTCGAGCTGTTCGATCGCGGCGAGGTCGAGGTGGTTGGTGGGTTCGTCGAGCACCAGCACGTTGACGCCGCGCGCCTGCAGCAGGGCGAGTCCGGCGCGGGTGCGTTCACCCGGCGAGAGCGCGTCGACGGCGCGGGTGACGTGGTCGGCCTTCAGCCCGAACTTGGCGAGCAGCGTGCGCACCTCGCCAGCGGACAGCTCGGGCAGCTGCTCCTCGACCGAGTCGGCGAGCGGACGAGCGCCAGCCAGTTGCGCCCGCGCCTGATCGATCTCGCCGATCTGCACGCTCGCGCCGAGGCTCGCAGCACCGGCATCCGGTGTCTGGCGGCCAAGCAGTGCCCGCAGCAGCGTGGACTTGCCGGCGCCGTTTGGGCCGGTGATGCCGATGCGCTCGCCCGCGTTCACCTGCAGCGAGACGGGTCCGAGGGTGAAGTCGCCCTGCCGGAACACGGCCTCACTGAGCGTGGACACCACGGAACTGGAGCGCGGGGCCGAGCCGATGGTGAACTCCAGCTGCCACTCCTTGCGCGGCTCGTCCACCTCATCCAGGCGGGCGATCCGGCTTTCCATCTGCCGCACCTTCTGCGCCTGCTTCTCGCTCGACTCCGCGGATGCCTTGCGGCGGATCTTGTCGTTGTCCGGGGCCTTCTTCATCGCGTTGCGCACGCCCTGGCTCGACCACTCGCGCTGCGTTCTGGCCCGGCCCACCAGGTCGGCCTTCTTCTCGGCGAATGCGTCGTACGCGTCCCGCTTGTGCCTGCGCTCGGTCTCGCGCTCTTCCAGGTAGGAGTCGTACCCGCCACCGAACACGCGGTTGGCGTTCTGGGCGAGGTCGAGTTCCAGCACGCGGGTGACGCTGCGCGCCAGGAACTCGCGGTCGTGGCTGACGAGCACCGCTCCCCCGCGGAGTCCGGTGACGAACGACTCGAGCCGGTCCAGCCCGTCGAGGTCGAGGTCGTTGGTGGGCTCGTCGAGCAGCACGATGTCGAAGCGGGAGAGCAGGAGCGCGGCGAGCCCCACTCTGGCGGCCTGCCCGCCCGACAGTGATGTCATCAGCGTGCTGTTCGGCAGCCCGTCGAGGCCCAGGTCGGCGAGCACCACCGGGATGCGTTCGTCGAGGTCGGCGGCACCGCTCGCGAGCCACCGCTCGAGCGCGGCCGAGTACACGTCGGCCGGGTCGGCGCCGGTCGTGCCGTCATACGCTTCACCGAGCGCCGAGGCCGCGGCATCCATCTCCCTGGTCGCCTGAGCGCAACCGGTTCGCCGCGCAATGTATTCGGCGATGCTTTCCCCCGCGATGCGTTCGTGTTCCTGGGGCAGCCAGCCGACGAACGCGTCGCGCGGCGCCAGACTGACGGTTCCCGCCTGCGGTTCGAGGATGCCGGCGAGGATCCGCAGCAGGGTGGACTTGCCCGCACCGTTCACGCCGACGACACCGACGACGTCGCCGGGCGCGACGGTCAGATCCAGCGAATCGAACAGTGTGCGGTGGTCGTAGCCGCCGGCGAGCCCCTGGGCCACGAGTGTTGCAGTCATCCCACAACTTTAGGCAGTTCGCGTGGGGTCAGGTGCCCGCCGGCGGGTTCAGCAGCAGCTCGATCCGCTCGTCGAGGTAGCCGGCGAGGGGCACCGCCGCGTCGGCGGTGGTGGGGTTCCAGCGCACCACCGGCGTGTCTCCGCGGAGGAACAGCGGGCCGTCCGAGGCGCGCAGGATCGCGGCATCCAGCTCGATGGGTTCCGCATCGAAGTTCACCGTCTCGCCGCGAGCGAATTTGCCCTTGTACGCGGCGGCGCGGTAGCTGCGCCGGTTCTCGGCCGACACGGACTGGTACCCGGGATGCCCCGGCGCAACCGCGCGAGTGGTCGAGCCGACCCGGTAGAGCGTTCCGTCGTGGCCGAGCAGGAACACGCCGAGCCGCCAGACCCGTCCGAGCGGCTTCATGACGGCGTCTTTGGTGAACAGCAACACCCGCTTCGGCGGCACAAACTCGGCGAGCGCCTCGTCGTGCGCGTTGGCCGCGGCGAGCCGGTCGACGGCGCCGGCGATCAGGGCACGGATGTCGCGGACGATCCGGTCGTCAGGTACGTCAGCCACATCCGGAAGTCTAGGGCGGGCGCGTGTCGGGCCGTCGCGGCCGCAGCTGCCTTCTCGTGAGGTCTGGCAATTGGTGGCTCATTCGAATCGGGAAGAACCGAATGCCAGACCTCACGCGGAAGGGCGTGTCCGCTCGGCAACTACCTTTTCGTGAGGTCTGGCAATTGGTGGCTCATTCGAGTCGGGAAGAACCGAATGCCAGACCTCACGCGCGGGGTGGGCCACAGCGCCGCGCAGGCCGGTGGTTAGCTCTGGTGGGTGACCGCCTCGCGGTCGGCCCGGCGCGCCAGCAGCCGCTCGGCAAGCAGCGCCCCGGCGACGCCCACGGCATACGCCAACAGGTCCAGCGGCGCGAACGTGGTTCCGAGTAGCAGCCGGGCCGGAGGGAACAGCACGGCCAGCGCGGCGGGCAGCCCGGTCAGCTGGCCCAGCTCGATCAGCGCACACAGTCCGTATGCGATGCCGGCCAGGGCGGCCGGCGGCATCCGCGGGGCCAGCAGCGCGACCACGAGATAGGCCAGCACGGCGTAGAGCGCGTCGGCGGTGAAGTCCGCGGCGGCCCCGGCCAGGGTGAAGTGCACGAGCAACCCGGCCGCGGTCACGAGCACCCCGGCGAGCAGCGTACGCGGCCGCGAGCGCAGGACCGCGACATCCGGAGCACTGGTGTTCATCGTTTGAGGATAGCCAGCAGTGGTCAGCGGCCGGAGCGCGACCATTCGAGCAGCCGTTCCAGCGGCCAGGTGGTGATGATGCGCTCGGGTGGAACCTGGTTGCGGGCGGCGCGCTCGGCGCCGTAGGCGAGGAAGTCGAGTTGGCCCGGCGCGTGCGCGTCGGTGTCGATGCTGAACAGGCAGCCGGCGTCGAGCGCTTCCCGGATCAGTTCGTCTGGCGGATCCTGCCGCTCCGGCCGGGAGTTGATCTCGACCGCGACCTGGTGCTCGGCGCAGGCGGCGAACACCGCCGCCGAGTCGAACTCCGAGGGCGGGCGGGTGCCGCGTGACCCGGTGACCAGCCGCCCGGTGCAGTGGCCGAGCACGGTGGTGTGCGGATTACGGATGCCCCGCAGCATCCGCTCGGTCATGGTGGCGCGGTCGGACCGCAGCTTCGAGTGCACGCTGGCCACCACGATGTCGAGGCGGCCGAGCATCTCGGGCGTCTGGTCGAGCTCGCCGGTCTCAAGGATGTCGACCTCGATGCCTCGCAACAGGGTGAAGTCGTCGTGCTGGGCGTTGATCTCGGCGACGACCTCGAGTTGCTCGGTGAGCCGCTCGACGCTGAGCCCGTTGGCGATGGTGAGGTTCGGCGAGTGGTCGGTGAGGGCGAGGTACTCGCGCCCGAGGTTGCGCGCGGCGGCGACCATCAGCGGGATGGGTGAGCCGCCGTCTGACCACTCGCTGTGGCTGTGCAGGTCGCCGCGGAGGGCCGCCCGCAGCTCGGCCCCGCCCGCGGCCAGTGGCGCGGCGCCGCGTTCGCGCAGGTTCTCGAGGTAGTCGGGCACCTGACCGTCGACGGCCTGGCTGATCACCTCGAAGGTGCGCGCGCCGATCCCCTTCATCCGCTTCAGCCGGCCGTCGCGGGCCCGCGCGGCGAGGTCGTCCGCGTCGAGCGAGCCGATCGCGTCGGCGGCCTTGCGGAAGGCCTGCACTTTGAAGGTGGGCGCGAGTTCGCGTTCCAGCCAGAAGGCGATCTCGTTGAGCGCGTCGACGGGGTCCATGCACCCATCCTGCAGGGGCCGGGCGGCTGCGTCACGCGTCCGGGCTCGCGCGTTCGGCGATCCGGGTGGAACTGACGCGACCTAGTCGGTCAACGGCTTACGGCGGCGCCAGATGGTGAAGGCTGCTGCGGCGGCGAGCAGCAGAACGCCGGCCGCTGAGGCAATCACCGGTGTGGCGGATGTCGCGGACGCGGCATCCGCCTCGGTGACGGAGGCCACGCGCTTCGAGTCGAGCCGTGGGGCATCCGTTCCGAGCGTCGGCGCGGCGGTGGCCGCCGGGTCCTTGGGCTGCTCGATGACCGGGGCTTCGTCCACTGGCATCTCGGTGGGAGCAGGCGCCGGGGCCCGATCCGCGACCGGCACCGGGACCGGCGCCGGAGCCGGAGCTTCGGCTGCCGGGGCCTCGGGCACCGGAGCAGGGGCGGGCGCGGGAGCCGGCGCCTTGGGCGCTGGCGCGGGGGCCGGGGCGGGCGACGACCCGTACTTGCCGAACACCTGAACGCCCCAGGTGGTGCCGCCGGCCGAGACGAAGGCCACACCGATGTCGGTGAAGTCCCCGAGGATGTTAGCCCGGTGCCCAGACGAGTTCATCCACGCGTCGTGCATGGCCGCACCACTGGGCTGTCCCTGGGCCACGTTCTCGGCGGCCCTGGTCCAGCCGCCGGGGATCTGCCCGGAATAGTTCGGGTTGTGGCTCATCGACCCCGACGCGGCCATCTGGTTCGCCCAGGACAGTGCCACCTGGTCCATCGCCGAGTTGCGGTTCACCGCTCCGAGACCCGCCGAGGCTCTGGCCTGGTTGACCAGGCTGTGGACGGTGCCGTCCTCCGCCGCGTGCGCCGGGCGCGGGGCGACGAAGAATGCCCCGGCGACGACGGCCAGGGCGAGGACTGCGGTCAGTGTTCGGCGCGCAATAAGTCTCATTTGATGAACGAGAGTAGTCGGGCCGGCCTGTGCCCGCACTCAGTGTCGTCGCAGCTTCGTGGGCCTGGGCGGCTGATGCAGCGCGATGCTGCGGCGAGCGCCGTGCAAACGCACGAACGCCGCGGTTTCGGCGGCGGCGTTCGCACGAAACTGCGGCGCTCGGCCAGGGTCAGGGTGACCGTGCTGGCGGCGGGTGGTCAGGCCGGGGTGACCCGCGCCGGCCACCGGTGGTCAGGCGGGGGTGACCGTGCCGGCGGACCCGTCCACCGTGATGCTCTGCCCAGTGGACAGTCGGGTCGTGGCATCCGGAACCCCGACGACCGCAGGAATGCCGTACTCGCGCGCCACCACCGCGCCGTGGGAGTTGGCGCCGCCCATCTCCATCACCAGTCCCCCGGCGGTGAGGAACAGCGGGGTCCAGCCCGGGTCGGTGGACGGGGCCACGAGGATGTCACCCGGCTCCAGGTGTGCGCCGACCGGGTCGAGGATGACGCGGGCCGGTCCGGTGACCGATCCCGCCGAGGCCGGACTTCCGGTCAGCGCGCCTTCGGCGGCGGGGGCGGATGTCGCGGCCTCTGGTTCCGTGCCGTCCGAGAGCAGCACGCGCGGAATGTGCCGTCGGCGCAGCTCCTGCTCGTAGGCCAGCCGCCGCTCGGCGACCCGGTCGCGCAGGGCCGCACCGTGCACATCGGAACCGTGCAGCCCTTGTTCTGCCTCGGTGAGGTCGAGGAAGAACACGTCGTCGGGCTGGTCGATGCGGCCGGCGGCGGCGAGTTCGGTGCCCACGGTCAGCAACTCACTCCGCACCGTGCTGAGCGCGGTCACCAGCAAGTGTTTTGGCAGCTCCCGTAGCCCGGCGAACGCCCGGGTGCGGCGCAGGGCGGCGCTCACCACCACGCCACGCAGCCGACTGCGCCGTCGCGCCGCGCGCACGAGGGTCGCGGTGGCCCGCCGCGCCTCACGCTGCGCAGCGGCGAACTGCCGGTCGGGTGCCGCGTCGGACTCGGTCAGGCGCAGGTAATTGGCGAGCACGCCGACGATGTGCGTCGGGTCTTCCGACCAGCGCGGGATGCCCACGTCGATCTCCGCCACCGTGCGGATGCCGTGCCGCGCCAAGAACCCGGCGAGCCCGGTTTGCAGCGCCGCGGGCAGCGATCCGGCCCGGTACCGCTCGACCAGGCCGGCGGCGCTGGCTCCCGTGAACGCGGCGACGGATGCGGCATCCGCCCTGATCCGGGTGGCGAGCGCCCACAGGTCGAGGTCCATCTCGGTGGTCACGTTGTTCGGCAGCCCGCGCAGCACCGACTGCCAGGCCGCCTGCTGGGGCGACGCTTGCTGGCCCGGCGCCTCATCGACGGCTGCCAGCTTGTGGGCCAGCGCGAGCAGCGCGAAGCCGATGAGCGGCAGCGGAATGATGCTCGGCACAATCGGGAACAGCTCCCGGCCGAGGATGCGCTTGACCTCCTCGAGCCGCTGCAGCGCGGTGGCGTCATCCGGTATCGCGACAATGCGGCGCACGCTCGCGGTCGCGCGTCCCGCCCCGCGCAACGCGGCGGCCGGGGCGATCAGCGCCCGCAGCGCCACGAGCGGCGCGCCGACGGGGATCGCCACCCGGGCGACGTGCTCGATCAGCTTGCGCTTGCGCCGCTCGACGACGGAGAACCGGGGGTCGTCGAACAGTCCGCGCAGCACGGTCGCCGACCGCGCCTCCATCACGTCGAACACACGAGGCAGGATGCCGCGGCCCACCGCACTGCGCACGGCAGGGGTGACATCGACGAAGAACCGCTGGCCCGCCTCGGCATAGGGCGGCGGGCCGTTCAGCGGGTTGGCGACCGGGAATCCAGCAGCCGCCGCCACGGATGCGCCGATCAGCCGGAACGCCGCCAACCCCATCGGGGTGATCGGCCGGGTGAGGCCCTGCGCGAGAGTGAAGCAGAGGAAGATGCGGGCGCCGGGCGCCGGCTCACTGCGTCGCGGCACCGGGTAGAGGGTGGTGATCGGCCGGGCCTGGGTGAGCCAGAGCGTGCCGTCGGCGTCGATCGCCCACTCGGTGTCTTGCGGAGCGCCGTAGTGGCGCTCCACCCGCCGGCCGAGGGCGGCCAGGGCGCGCACCTGGTCGTCATCGAGGCTCGCCTCGGTCGCCTGTTGCTCATCCACGCGCTGCGTGCCGCCGCCCGGAGTGGAGCGGATGCTGACCCGCTTGTCGCCGATCCGGCGTTCCCTGATTCGGCCGGTGCCCGCCACCACGAAGTGATCGGGGTTGGCGGCTCCGGATACCACCGCCTCGCCGAGGCCCGGGCTGGCATCGATCATCGCCTCGTCGCGGGTGCCGGTGAGCGGATTCGCGGTGAACATCACGCCCGCGACATCCGGCTCCACCATCCGCTGCACCACAACGGCGATCGCGACAGCAGCATGGTCGATGCCGTTGGCCTGCCGGTATGAGACCGCCCGGTCGGTCCACAGCGACGCCCAGCAGCGCCGGATCGCCTGCTCGACCTCGCCCGGGCCGACCACGTTGAGGAAGGTGTCCTGCTGGCCGGCGAAGCTGGCAAACGGCAGGTCTTCTGCGGTGGCGGACGAGCGCACGGCGACGGGGATGTCGGATCCGAGCCGGGTGTATGCGGCGCGGATGCCCGCCGTGACCTCGGGCGGCACCGGGGCTGCGGCGACCAGCTGCCGTGCCCGGGCGGCGAGGTCGGGCAGGTCGGCGGGCGTTGCCGTCGTGAGCGCGGTGACGATCTCATCGAGGCCGAGCTCGGCCACCGCCCGACGGTATGCCGAGGTGGTCAGGCAGAAGCCGCCGGGCACCGGGAAGCCGGCGCGGGTGAGCACCCCGAGGTTGGCCGCCTTGCCGCCGACGAGGGGCAGCAGGTCGGCGTCGATCTGGTCGAGGTCGAGGATGAGATCCGGCTCGGTCGGTGTCGCGGCCTGCGGGTCGGTGAGCGGTTCCGTCATGAGGACGCCTCCTGGCGCTCAGAATATGCCTCGCTCGAGGGCTTCGCCTAGCGTCGGGTGGAGTGGCGGAGCGCGGCCCAGGCACCGGTCGACCACAGCGCCCAGAGCACGAGAACCGGCTGGAAGAACAGCCGGATGAACCGGGCGCGGTCGGAATTCAGTCGGAACGCGTCGGTGTGTGTCAGGTATTGCGAGATGTTCCCGGGGAAGATCGCGACAAAGAACGCAGCGGTGGCCAGCCCGGCGGGCACGCGGCGCTTCGGCAGTGCGACCAGCGCGCCGCCGAGCGCGATCTCGGCCACTCCGGATCCGAGCACCACCAGGTCGTCATCGAGCGGCACCCAGTCGGGAACCTGCGCCCTGAACTCGCGGCGGGCGACCGTCAGGTGCGTGGTGCCGGCGAACACCAGCGCGGCACCCAGCGCGATGCGTCCGATCAGACGCGGCACCGAGGTCTTAGGGGCGGGCAGCGTGAGGGCATCGAGCAGGGGGCGACGGGTGCGAGACATGGGCGAAAGCTAGCACGGCCGACCGACACGCTACCGGGCGGCATTACTGCGTCGGCGCGGGCACCCGGGGGCGCATCCGCAACAGGGCGAAACTCGCCGCAGCCGCGAGGAAACACAGCGCCCCGGCGACGATCCAGGCGATCAGGTAGCTGCCCGTCGTGTCGCGGCCGAGCCCGGCGACAAACGCGCCGATGCCGGCACCGACCATATGCGAGGCGAACACCCAGCCGAACACCACGGTGGAGCGCTCCACGCCGAAGAACTCGCGACACAGGGCGACGGTCGGCGGTACGGTCGCCACCCAGTCCAGCCCGTAGAAGACGATGAAGATCCACAGCCCGCCTTCGACTGTGGGCCCGAGGAGTGAGTGCACCGCCATGAGCGATACGCCACGTCCGGCGTAGTAGATGCCGAGCAGGATGGCCGGGCGCACCTTGTCGGTCAGCCAGCCGGAGGCGATCGTGCCGAGCACGTCGAAGATTCCGATGAGGGCGAGCATGCCGGACGCGGTCGTCGCCGGCATGCCGTGGTCGTGCGCGGCGGGGATGAAGTGGGTCTGCACCAGCCCGTTGGTGGTCCAGCCGCAGACCCAGAAGGTGAAGATCAGGATCCAGAACGGGCCGGTCTTCGACGCGTCGCGCAGGATGCCGAGGCTCGTGGCGAAGATGTTGCGGGTGGGGGCGGCCTGCAAGGCCGCGGCATCCGGAACAGTGTCGTCCGCGACAGGAGCTCCATACGGACGGAGCCCGACCTGCTCTGGCCGGTCGGCGAACGGCCAGAACAGGAACGGCACGATCAAGAGCGCGAGTCCGGCGACGAGCAGGGCCGCGAATCGCCAGCCGGGATGCTCCGCCAACTGCACGACCACCGGCAGGAACAGCAGTTGCCCGCAGGCGTTGCCGGCGGAGAAGATCCCCATCACCAGGCCGCGGTGCTTGTGGAACCAGCGGTTGGCGACGGCGGCGCCGAAGACGAGCGCCATGGCGCCGGTGCCGACGCCGACGAATCCGCCCCACAGCACCCAGAGCTGCCAGGCCTCGGTCATCAGCACGGTGAGTCCGCTGCCGGCGGCGACCAGCACCAGTGAGGCGGCGACCATCCTGCGCACCGACAGCCGCTCCATGAGTACGGCGGCGAACGGGGCGACCAGCCCGTAGATGATCAGGTTGGCGGTGACGGCTCCGGATGTCTCGGCCCGCGTCCAGCCGAACTCCCGCTCGATCGGCTCGAACAGGGCGCCGGTGGTGGAGCGGAACGCGGCGGCGGCGATGAGCGCGGCCATGGTGACGGCGGCGACCAGCCAGGCCCGGTGGAGGCGCTTTCTCGGCGCGGACACGACGCGGGGAAGCTGCTTTTCGGTGGTCACGCGGTGACCTGCTGGCGAGCCGAGAGCGGCAGAGGTGAGGTTCCCATGACAGAGAGAGATTATCGGGTTCTTGCAGCGCTGCCAGACTGTGACACATGACCGTGCAGTTCGAGTTGCGCACCGAACTGTCGCTGCCGCGCCACGAGGCGTTCGACCTTTCCCGCAGCATCGACGCTCATGTCGGGTCGATGGCGCGGTCCCGGGAACGGGCGATCGCCGGGGTCACCAGCGGCCTGATCGGGCACGGGCAGCCGGTCACCTGGCGGGCGGCACACTTCGGCATTCCGTTCCGGTTGACGACCATGATCACGTCCCTGGATGCCCCGAACTCGTTCGTTGATGAGCAGGTGCGCGGGCCGTTCCGCCGGTTCCGGCACGAGCACCGGTTTACCGAGAGCGGCGACGGCGAGCGCACAACGATGGTCGACCTGGTCACCTTCGACGCACCCTTCGGCCCACTCGGCCGACTTGTCGAGAAAGTGGTGCTCGGCCGCTACCTGCGCCGGCTGATCGAACGCCGCAACACTTATCTGGCCGGCATCCGCTTCTCTGACTAGTCCGGTCGTTCTAATCCTGCTCGGCGGTCTCGGCGAGCTCACGCCACTCGTCGAGGGTGCCGGCATCGATGGCGCGCTGCGCCTCGTCTACCTCCCCGGGTGTGACCAGTCCTTCGGCGACGGCCGCCTCGATGTCAGCGGTGGAGAGCAGCACGGCCGCCAGCAGCACTCCTTCGGCAGTCACTGAGTCGCTGACTGCGTCGGTTACCGACTCGGTCACTGCTGCCGTGTCTTCCGCGGCGGCGTTGGACTCCGTCGTTGCGGTCTGGGCGCACCCGGTGAGCGTGAGCGTCGCCAGTACTGCTGCAGCAAGCAATGCAGCCGGATGCCGCGGGCGCATCATCGGTCGGACTTGCCGTTTCCGTTGCCGTTGTTTCCCTTGCCTGCGCCCTTGTCCTTGCCATTGCCATTGCCGGCGTGAGCGGGCTTCTTGCCCTTGTTTCCGTTGTCACTCTGGCCGGTGACCGGGGCTGCGTCGTCGGCAACGGAACCGTCCTCGACCGGCGGAGCTGGCTCAACCGCTGCTTCGTCGTCGGCCGGCGCTTCGGTCTCGACCGGCACGCCGGTCTTCTTCTCCAGCTGAACCCTGGCACGCTCGAGTCGGTCTTCCGCGAGCTGACTCTTGCGATCGAGCTTGGCGAGCGCAGCGGCCTGTTCCTCGGCGGTCAGGGCGGAGATGTCCTCGACCTTGGCCTCGTGCCTCGCCAGCCAGGCGGTGACGTGATTCACCTGCATGTCGTAGCGGAACCGGTGCGCGCACAGATCCGCGCCGCCCTCGGCCGCCTCACGGCAGTCGGCGAAGTCCGCCTTGATCAGATTGAACACGGCGTGCCACTCGGCGGACACATCACTCCACGCGGCATCCTGCTCCTCGAGCTCGTCGTCGAGGGCATCGTCGACCTCGTCCTCGCTCACCAGCTCGGCGTCGTCGATCGCGTCTTCGGCGATCTCTTGCACGGGCAGCGCAATGAGGCCGGCGGCGAGAGCGTCAGCGATGGCGGCTTCGAGGGACGCGGCGAGCGCGGCATCCTGCACCGTCACCTCGAGCCTGTCCAGCGCGGCTTCGGTGATCCACGTGGCCACCTCGTGCTCGGTTGCGGCGTTCGCCGGCGCAGCGCCGACCGACACCGCAGCGATGACCATGGCCAGTCCGATGCCTGCGGATCGCAGGATTCCCCCAGTATTCACGCTTCCCCCAACATGACGATGACGCACAATGTAGCAGCGACGGATGTCTCGCAGCTAGAGTCATGCCGGCCTTCTAAGGCGCTCGCCCCAGATGATGCTGTTGCCCCACCTCGTACGCCTCGTGAAGCAGCGCGATGAACGCGTCGTCGATCTGCTCGGGGCTGCTGATGCGGAACTCGTGCAGCACGTTGCGTTGCGAAAACGTCTGAATACGACGGAACAACGGATGCCGCGCCTCACGTGCGAGCACCAGATGGCCGTCGAGCCAGTGCTTTCTGGGCATGAACGCCGCGAAACTCATCCGCACGTGCAGGGCGATACGCGACTTCTCGGCCAGCACATCGACCGGCCCGAGCTCGGCGAGGATGCGGTCGAATGTCGCGCGCACCGCGGGGTCGGCCCCGGCGAAGTGTGAGTCCAGGTCGCCGAGCGCGGCGCAGGTGTGGCTCTGGTTGCGGTTCGCGAAGGTGCGGCCGCAGCGAGGGCAGGTCCACAGATCGGCCGCGGGTGTGGCTGGCCCGCCAGACCGGTCACCCAACCCAGCCGTGGCCCTCACCGCGCGACGACGCCAAGCTGTACTCACGGTCAACGGTCGCGATCCGCACTCGGTAATCCGAGTACCACTGGTCGCGCCCCCGGCGCTGCGCCACGAGGTGCGCGGCAACATGTTTCCACGCCGTGGCGCTGGCCCGGTCGGCCCAATAGGACACCGTGATGCCGACATCCTCCCGCGCGGACTCGACGCCCAGATAGCCGGGCTGCTGTCGCGCGAGCGCATCCATCGCGTCGGCCATCGCGGCGTATCCGTTGTCTCCCGGTGTGCGCGTGGAGGTGAAGATCACCGCCACATACGGGGGCTCTGGCGTGTGCGCAATCAGGTCTGCGGGCATGCCTCGATATTAGGAGTACCGGAACCGAACAGCCCGGCCGCCGAGGAGCGGGCGGGGTTATGGTGAACTCGTGAGCCCGACGACGAGCCCGGCCGAGGTGTTGCACATCGACGGCCGCGAGGTGCAGATCTCGAATCCCGGCAAGGTTGTCTTTCCCGAGCCCGGTCTCACCAAGCTCGACCTGGTCAGGTACTACCTCGCCGTGGCCGACGGGGCGCTGCGCGGGGTCGCTGGCCGGCCCATGGTGTTGAAGCGCTTCGTGAAAGGCATCGAGCAGGAGGCCTTCTTCCAGAAACGCGCCCCCGACAAGCGACCGGAGTGGATCGAAACCGCCACACTGCACTACGCGTCGGGCAACTCGGCCGAGGAGGTCGTGGTGCGGGATGCCGCCGCGCTGGCGTGGGTCGTGAACCTCGGTTGCCTCGACCTCAACCCGCACCCGGTGCGAGCCGAGGACCTCGACCACCCCGACGAGCTCCGCGTCGACCTCGACCCGATGCCCGGCGTCGACTGGCGGCAGATCGTCGATGTCGCCATGATCGCCCGGGAGGTGCTCACCGACCATGGCCTCGTCGGCTGGCCGAAGACCTCTGGCTCCCGGGGCATCCATATCTATGCCCGGATCGAACCGCGCTGGGATTTCCGACAGGTGCGGCTCGCCGCCGAAACGCTCGCCCGCGAGGTAGAACGGCGCGCGCCCGGCCTCGCCACCGCCAGGTGGTGGAAAGAGGAACGCGGCGAGAGCGTGTTCGTGGACTTCAACCAGAACGCCAAGGACCGCACCGTGGCATCCGCCTATTCGGTGCGTCCGCTGCCCGATGCGCGGGTGTCCACCCCGCTCGGCTGGGACGAGCTGGCCAACTGCCGGCCCGAGGAGTTCACCGTACGCACGGTGCTCGAACGATTCGCGGAACGCGGGGACGCGGCATCCGGAATCGACGACGCCGTCGGCAGCCTCGACCGCCTCCTCGCCCTCGCCCTCGCCGAGGAACTCGGCCCTGCCGAGAAGCCGCCCAAGTCGTCGGACGGGACCGGACGGCGAACCTCAACGATGCCGCTGATCGAGATCGCGCGCGCCAAGACCAAGCCGGAGGCACTCGACGGGCTCGAGCGCTGGAAGGCGAAGCATCCGACGGTGGTGCCGCTGCTCGAACCGGCCGATGTGCTGGTGGACGGGATGCGCGGCTCGAGTTCGCTCTGGTACCGGATTCGGGTGAACCTGCAGCACGTGCCGGAGGATGAGCGGCCGCGGCAGGCGGAGCTCGAGGTCGACTATGATCCGTGGGCGGGCAAGACCTGGCCCGGGCGGTCGACCGACTGACCGAGCCGCCGGCGCGGTCGCCGCATCGCATCAATGCGCCCGGTTGTGGTCAATGCGGCCGCTATGGCGACGGCATTGACCACAAACGGGCGCATCGTTCGAGCCGCGAGGGCCGGCGGGGTGCCGCAGCACGTACGCTGATCGGGTGATGCGCCGCCTGCTCGCGCCCTGGTTTTTACGGGCGCGCCTTCCCCGGGAACGCCTGCCCCGCGACGTTTACGTGCTGGGACTGATCGCGTTTTTCGTAATGGTCGGCTTCGGCGTGGTCATCCCGGTGCTGCCCGTCTACGTGCGCGAGTTTGGGGTCGGATACCTCGAGGTCGGCGCGGTGGTGTCGGCGTTCGCGCTGATGCGGCTGGTGGTCACGCCGTTCTGCGGACGGCTGATCGACCGCATCGGCGAGCGCACCATCCTCGCCACCGGCATCGGCATCGTCGCCGTCTCCACCGGGTTGGTCGGCCTCGCCGCCGACTACACGCAGGTGCTCGTGCTGCGCGGCGCGGGCGGGATCGGCTCGGCGTTGTTCACGGTGTCGGCGATGACGCTGCTGCTCGGGTCGGCGTCGGCGACGCAGCGGGGCCGCGCCATGAGCTTCTACCAGGGCGGGTTCCTGATCGGCGGCATGGCCGGCCCCGCGGTCGGCGGGCTGCTCGCGACGATCTCGCTACGCGCCCCGTTTTTCTTCTACGCCGGCACCCTGCTGATCGCGGGCCTGATCGGGCTGCTCCTGTTGCAGCCGGCGCGGCCGCGGACCGATCGCGCTGCCGCGCCGCCCCCGGTCCCGTTGCGGGAGGTGCTGCGCGACGTGCGGTTCCGTGCCGCCTGCCTGGCGAACTTCGCGCAGGGGTGGGGCACCATGGGTGTTCGTACCGCGCTGATCCCGGTGCTGGTGGTTGAATTGCTGCACGAGACGGCGGCTTTCACCGGCGTCGCCTTCGCCGTCGCCGCGGTGGCGCAGACGCTCGCGCTTGCGCCGGCGGGCCGCTTCGTCGACCGGGTCGGGCGTCGACCTGCGCTGGTCGGTGCGTTCACGATGGCGGGCGGCATCCTGCTGGTGATTCCGTTCGTCGACTCGAGCGCGGCATTGATCGTGCTGCTTGCTCTGTATGGCGCGGCGGCGGCGTTCATGGGACCCGCCACTGCGGCCTCGGTCGGAGATGCGGCCGGGCCGCGCAACGCCCGCCCGGTGGCGATCTACTCGGCGTTCTCGGATGCGGGCGCCATCGCCGGACCGCTGGTCGCCGGCGCCCTGCTCGACGCGTTCTCCTACCCGGCCGCGTTCGCCTCCGCGACCGTTTTTATGCTGATCGCGGCGCTGTACGCGCTGAGGATGCCGCGGCTGCAGCTGACGTAGTCAGGGCGTATCCCGCTTCGCGAGATCGCTGTCTGCGTCGGGAGCGGGTGCGATCGCGAGCTCTTCGGTGAGCGTCTTCTCGAATCGTGCCTGGCGTCGTTTCAGCCAGAGGCCGCCGCCGACAAAGATGATCAGCACGACGTAACAGGCGATGGCGAATGGCTGTGTCACCAGTGTTGACAGATCCCCCTGGCTCAGTTGCAGCGCCTGCCGGAGTTTCTGTTCGGCCATCGGCCCGAGGATCAGGCCCACCACGAGTGGTGCGATCGGATAGCCGTAGCGCCGCATGAAGAAGCCGAGTACGCCGATGATCAGCAGGATCAGGATGTCCACCACACCGAAGTTGACCGCGTACGCTCCGAAAACCGCGAAGGTCAGGATGCCGGCGTACAGGTACGGCCTCGGGATCTGCAGCAGCTTCACCCAGATGCCCACGAGCGGCAGGTTGAGCACGATCAGGATCACGTTGCCGATGTACAGGCTCGCGATGAGCGCCCAGACCAACTCCGGCTGGTTGGTGAACAGCTGGGGTCCCGGTTGGATGCCATAGGTCTGGAAGGCGGTGATGATGATCGCCGCCGTGGCTGTGGTGGGCAGACCAAGCGTCAGCAACGGGACGAGTACGCCGGCGGCCGCGGCGTTGTTGGCCGACTCCGGTCCAGCGACACCCTCGATGGCTCCGCGGCCGAACTGATTCTTGTGCCTCGACAGCTTCTTCTCGGTGGCGTAAGAGAGGAAGGTGGCCACGTCTGCGCCACCGGCGGGCACCACACCGACGGGGAATCCGATCGCTGTTCCGCGCAGCCACGGTCGCCATGAGCGTTTCCAGTCATCCCGTGACATCCAGCTGCGCCATCCTCGGGTGACTGGGATGAGCTGCACCTTGCCGTGACGCAGCCTCGAGGCGACATAAAACGTCTCGCCGACCGCGAATAGGCCCACCGCGACGAGCACGACATCGATGCCGTCAGCCAGCGGCAGCAGTCCGAGGGTGTAGCGCTGTTGGCCAGAGGTGATCTCTGTTCCAATGAGGCCGATAAACAGCCCCACGCCGAGCGATGCCAGGCCGCGGGAGGGAGAGCTGCCGAACAACGCCCCCACCGTGATGAAGGCGATCACCATAATCGCGACATAGTCGGCCGGACCCAGCTGCACTGCGAGCCGAGCAAGCCCGGGTGCGACCAGCGTCAGCGCGACGGTGCCGATCGTGCCGGCAACGAACGAACCGAGCGCCGCGGTCGCGAGCGCCGCGGCACCGCGGCCGAGCTTCGCCATCTTGTTGCCCTCGATCGCGGTGACGATCGACGCGGACTCCCCCGGTGTGTTCAGCAGGATGCTGGTGGTCGAGCCGCCGTACATGCCCCCGTAGTAGATGCCGGCGAATGTGATGAGCGCGGCAGTAGGGTCCAACGTGTAGGTGAGCGGCAGCAGCAACGCAACCGTCATGGCTGGCCCGATGCCGGGCAACACCCCGACTGCGGTGCCGACAAGGACACCCAGGAAGGCGAACACCAAGTACTGCGGTTGCAGCGCGGCCGCAAATCCCTCGAGCAGGAGGTCGAAATTCTCCATCGAACTTGTCCGTTCCGTCGTTCAGATGAGGGGTCCGAGCCAGCTGAGCACGGGGCCGAGGGGCAGTGAGAGGCCGAGCAACTCGCCGAAGACGATCTGAATGATCAGCCCGACGGCCAGGCCCACGAGCAGTGCCACCCACCAGCGTTTGGCGCCCAGGCTCCACGCGGCGCCGCCAAACAGCACAGCGGCAGCAAGAGCCCAGCCAATCAGCGGGATGAGCAGGATGTGCGCAATCACCAGACCCGTCAGCTTGGCGAGGGTCAGCCAGTCGGTCTTCGCATTGGGGTCGATGTCCTCTCCCTCTTCCGCGGGACCGAAATGACCGCGCAGTGTTCCCACGATGATCACGGCGGACGAACCAAGCAGGATCACAGACACCAAAATCGGGAACACCGTGGGTCCGACCTGCGCGTTACCTGGCACGCGGATGGCGAAACTCCCGATCAGCGCATACAGCCCCAGCGCGAACAGGAGCACCGCGAAGATGAGCTCGCCAACGTGCCGTGACAGGCGCGATGCGCCCGCCGATCGCTGTGCGGGGCTCGGATCGGCGGTCATGTCAGGCCACTAGCCCGATGTTCTTCAGGGTCGTCTGCACTTCGGCGATGTTGTCGGTGAGGAATTCGTCGAAGTCTTCGCCCACCAGGAATGCGTCCGCCCAGCCGCGCGTCTCGAGTTCGCTAGCCCACGCCTCTGAGTCGTGCATCTCGGTCACCACGAGCTCCAGCGCGTTCCGTTGGGCGTCATCGATCGAGCCCGACGCAACCACACCGCGCCAGTTAGTCAGGGTCACGTCATAGCCCTCTTCGACGATGGTCGGAGTGTCGGGCAGGGCCTCGACCCGCTCGGCCGACGACACCGCGAGCGCGCGCATGTCGCCAGACTCGATGTGCTCCACGAACTCGCCGACGCCGGAAATGCCGGCAGAGACGTTGTTACCCAAGATCAGCGACACCGCCTCGCCACCGCCCGAGTTGGGGATGTAGTTAAGGCTCGACGCGATCTCGTCGCTGCTGAGCCCCGCCGCCTCTAGCAGCAGGCCAGCCAGGATGTGGTCGGCCCCTCCAGCCGACCCACCGGTGATGGTGACGTCCTGGCCGTTCTCCAGGATGTCGTCGACGAGGTCTTGCAGAGTCTCGTACTCCGAGGCGGCCGGCACGACGATCACGAGCGCTTCGTCAGTGAGGCGCGCGATCGGAGTCGTGTCCTCGAGGCGTACTTCTGAGGCGTTTGTCTCGACCGCCCCCACCATCACGAGCCCCATGACCATCAGCGTGTCCGGGTTGGTCTCGTTGGCGAGCGCGGCGAGACCATTGGCCCCACCGGCGCCTCCGATGTTGGTGACGGGTGCTGAATTGACGATGTCCTCAGACGTGAGCACGGAGGACATGGCGCGTCCCGTTTGGTCCCAGCCACCACCCGGATCGGCGGGAACAATGATGGGAACGTCGGTCACGGCGGCGGCGTCTGAGCCATCGCCTGTGTCTCCGCCGGTGTCTCCGGCCGTGCAGCCTGTCAGGGCAAGGACGCCCAGCGCTGCGACGGTTGCGAATGCAAAAAGTCGCACGGTCACTCCTCCTTGAGTGGTCCCGCGGGAGCGTCGAGTCCCCGCAGGGTCTTGAGGCACACGGTAGTCCAGCGACGCGCATTTCGCGGGGTTTCGCGGAAATTGTGACTGAACAGCGGCCTCTACGCGAGTCGGCACGTTCCCGATGGCGAACCCCTCGGGACTAGGCGATCCCCTCGGAACTATGGGTGCAACGTCTGCGCGCCGGCCTCTCGCCGCACACGAAGCAGGCGTCGCACGAACCAGCCCACTACCGCGACCATAACCGCGAGGATCAGCGGCGGAAGCGATTGTTCCGGCGTCCACAGCTCACCCCCGAACACCTGCAAGCCAAACTCGAGCATCCCCCTTGGATCGCCCGCGAGCACCCGGGTTCCGGCCGCCGCGCTCACGGCCGTGAAGACGGCAGGACCGACCCACAGAACCAGCAAGAGACCCACACCGGCGATGATCCGGCCAACCGTCTGGAACCCCGCCCACGCGAGCACCACACCGACGATCAGCGCGGGAACCCAGCGAACGATGCTGAGCATCCACGAGGTCAGGTCACTCGGCACGGAGCCGACCGGAAACACGAGCAGGCTCACCCACGGCCCGACGGCAACGGCGGCGAGGCCGAGCCCGACGGTCGCGCCCGCCACGGGCGCTTTCGCAACCAGCAACAGGATCAGGATGCCGGTCACCACAGAGACGACGGTGACGGCGATCAGCGCGGCGAGGTAGACATCCGCCCACGTACTGCGCTGCAGGCCGCTCATGACGACGACAGCCGTCTGGGCTGCGGCGGCGATTTGCACGAGCAGCACACCGGCAAGGATCGCCCGCAGGCCATTTTTCGGGTGACGCTCCCGCGTCGCGCGAGCGACCACGCCCGCGACCGCTGAGCCGGTGACGATGAGTCCCACAATCAGGGCAAGCATGTACTGACTGAACGGCAGAAGCACGATCGGCATCGACTCGGGACTGGCCGACGTCGCCCACAGGTTCTGCAGCGGAAGACGCATGCCGGTCAGGAACCAGGGAAGCAGTCCGACCAGCGCGCAGGCCACTCCGATGCCGAAGCACCAGACCACGGCCCACCGCTGAGGGGTGGCCTCCTGCTCCGCGACATCCGATGCCAGCGTGCCAGCTGCCGTGTCGTGCGCCGGAGATCCGCCATCGTCGAGGGGTGCCATGCGGCCGAGGCTATCGAGTAAGCCCCTATTGCTCGGCGAGCACCGCGGCGAGTTTCCGAACTAGAAGGGTGATGGTTCGCGCACCGGCCCCGTCGACGTCCTGGTCAGGGTCGTAGATGGCAATGCTGAGGCCGACGAGGCCCGGATGCTGTGCCGCCGAGACCATGACGGCGGCGAGTTGGTCGGGGGTGAGCCCTCCCGGTTCGTCCGGAGCGCCCGGCACGCGTTGTGCCGGAAAGTGCTCGGGGTCAAGGACATCGAGGTCGACATGCAACCACCAACTCTGGCTCGTGCGGGTGACAAACGCTGCGGCCTCGCGAGCGATATGCTCGGGCTCCAGGGCGACGGCCGTGGCGTCCCGCGCATAGGCGCCAAGGCCTGCGACCGAGGCGACATTGAACCTCCGCCGCCAGGAGTCATCGCGCGCGCCAAGCATTGCCAGCCGCTGCGGAGCCATGGTCGGCACCAGCCCGGCAAGCGGACCGGACATCGTCCTGCCCGTCAATCCCAACAGAAGGCCGATCTCGACATTTGCCGCTTCGCCGTCTTCGGACACGTCGAGCGGCATCGTGTCCTCGTGGCCATCGAGCACCAGTAGTCCGACGCCACCCGGCCGCCCGTGGACTGCGGCCATGATGCCGAGCAGGGCCGAGCAGTCGCCGCCGATGACGCAGGGAAATGTGTCGGATGTCGCAGCCCGAGCTACCGCCATCGAGAGGTTCTGCGTCATGGCCACTAGCGCTGACTCATTCATGAGCTTGGTGGCCGTTCCGCGCTCGGGGGTCTGCGCGGGAAGGAGTAGGTCTTCGTCCGTGGCCGTTTCGAGGGGCGCCCACGCCGCCGAGATGCCGGCGTCTCTTATGGCCTGAGCGGCCATGGCCTGGTGTCCCGCTCGACCGTACCCGTCGAACGGCGCTCCGATGATCGCGATCCGCATCATGCCCTCATGACACCACGCCTGATCGGGTCACGGAAGACGTTTATCGGGACTCGGCGCCGGCCTGCGCCGCGGCATTCGCCCGCGAACGAAGCAGGAATCGGATGAACCAGCCGAGCGCCGCGACAGTGACCGCGACCATCAACTGCAGAAGCGCCACGCCCGGAGGCCACAGCACCATCACGATCGATTCCAGGCCATAGTTGAGTATCTCACCCGACGCACCCGCGAGCATGTCAGTGGCAACGCGGACCCCGACGAAAACGGCACGCGCGATCCACAAGATCAGCAACGCAGCGACAGCAGCGCTGACCCGACCCACCGTACGGTAGCCCGCCCAGGCGATGGCCAGACCAACGATCACCGCGGGAATCCATTGAACGTTGTGGAGCCTCGACGCGGTGAGCTCATCGGAGATAATGCCGAAAGGAGCTACCAGTGCGTCCGCCCAGATCCCCGCGGCAATTGCCGCGATGCCCAAGCCGATGGTTGCGCCCGGTACCGGCGATTTGGTGATGAGCAGCACGACCAGGATGCCGATCAGGAGAGAGACGAGTACGACTGTGACCAGGGCAGCGAGAGTGGAACCTGCCCCGGCGCTCCCCTGCAGACCCGTCATGATGACGACGGTGATCTGAGCTGCGGCGATGACCTGGACGAGGAGCACACCCAGTAGTACTGCCCGGAGGCCATGCCGTGGGTGGCGGGCCCGAGTTGCCCGAGCCGCGACCCCTGCGATCGCTGAGCCGGTCACGATCAGTCCGCCGATCAGGGTGAGCATGTACTGGCTGAACATCTGAACCACTGCGGGCGTTGCCTCGGCGTTGGGGGAAGTGCCCAATAGCTTTTCCAACGGAAAGCGCATACCCGTGACGAGCCACGGGAGCATTCCGATCAGCGCAGCAACCACCCCGATGGCGAAGCACCACAGCACGGCCAACTGTCGGCGGGGCACGCCCGCTTCCGCGACATCCGTCGACAATGTGTCAGCCGGGTCCGCTTGGTAAGACGAAGAACCATCACCATTGAGGGTTGTCATGGTGGTGAGGCTATCGGAACACGAGAAAGACGCCAATAGTTGGGCGTCAGTGACTGGTTTGCGATGACGGCGCCGTCACGCCTTGTCGGGACGTTCGACCTCGGTCTCGAGTGCGCCCTGAGCCGCAGCCGAACCGCTGCGGCCACCGCCGTACCCGCGCAGCACGAAGGCGAAACCGACGGCAAGGGCTGCACCCACAATGGGTCCCGCGATATATACCCAGTAGTCGGTGAAGTCCAGCGCGACAAGGTCTGGGCCGAATGTGCGCGCCGGGTTCATCGACGTCCCCGAGATCGGGCTGCCCCACAGCCCGGCGAGTGCGATGTAACCGCCGACTCCGACCGCGCCGGCGACGCCGATGTTCTGCGCGCCGGACGCCGTGCCGAGGATCACGCTGACGAGTCCGAGCGTGAGGACGGCCTCCATCACGAACGCTTGGAACGACGAGTACCCGTCGGCCGGATAGTTGGACCCGTACGACGCCGACACTCCGATCACCGCGTACAGGAACCAGGCGGCCAGCGTCGCGCCGATCAGTTGCGCCACGATGTAGGCGGGCACGCGCCGCCACGGGAAGTCCCCGCGCAGCGAGAACGCGAGCGTCACCGCCGGATTCAAATGGGCGCCGGACACCTTGCCCATGAACAGGATGATCCCCATCACCATCAGCCCGGGTGCGATGACGGCCGCGGTCCTGTTGATCGTGTCGGGAAAGGCCTGACTCATCATTCCGCCGCCGGCGGCGACGAGCACCAGGAGGAACGTCCCAAACAGCTCCGACGCGAGTCGTCGCCACTCCTGCCGCGGGTTCTGGAAATCGGCGATTGGCTGAACGACCTCGGCCTCGAACCACCGCTCGAACCGGCCTCGCGCCGCTGCGTGCGAATCCTGTGCCATCGCCAACCTCGTCCTTCAGAACGGTCGCTGCACCCTGCCCGGATGTAGGCGACGCTAACGAGGCCTGAGACTGTTTCTCATCACCTTGCGGGGGTGACATTCGACCCGCACGGTGCGGTCGCCGAGCTCAGGTCAGCGCGGTGCCCTGGGAAACCCAGACCCTGCCGATTGCGTCGTGGTACTCAATGAGGCAAGCGTCGGCTGCCCGCTGGGTGACGTCGCCATCCGCTTCGGTCGCCGCATGAAAGGAGTACTCGAAGCCAAGCTCGGTTCCCTGGGTGGCCCGCACCTCGCTCGCGTCGGCACCAGCCTCCTGCACACAGTCGCGGTAGTCGTTCACTGACTGGCGGTACTCGGACTCGGTCACGTGCAGGTCGGCGAGCACGTCCTGCTGGTACTCGCTTGAGTTGTCCCGCAGGTCGCGACGCTCATCGTCGTTGAGCGCGTTCCATGGCGTGACGGCGCACCCGGAGAGGAGCACGGCGACGGAGATCACGACGACCGGCGCAACGGCATGGTTTCGCAATCGATGTCCCCCAGAATTTGTCAGCTGCTCGAAAAGCTAGCGCATAGGAACCGGCGCGGCGACCCTCACCCGGCGTCCCGTCAGCTGACCTCGCCTGCGGCGCCCTTTATCGCGGCATCCACGTCGGACGCCTTCACGTCGAGTTCTTTCGCCACGCGCTTCTCTGCCTTCAACTCGGCTTTGTCAATCGCCTTCTGAATCGTAGTCTCACCGATGACAAGCAACGCGGCCTGACCTTCATCAATGAGGTCCCCGAGTTCCTTGACGTCGGAGCGTGAGATTCCACGCGAGAGGTGGCCGCTCGCTGCGCCGATAGCGCCGCCGACGAGCGCAGTGCCGATTACAGCCGGAGGGAATAGAAGTCCCACAACCGCACCGGCCGCGGCACCGCCCCAACCTCCGTGGCGAGTCGCCATCTCGTCCTTGTTGACGTGCACCTTGCCCTTGTCGTCCTTCGTGACAACCCCTGCGTCGTACGTACCAACCGCGCCCGCCGAGTGCAACTCTTTGACTACGTCGTAGTCAACTCGCGCCGCCGCTTCGCTCGGGTACGTGCCGATGAAGAGGAAAACACCATCTGCTTCAGCCATTCTCGGCTCCTATCCAAAGTGGGGAATCTCTCCTGATAGAACCACCGCTGGCATTTGGGGCCATCACTCGGTTGGGGTGAAATGGGCGACTCGTCTCGTTCGCCGGTGAATAACGCCTGAGAGGCCGGTTAAACCCCTTAACAGGGGCCCAATCCGGACGTAGCATGGCCCCATGTCCGGTCGCATGGTCGCGCGTACATTGTCCGCCGCCGCATTGGGCGCTCTCCTGTTCGTATCAGGAACGCCCGCGGTCCTCGCCGCACCGCATGCACCGCCCGGTCACTCCGAGGATGTGATCGCACTGCCCAACGGGTTCCAGCCAGAGGGAATCGCGATCGACCATCACGGCACTGGATACGTCGGCTCACTCGTCGACGGCGACGTCTACGTCTTCGATGTGCGCAGCGGCGAGGAGATCACGACCCTCGAGGGTCCTGGCACGCCGTCGGTCGGCCTGAAGATCGATGACCAGGGTCGGCTGTTCATCGCGGGCGGGCCCACCGGTGAGGCGCGGGTCGTGGATGCCGACACCGGCGACCTCCTGGAGAGCTACACCCTCACCAGCGCGCCGTCGATCGTGAACGATGTCGTCGTGACTTGCGACGCCGCATGGTTCACGGACAGTCAGCAGGCGCAGCTCTACAAGCTCCCCCTCGGAAAGGACGGCGCGCTCCCGGAGTCGGATGCGATCGAGGTCGTCCCGCTGTCGGGCGACTGGGTACAGCAGGAGGGCTTCAATGCCAACGGCATCGCGGAGACCCCTGACCACGAAGCACTCCTCGTGATCCAAACGAACACCGGCATCCTGTTCCGCGTCGATCCCGAGACCGGCGACGCCACGGTCGTTGACCTGGGCGGTGTCGTGCTCACTGACGGCGACGGGCTGCTCGTCGTCGGACGCACCCTGTACGTCGTACAGAACTTCTTGAACACGGTCGCCGTCATCCGCCTCGATGCAGCAGGCACCAGCGGCGAACTCGTCGACCAGCGCACGGATTCCGACTTCCAAGTGCCGACGACAATCGCGAAGTTCCGCGACGGGCTTTACCTCCCGAACGCGCGCTTCGACACTCCCCCGACGCCCGACACCGAGTACTCGGTGGTGCGCATCGATCGGTGATTAGTGGTTCCTGCGTGCAGTCACCGCTCGGCGGGTGCTCCCGGCGGACCGGTGAGCAGCGTGGGGATGTAGTCGAGCAACTGCAGACGCCCGTCAAAGGTCCGACTCTCGACGAGCTCGAGAGCGACATCCGGGTAGCCGTCGTAGATGCGCTCGCTGCCGGTCTTGCCGGTAATCACCGGAAAGACGACCACCCGGAATCTGTCCACCAGCCCCGCCGCGAGCAGCGCTCGGCTCAGGCTCAGGCTACCGATCGTGCGCATAGGCTTCGTCCCACTTCGCTTCATCTCCGCTACCGCCTCGACCGCGTCTGCGTTGACGACCTCGGTGTTGGGCAAGGCGAACGGTGGTTTCAGGGTCGAGGAGAAGACCACTTTGGGCGCTTGGGCAATCCCGCCGATACTGGATTCCTCGTCGGTCGTGAAACTCGATTCTGACTCTGCGCTCTGCGCGGCGAACCCCGCCATCTGGCGGTAGGTTTTCGCCCCCATCAAGATCGTGTAGTCGTTCTCGGGCTGCTCCTCGAGCCAGCGCAGATACTCGGGGCCTTCCAGCCCCCACCAGCCTGGCCAACCCTCTGCGGATGCATACCCGTCGAGCGAGATGATGAAATCCACGAGCAGTTCCTGTGTGGATGAATCGCCAGCATTCTCATGCATTCTCGGTTCCTCCGTTCTCAGTTACCTGATGGACGAGCCTACGGTTGACGCGCCTGGAGGCCAAGGGTGCGACCGGGCGATCTCACGCACACAATCCGCCGCCCCCAACGGCCTGATCGACACCAATCTCACCCCGCCGGGGTGACGATTGCCACGACATTGCGCTCCTAGCCTGATGGAGGGCGCGGGCGCACAGAGCGCGCGCGCCGGATTCGTTCACGGACGATTGGTGACGCCATGGATTTCTGGAGTTGGGTCTCGTGGTTCTTCTGGGTCTTCGTCTTCACGGCCTACCTGATGGTGCTGTTCTCGATCCTCGGCGACATCTTCCGCGATAGCACCCTGAACGGGTGGGTGAAGGCGATCTGGATCATCTTCCTCATCTTCGTCCCGTTCCTCACCGCGCTGATCTACGTGATCGCACGCGGTTCAGGAATGCAGAAGCGTGGGATGGCGCAGGCTCGGGATATGCGGGAGCAGCAGGATGCGTACATCCGCTCGACGGCTGGGGCATCGTCGCCGTCACAGGACATCGCGACGGCAAAGTCGCTGCTCGACTCCGGTGCGATCACTCAGGCCGAGTTCGATGCCCTCAAGTCGAAGGCACTCGCGCGCTGACAGCGGGTGGATGTGGATCGGCCAGCACCTCCATCCTCCGCATGTGGCACCGAGAGGCTCAAACATGGACCCAGTGCTTGGAACGGGCGGAATCTGGGCGGCGGGGTTCCTCATCGACCTGGCCATCAAGATCACCGCTCTCTTCATCATCCCGAGAGGTCGAAAGCCAACGGCGGCGATGGCGTGGCTGCTCGCGATCTTCCTGATCCCGTTCATCGGGATACTGCTGTTCCTGGTGATCGGCAATTTCCGGTTGCCGAAGAAGCGCATGCAGGAGCAGGCACGAATCGATGCGCTGATCGAGGACCGCGTTGTCGCGGAGAGCAGCGTCATCGCTGACGAGTCCTCCTGGCCCAGGTGGTTCCAGCGCGTCGCGCAGCAGAACGAAAAGCTCACGGCGCTGCCGGCGCTCGGCGGCAACGATTCAACGTTGTTCGGGGACTATCAGTCGTCGATCGATGCGATGACAGCGGATGTCGAAAAGGCACAGAAGTTCGTGCACGTGGAGTTCTTCATCGTCTCCTGGGATAAGACCACTCGAGGGTTCTTCTCCGCGATGGAACGCGCGGTCGCCCGCGGTGTGAGCGTGCGACTGCTCGCCGACCACGTCTCCTCCACGAGGATGCCCCACTGCAAGGAGACGTTTGCCGAGCTGGATCGGATCGGGGTGAAGTGGGAGTGGATGCTTCCGGTGATGCCGTTCAAGGGCAAATACCAGCGGCCCGATCTGCGCAACCACCGCAAGATCGTCGTGGTCGACGGGATCGTCGCGTTCCTCGGCTCACAGAACCTGGTCGACCGCACGTACAACTCCGAGAAGAACATCAAACGCGGCCTGAAATGGCAGGAGCTCGTCACCCGGCTTACCGGGCCGGTCGTGGCATCCGTCAACGCGGTCTTCCTCTCGGACTGGCTCATCGAGACCGACGAGAACCTCATCGACACCGAGCACGTTCTCGTGTCGGAGCTCGCCCGCGACACGTCACCCGATGCGGTGGTGTGCCAGGTGGTACCGTCCGGCCCGGGATACCAGACCGAAAACAATCTGCGGCTCTTTTTATCGCTGATCTACGGCGCTAACGAGAAGGTGATCCTCACCAGCCCCTACTTCGTCCCCGACGAGGCAATGGTCTACGCGATCACCACCGCCTGCCAGCGAGGGCTGGAAGTGCAGCTGTTCGTCTCCGAGATCAGCGATCAGGGACTCGTCTACCACGCGCAGCGGTCCTATTACGATGCCCTGCTCGAAGCCGGGGTGAAGATCTACCTGTACCCGGCGCCCTTCATCCTGCACTCCAAGCACTTCTCCATCGACGACGACATCGCGGTGATCGGCTCCAGCAACATGGACATCCGGTCGTTCAGCCTCAACATGGAGGTCTCGCTGATGGTCCTCGGGAAGTCATTCGTCGCAGGCATGCGCCAGGTGGAGCAGGGCTACCGGGACGCCAGCCGCGAACTCACCCTCGAACAATGGCGTCGCGAGCCGGCGAAGGCCTCGTTCCTCGACGGCATGGCCCGACTTACGTCCGCGCTGAACTAGCCATGGGAGTCAATAGGCGAACCCCCAAGCGCCCGGCGTCCAGCCTGGCTGAGCGATGGACCACGATCGACGGAATCGACGTCTTCTACCGCGAGTCGCCCGAGCCACCGGACGCTCCGGTGATGATGCACCTGCACGGCTTCGGCCTCTCGGGCCGGTACCTGCTCCCGACGGCCGAACGGCTCAGCGACGACTTTCACACCTTCGTTCCCGACCTCCCCGGGTTCGGACGAAGCGGGAAGGCGGCCGATGCCCTCGACGTCCCCGATCTCGCGCACGCCGCAGCCAGATTCCTCGACGATCGTGGGGTCGAATCGGCCACGCTGGTCGGCAACTCGATGGGATGCCCCGTCATCCTGGAGTTCGCGTATCGACATCCTGAGCGCCTCAAGCGTGCGGTCCTCGTGTCGCCGGCCGGTGGTGTGTACAACCAGCCTCTACGCCGCGCCGTTGGGCAGCTCGCTCGCGACGGTGTGCGCGAGCCGACTCGGATGGCGCGTGTGGCGGTTCCGGATTACCTGCGATTCGGTGTTCCCAGCACGTTCAAGCTCTTCCGGGCGCTTACTCAATACCCGTCGCTCGACCGGCTGCTCGAGCTGCACATTCCGACCCTGGTTGTCATCGGCGACCGGGATCCGCTGATGCCGAGCCCCGCCCGCGTTCAGGAGGTTGCCGGCCGCACCGACAACCACGTGCTGGTGGTCATGGTCGAGGGTGCGGCGCACGCCATCAATTTCAGTCACCCGGGCGAACTGTCCCACCTCATTCGCCTGTTCATGGCGGACCAGCCGATCGTCGACGACCCCGACTCGCCGGGCCATGCCCGCTTGCAGGAAATCCACCGTGGTGCGCACCATCCACCCAGTAGGGACCCTGGGAACTGACCTGAGGCCCGCTGCCAAACAATCACACGATCCGGGTGATGACGAACGGGTGCGGAGTACACATCGTGTGTAACGAGGTCACTGCACAAGAGGAGCGCACGTCATGTCGGTTGTCGAATACCCAGAAGGTACCGCGTTCACAGGGGTGGTCGGTCGCACCGCAGAGGAGTCGAGTCCGGCGTGGCCCGCGCGGACACGTGCCCCGAAGGGATCGCCGAACGTGCTGTTCATCGTGTTGGATGACACCGGGTTCGGGCAGTTGGGTTGCTTCGGCAGCCCCATCGAAACGCCGAACCTCGACGCCCTGGCGGCAAACGGGCTGCGGTACAACAACATGCACACCACAGCGTTGTGTTCGCCGAGTCGGTCGTGCGTGATCACGGGTCGCAACCATCACAGCAACGCGATGGCGTGCATCACCGAGCTCGCCACCGGCTACCCCGGGTACAACGGCATCGTGCCGTTTGAGAACGGGTACCTCTCGGAGATCCTGCTCGGGCACGGGTACAACACGTACGCGGTAGGCAAGTGGCACCTCATCCCGAGCAGTCAGGAGACGGCGGCCGGGCCATACGACCGATGGCCGCTCGGCCGCGGCTTCGAACGGTTTTACGGGTTCCTCGGCGGGGACACCAGCCAGTGGAATCCGGACCTGATCTACGACAACCACCAGGTCGAGCCGCCGGCGACGCCCGCGGAGGGGTACCATCTCACCCCCGACCTGGTCGACAAGGCGAGCCGGTTCGTGGCCGATGCCAAGCAGATCGACCCGGACAAGCCCTTCTTTCTGTACTTCGCCACGGGCGCCACGCATGCGCCGCACCATGTGCCGAAGGAGTGGGCCGACAAGTACACCGGGAAGTTCGACGACGGTTGGGACGCGTACCGCACCGGGACCCACGCCAGGCAGCAGGAGCTGGGCATCGTTCCGGTCGACACGGAGTTGTCGCGCCATGACCCCGACGTGCCGGGCTGGGACACCCTCAGCGACGACGAGCGGAGGCTGTACGCACGCGAGATGGAAGTGTTCGCCGGGTTCTTGAGCCACACCGATCACCACATCGGCAAGCTGCTCGACTTCCTCCGGGAGATCGGCGAGTTCGACAACACGCTGATCATGGTGGTGTCAGACAACGGAGCCAGCGCCGAGGGCGGCCTCACCGGCACGACGAACGAGGCGCAGTTCTTCAACAACGCGCCTGAGCCGGTCGAGGAGAGCCTCGCCGTCATCGACGAGATCGGTGGGCCGAAGCACTTCAACCACTACCCGTGGGGTTGGACGTGGGCGGGCAACACGCCGTTCCGTCGGTGGAAGCGGGAGACGTACCGTGGCGGCTCATCCGATCCGTTCATCGTGCACTGGCCGGACCGGATCAGGGCGAAGGGCGAGGTCCGCACGCAGTACGCGCACATCATCGACATGGTGCCGACGGTGCTCGACCTGCTGCAACTCGACGCGCCGTCGACAATCCGCGGCGTCCCGCAGTCACCGATCCAGGGCGTGAGCTTCGCACACACCCTTGACGACGCGGCAGCCGAGACGAACCATCACACCCAGTACTTCGAGATGTTCGGTCACCGCTCCATCTACCACGACGGGTGGCGAGCGGTCTGCCCGTGGCCGGGCGCCTCCTTCTCGGAAGCGGGCGTTCCGTTCGGCGCGCCGATCTCGGCCGAGACGCTCAGCAAGCTCGACGCGACCGGATGGGAGCTGTACCACGTCGCCGAGGACTTCGCGGAGAACCACGACGTGGCCGCCGATCACCGCGACCTGTTGATCGCGATGATCGGCAGATGGTACGTCGAGGCAGGCAAGTACGACGTGATGCCCGTCGACGGCAGCGCGCTCACCCGCATGATCAGCGAGAAGCCTTTGCTGGCCGCGCCCCGCGACTCCTACGTCTATTACCCGGGCACCCAGTCGCTTCCGTACTTCGCCGCCCCCAAGGTGCTGAACCGTCCACACAGCATCACCGCCGATGTCGAGATCCCCGAACACGGCGCCGAGGGCGTGCTCGTGTGCCAGGGATCGGCCGCTGGTGGTTACACGCTGTTCCTGCAGGACGGCAAGCTCCACTACGTCCACAACTATGTCGCACGGGAGTACTTCCGAGTGGAGTCGAACGATGCGGTCCCCTCGGGGAACCACTCCCTGCGGTACGAATTCGAACCCACCGGCGAACTCTCCCTTGCGAATGGGAAGGGATCTCCCGGCCGCATGCAGCTCTACGTCGACGGCGCACTCGTCGGCGAGGCCGATGCCCCCTACACCACACCGGCGATGTTCAACCCCGGCGCCCTCACCTGCGGCGCCAATCCCGGATCACCGATCACCCCCGACTACGAAGGACTATTCCCGTTCACCGGTACCATCCACCACGTGACCGTCGACGTCAGCGGCGAAACCATCGAAGACAGCGAGGCTCAGATGAAAGCTGCGATGGCTCGCCAATGAAGATGAGGAGAGGATGCCACCGTGATTGAGATACCTTCCGGCACGCTCCTCATGGGATCCGACGAGTTCTATCCCGAAGAGGGTCCCGTACACGAACGCGAGATTGCGGCGTTCGCGATGGATGAGCACCCGGTCACGAACGCGGACTTTGCGGGCTTCGTTTCCCAGACCGGCTACGTCACGGTCGCTGAGCGCCCCCTCGATCCGGCGGAATTCCCTGGCGCCGATCTGGAATCCCTCGTCCCAGGCGGGCTTGTCTTCACTCCGACGGCAGGGCCGGTGGATCTCAACGACTGGCGAGAATGGTGGCGATGGCAGCCGGGCGCGCATTGGCGAGCGCCGGCAGGCGCTGGGTCGACGATCGAGGACCGGATGCGGCATCCCGTTGTCCAAGTCGCATATGACGACGCCGCTGCATACGCGCAGTGGGCAGGCAAACGCCTCCCCACGGAAAGCGAGTGGGAGTGGGCCGCGCGGGGCGGTCTCGTCGGTCGCCGCTATGCGTGGGGCGACGAGCCGCGCGTCGACGGGCGACTGATGGCGGATACCTGGCAGGGCGCGTTCCCGTATCGGAACGAGGGTGCAGCTGGCTGGGTCGGCACGGCGCGCGTCGGGAGCTTCCCAGCGAATGGGTATGGCCTATTCGACATGATCGGGAACGTCTGGGAGTGGACGTCCAACGAGTGGACGCCCCGGCACGTCATTCCCGGAGCGCACGGAGTTGACTCCGGCGGTCGGGAGAACTTGCTGCTTGGCGCCGGCAGCGGTTTCAGCGCCGAGCCTCGCCGCGTGCTCAAAGGCGGCTCGCATCTCTGCGCACCTGAGTACTGTCTCAGATACCGACCAGCCGCGCGGACCTCGCAGACCGAGGACTCGGCGACCACCCACATTGGCTTCCGCTGCGTGCGCTAGAGGCTCATTGTCGCCTGCTGGCTGAGGGCCTCAATCACGCAGAAAGGGTGACGCACGACGGACGCGCGGCGCGGACCATGGGAATGTGCGCAGGAGCCCTTCTGCACACGATTAGGAGGGCGGACCAATGACTGAACACGATCTATCTAAGTTGGGACCAGTTGACTTTCTCGTCATCGAGTTCCCGGCGGGGCATCAGAACTTCACGGGCGAGATGGCGGAAGAGCTGCTCCGCCTGGTGAAGGCGGGAACGATCAGGGTGATCGACGCGATCATCCTGACCAAGGATGAGGACGGCGTCGTCGACGCCTCAGAGCTTGCGGATGCCGGAGACCTCGGTGATCTTGTCGAGCTCGAAGCCGAACTCGCGGAACTGTTGGCTGCCGAAGACGTCGAGAAGCTCGCGAATGCGATGGACCCGGGCAGCGTCGCGGGCGTGCTCGTCTACGAGAACGTCTGGGCGGCGCCGTTCGCGTCCGCCGCACGGCAAGCCGGCGGTCAGCTCATCGCCAACGGTCGCATCCCCATCCAAGCGATCATCGCCTCGCTCGAGGCAGACGACGCACTCGAATCATCAGGAGCATGAGATGCCACTGAGAGCAGCACGAATCGGACGGGTCGGCGTGGTCGGCGCGCCCGTCGCCAAAACCGCCGTCGTCGCCTCGGCGGTCAGCCCGGGGCCATCCCCGGTCGCGAAGGCGGCGGTCGTCGGAGCCGCTGTAACGCCGGGAAGACGACGCCGCATCTAGGTGTACTCGGCTGAGACGTTGGTGACGGACTATTCAGAGGTGGGGCTGTGGTGCTGGACGGGCGGGCATGGCGGATCGGCTGAGTAGGGCCGCGGCGAGGAAGCACAGGGCGCCGAGAAAGGTGCCGGCATTTGCCCAGAAGAGGCTGGCGAGATCGCCTGTCGAGGGGATGACGAAGGCGCCGACCGCGGAGATGCCGAAGAAGACCGATCCGAGCATGTTCAGCCAGGTGCTCCACCAGGTTTGTTTCCGGGGAGCCCAGGGGCCATCGCGATCGGTGGTGGCGATCACGGCGAAGGCGCTTGCGACTAAGAAGCAGATCGAGCCGAACACGTCGGGACGCCAGCCGCTGGCCACCCGCGTCTGACTGATCACGGCCGTGATGAGCGCTTCGCTGGTGCTGAGGTTGAAGAAGAGCGTCCCTGCGAACTGGACGGCGGCTGCCCACCAGTCCCAACCGTCCGCTCGATCAGTTCCTCCCCGCGGAGGGAGTCGCCCGCTCAGCGCGAGTTGGATCAACGCCGCCAGCGTGAAGAAGATGGCCCCGACGAAAAAGGTCACGTTGGTGGTCACGGGCCCGACCGCCTGGGCGTAGAACGGAACAGCGCCCACGGCAAAACAGAGGGATCCGATGGCGAATCCCCACGCTTCACGTCGGAGACGGATGCTGCGATCGGGCGCCATGACCCGATTGCTAGCGACGGACGCGCGCGTCACATCACCCCGGGCGGATGATGTCCGGCTGGTGCGGCCGGCCGTACCCTGCCCGACATGACGACTCCCTCTCGCCGTGGCGAGCCCCCTCACGCCCACACTGGTATCGGTCCACAGAACCAGCTCAACCCGATGTTCGCGCGGGAGGGTGAGGCAACCGACTTTCCGCTGAACACGCTGCCACCAGGCGAGTCGCTGCCCGAGACCGCCTACCAGATCGTTCACGACGAAGCGATGCTGGACGGCAATTCACGACTCAACCTTGCGACGTTCGTGGGCACCTGGATGGATCCTCACGCCGACCGCCTGTACTCGGAGACGGCGGACAAGAACATGGTCGACAAGGACGAGTACCCCCAGACCGCCGCGATCGAGACGCGGTGCTGGAAGATGATCGCAAATCTCTGGAACGCGCCTGACGCGGAGAACGCGATCGGGACGTCAACGATCGGCTCATCAGAGGCGTGCATGCTGGGCGGGCTCGCCCTCAAACGCCGATGGCAGAGCGCACGGCGCGCGGCTGGGCTCTCCACCGAGAAGCCCAACCTCATCCTGTCCAGTGCTGTCCAGGTGTGCTGGGAGAAGTTCTGCAACTACTGGGATGTGGAGGCTCGGTACGTACCCATTACCGATGACCACAAGTGTCTCGACGGGTTCGAGCTCGACAAGTACGTCGATGAGAACACGATCGGCGTCGTGGCGATCATGGGGGTGACCTACACCGGGGTCTACGAGCCGGTGGCCGAGATCGCGAAGAAGCTGGACCGCATCCAGGCCGACACAGGCCTCGACGTCCCGATCCACGTCGATGGCGCTTCCGGGGGCATGATCGCGCCGTTCCTGCAGCCTGAGTTGGAGTGGGACTTTCGAGTAGAGCGCGTCGCCTCGATAAGCACCTCCGCCCACAAGTACGGCCTGGTCTATCCCGGTCTCGGGTGGGTTGTCTGGCGCACGGTCGCGGACCTTCCTGCGGACCTGGTGTTCGACGTGACCTATCTCGGTGGACACATGCCGAGCTTCGCGCTGAACTTCTCGCGCCCGGGGGCCCAGGTTCTGCTGCAGTACTACCTCTTCCTCCGACTCGGGTGGGACGGCTACTACAAGGTGCAAAAGGCCTCGCAGGACGTCGCGGTCTACCTCGCTGGCGAGATCGCCAAGATGCCCGCCTTCGACCTGTGGAACGACGGGACCGACATCCCCGTCTTCGCGTGGCAGCTCACCCACGGCTACACCGACAAGTGGAATTTGTATCACCTGTCCGAACGCCTGCGCCTGAAGGGCTGGCTGCTCCCCGCCTACCCGATGCCCGATAACCTCACCGACGTGGTCGTGCAGCGCATCGTCGTCCGCAACGGGCTCAGCCGCAACCTTGCCGAGAGCCTCGTACTCGACATCCGTGACGCAGTCGCCTACCTCGATGCGCTCGAGTCGCCGATGCCGACGGAAGGACAGGTGTCGACCTTCACGCACTAGCGTTCACCGGCCAAGTTGAGGCGTAGCGTGAAGTCATGGTTGAGCTCAGCGAGAGCAGACGTGAGCTGCTCGACTCGATGGCCGAGGAGTTCTTGCACAACTCGTGGGCGGGGCGGCGGCTTCTCGCCATCGAAGGAGAGCCGGGCCAGTTCGCGACGCGGTTGGCCGACGATCTCGCCTCCGTGCTCGTCGAGAAGGACCAACCGGTGCTGCGGCTCTCGGTCGGCGACGTCGACGAGGACGACCTGCGCTCGGAGACGGTCGAGCCGTTCCGCGCGGGGTCGCTAACAGCGGCAACCGACCCCGATACAGTGCTCGTTGTCGACGGGCGGAGACTGCTGAACCAGTCGGTTCGCGGCATCTGGCACTTCTCGGTGTGGGTACTCGCGGGCGACGAGCTTCCGCACGCGGGCGTGAATGTGGTGGTCGACGCGACCGACGAGGCCGCCCCGAAGCGGTACTTCTACGATCTGTGCAGGCTGCCGCCGAGTGTCGGCGAGCGGCGGGCGGAGGCGACCGGTTCAGGGACCGGCAGACGCCGCAACTCGTGAACGAGACTGGGCAGTGGGAACAGGATGTGGCCCGCCGGAACACCCAGGTCGGAGCCGCGACGTCACGTGAGCGCTTCTTCGAGCACCTCCGCGATGTCCGCGTGGCGACCTTGCTCCCGGGCGATGGTGAACTCTTCGGCAGCCGGTGATGCCTCAACCTGCCCGAGTACCCGCTGGTGGTACGAGAAAATGCCAGGACCGAGAAGACCTTTACGTTCGCGGGTATCATCAGCGGCACCGAGAAACCTTCCAGCCCGTTCAAAGGCGCCTGCCTCGACCTCGACGGCGAACAGGCCCTCCAGTCCGTAAGCGATGCCCTCTTCGTGTCCCCCGGCTGATGAACACCGCATCGGCATCGGCGTTTTGCTCTTCGTGCTCAACCTGGGAGCCTCGGTATTGCTCGCGTTCGCGGCGTCGTCTAAGACGCCACCGGACTGCTCCACCACGTTAGCCTTCAACTCTGCCCCGCAGAGGTCATAGATACCGTGTCAGCGCGGCATCGACCGCATTGCCTTGAGCTCCTGTCACAATACGCGTATGTATTACGTGGGCGTATTCGTTAAGGCGGGAGTCATCAATCTTGCCTGCATGGCACTGGACGATGGAGAGGCGGGGCTGGGGCGTCCCGCGGTGGGCCGGTTCGACCGACTCATTCCATCCGTGAGTTCTGAAAACGATGCCATTCGTCTGCTAGATCTCAAGAACCAAGTTCGACAGACACTCAGCGACTGGGATGTCCACGGGGTAGCGGTGTTGGACACGATGAAACACAATCAGTGGAAATATGCCGATGCCTCAACTCGGCTTCTGTCCATCAGCGCCGTAATGATCGCCGCCGCGGAGCAAAACGCCGACTACGGGCTTATCCGCCCCGGACCAGTTGGCGCGCACATTCTACGGCCGCAGCTGAAGCAAGTTGATCCGACGGTACTCGGCTTCGCGAGCACTCCGAAGTACTGGACCACGGGGGCCATGGAGGCCTACGCCGCAGCCAGCTTCTGGGGACGCCAATTGAATCCCATCAGCTAGTGCCCATCGCAGGAAAGGTACTTCGGCTTCCATTCGAGTCGTTGAACAGTATCCCTGGCGGTGTCAACGAAGTGCGGCTCTACCACGATGATTTGCTGGACTGCGAAGTAGTGGGCAAGCGTTTCGACCTGACAATGGTCGATGCATCAGTGCTGCCCGAAGCAAGCACCCTGCGTTCCATTAAGCACGACAACGTGGTCGAGGTGAAGGGTGCTGCCAGGGTAGATGGCTATGACCCGCTCATGGACGTCATCGAGATAATCACGCCCCACTACCCTCGCGGCAGCATCACGGATGCCTTGCTTCGGGGTGAAGAATTCACCACTCGCGAGGCAATTGTCATCATGACATCTGCACTGCGAGGGCTGCGCGAACTACACATGCGACACAACATCCTCCATCGCGATATCAAAAGCGGGAACATCTTGCTCACCAGCCCCCCAATCTATGCTCTGGTAGCGGACATAGGTGTGGCTGGCACCCTTGATTCGAATGGCTCAGCTCCAGCCGTCAACAACCCGACTCTTTACAGCCCTCCGGAATTGATGACGGCAGGTGTCCTCACGATGTCGAGTGACCTGTATTCGATGGGGCTCGTCATGCGGGAACTCTTGGGCGGAGCATTCCCGTACGGCGCCTACAGTCGTCAGCAGGTTGTTGAGGAACTGGCGGCAGGCCGATCTGCGATACGTCCAGTCGATCTCGAACTGCCAGTCTGGGCACCCACAAACCTCCGGAAGTTGTATCGAAAGGCGACCGCTGGGAGCCCGGCGCGACGATTCCAAAACGCCAAGGACATGGGTCATGCCATCTCGCGACTGTCGTTGGCAAACTGGACGACTGCTGAGACGAATACCTGGGAGGCAGCCGGCATAGGACGGAATCCTCCTAGGTACCGCGTGGAGGCAACAGTTGCGGATCAAGGGTACGTAATCTCCCTACGGAAGGCGACGGGGGCGCGATGGAGAAGACCCCAGCATCAGAACGATGTCCTCGTTGACTCGCTGCACGCTCGCGAAACACAGCGGATTTTCGACGCTGCCAACGCCATGGCTGTTAGCTGAGGCGCAAGTTGGCCGTGTCTTCGCTACGGGGGCGGGTGCCCCCTCATCCTCGGGGGCAAGGTCTCCACCTCTGCAATGAGCTCCAACACCCTCTGGTACTGCACGCTCGGGCCGCGTATGACCCGGCCATCAGACCAGACCGCGCCACGCGAGCACGCGCCGCGATGTCGCCTCCTTCGGCCGGCCACGCAGGTGCTTGATGATCTCCGTCGAGTCATCGGATACAAGAATTGCCGAAGTGAAGTTCTTCTCCGCCGCCAGTTGGTTCAATAACGGCCAGACGGGCTTGCGCTTGTCCAGAACCTTGCCCGTCGCAGGGTCGACAACCGGCAGTTCATTGCTGGCCCGTGTCCAGTACGTGCGGTCCAAGAGGACGATCGGTGTGGGCATCACCACCTCCTTCTCGCGATAGTAGTTCTGCGTTACATCCTGAAATAGCTCCTGTACGGTCCCCGCATTGCCCTCACCGAACAGAATGCCGCCATCCGCAAGTGAGACGAGACCATCCTCCCGGAGACTGTTGAAGAACATCTTTCCCGAGTGAGTGGCGAACAGGTTGGGCGGCTCATGACCGTACAACCATGTAGGGACACCGAGGTTGAAGCTCTCATCCGGCTCAGCGGCTTCCCAATCCCCGAGAAGGTCCGCTCGCACGGCGCACGCGGTAGATAGCCACTCATGGGAGCCAAAGTCCTCCGCTTTCCTCAGGACGTTAATTGCGTGATCGAGAGCCTCATCAGGGAATGGCCCGAGGAATGCGCCCAGGTTCGCGGCCTCCATCAGCCCCGGACCGCCCCCAGTCAAGATGAGCAGGCCGTCCCTGGAAAGAGTCCGGGATATGGTCGCGATCTGCCTGTACGCCACACTGCTCCGTTTCTTGTCGTGGCCTCCCATTACCCCAACGACGCTCTTTCCGACGGAACCAATGAAACGAGAAAGCGCAAGCTCCACCATGGAATCGTGCGCACGTGCAGCGAGGAGCTCGTCAACAGCGAGCGCGCGAGGCCGTCGCGGCGATTGGTCAACGAACCATTCATAAATCCTGTGGTCAAGCGAGGACTTCCATGAGCCAGGCTCAGCTAGATCGAAGCCGTCGTACAATTCGGCCACCCGGTACAAATCGGTTCGGAAGACATCTGTCGGCAAACGGCCGAACTCGGGAATTTGAACGCACTTTGCTCTCGAGACGAACTGGGCCAGCCGAGGCCCAACATGGCAGGCCAAGAAGATGCTGCCTTGGAGGTCTGGGTCGGGCGTGATCTCATCGTCAATTCCGCGAAGGTCAACCCTGACAACTGTGGCTCGTGTTGCCGTCGTTGCACCAAGCCACTCCCGAAACCCTTGAACACTGGTAATCAACTCGTCAGTCATGATTCACTCCGTGCTACTAATGCAACGATCTGTTCAAACCGAGGACAGGACGCCGCGGAATGGGCTAGCCAAGTGGTGTGAGCTTAAGCGAATGCTTGGGGGGAACCAAGGTTCGTCCTGGGGGGTAAATCTCTCGCGAGTGAAGAGCCGCGGTGTCGGGCAGGCTGGGTTTGATAAGAACAGTCCTGGAGATGTGGCTTCGGCGCGAACCAGCACCGCGTCATCCGTGCATTAGATCGGCAAGCGCTGCGGAGCAATCATGGAACACCACTCTGAGTCCCGATGGTGTTGACGATTACTACGAGTGTCCGAATGGCCACGGGGCGTCAGCGCAGAACTCGTCCGTCTGTACGGTGACGACTACGACGCCCCTGAGAATGACCTTGGCTCTCTCGGAGTTGCCGAGGATCAGATTCAGTAACGGGCCCAACATGGCCGAGGGACACCAATGCACTCCAGCGATCCGTTACACGCGTCGTCAGCATCGAACAACTGGCGGCTTAGATCATCCATCGTCGCAGGCTTTCACTCTGAATCTTGTCCCAGCTGTCGTTGATCCAGTGGCGCAAGTACGCGTCGGCCATCGATGCCTCCGCTGCAGCGATCATGGCGACGGCTTGGCGATCTGAGAGTCCCTTAAACCATGCCGCGACATGGCGGCTCACGGGATACTGGTCGCAACTCTCGAGCGCCTCGAAGAACGGCATTGCGAGCTGTTCCGCCATGTCGAGCAAGTTCCGATCGACAAACAAGCGCACTACGTCAAACGTCCATGCCAGCGGCGGGCGCAGCCCCGCCTGATTGAGTCCTGCCCGACCCTGCTCTCCCTGCAGCATGATGCTGACCTTTTGGGCGACTTCCAACAGACCATCCGCGTCTGAGTTGAGCCACTTCGAAATATTAGAGCGTTCAAGCTTGGGTAGGGCAGGAAGGAGGAGTTCGGGGTTGTCGGAGTGGGCGACCAAGAAGTAACCGAGCTCCCCGTAGTCGATCGGGGAGGTGAGGTGCTGGTTGAGCTGGTGATTGAGTGGACCGCCATCGCTCGCCAGGGAGCGCTCCATCGCCGTCAACATCGCATCCACCGTTGCGTATCGCTTCTCAGGATGCATGCGAACGGCTCTGGATGTTGCGGACCGGAGTCTTCCCTCCGGAAGGGTGACAGAAGTCGACGTCGGATATTTGCCGGTGAGGATCCACGCCACCATCGCCCCCACACTATAGACGTCGGCCTGCGTGCTCGCAGCATGCGCGTCGAAGTGGAGTTCAGGTGCAGCCCAGCCGTCCGTGCCGAGCAGACTGCCGGCCCGCGTCAGCTGCGAGGTAGTCGTACCCGGCTGATTTCGTGCGATGCCGAAGTCGGATACTACCCAGCGCGCGTCTCCGTCGGTGTCCAGCCACAGGATGTTTTGCGGTTTCAGGTCGCGATGTACCTCGCCTCGTCCATGAAATGTTCGTAAAGCATCGGCAACAGCTTGCACGACGGACACCGCGAGTTGTTCACGCGCAGGATGGGCAAGGCCGTCGGCCCGTTTCGTCAACTCGCCGTCTGCTATTGGCATTGCATACCACTCACCGTCAGTATCAGCTTCGAGTACAGGCATGACATGGCGGCCCGCTGCAGACCGCATGCTGGTAACTTCCCGGTGGAAGCGCTTCTGGATCGTCGCACCAGGACGCGCCATCTTCAGCGCGACTTCCTCTCCGGAGGTGAGGTCGCGTGCTCGGATCACAATCGAGTGATCTGTCGGCTCTCCCAGCCACTCAATCATCTCGAAACGCTCTGCGGGTGTAGTCATGACTCCTATTGTGCCGGTCCTCTTGCGTCCAACACGCCTTTGGTTCCGAGGCGAGGAGCGGGACACCAAGCCGAGCGCGACAACGGTGCGACTCCTCCGCATGATGCTCTCTGTGAGCCCCAATCTCTGGCGGTCGAGAGGCCCAGAACGGTCCTCCATCAAGGCGCAGCGCCACAAGCGCCTGTCCTACGCATGGTGCCTGGTGAACCATTCACCGAGAGGCACTTCCCATGACGCATTACCCCGCTCGCCGCGAGCTCCGCCGCAGACCCCGTCGGGAGACGCGCCGCCGGGAGCGACAGGAAGAATTGCTTGTTATCCGGCGCAAGTGGTTGCGCACACTCGGCAGGTGGCTCGCAAAGTTTGTGAGTGACATCGCTGTCGGACTGGTCGCGCTCGTCCTGGCGACCGCGATCGGACTGGCGATCTTCCCTGTGGCCGAGCCCGCTCCTACTACAGCTCCGCCCGCGATCGTCGAGGTCGCCGCCTAGGCGGTGCTGGCGGTCTTTTGCTGCCACTCGCGTTCGATGCAGTCAGCTCGTTGTGGAGCCTTCACCTACTCGACCCGGCCGTAGTTGGCTTCCGAAGCGACGCCTCGGACAACTCCAGCGTTTCGCGCTGGGAGCGCGGATGCCGACAGCGTATGTCGCCGCCACCTTGCGTAAGCGCGTGCGATGTCGTGGATAGGCTCGCAATTATGATCCTTGCGACCAGTGCGACGAGCGCGGCAGCTATCGACCCGACAATGCTTGCCCTGCTGTCGATCTTCGGCGGTGTCATCATCACAGTTCTCGCCGGCTTCATCGGTGCCTGGTTGCAGGCTAAGCGCGACCGCACCAAATGGATCCGGGAGCGCCGCCTCGAGGCCTATGCCGATCACCTCACCGTGACCGATGAACTCTTCGCGACCGGCCTGATAGCAAACCTCGACGAGGAACCCGAAATAGCCCTCGTCGCCGAGGCTCGGCGCGCCATAGCCACTTTGCACCTGCTCGGGCCTGACGACGTGTACGACGCTGCAGTTGCATTCCAAGAAGCAATGAGTACCTCCCTCGCCCATGACGGCGCGGTAGATGAGCTAGAAGGTGTTCGCCTCCGTCGGCGGAGCAGGTACATCAACGGAGCTCGCGCCGCACTCCGGTAGGTGCTCAAGTCGGGCCGCCTCACCGATCGCATCGAGAAGCGGCGTCCGCCGTTTCCTCGCCGAGAGGCATGACGCGAAGAGCTCCTGGCGTTGCCGAAAACTCCGAACGGATAGGCAGCGGAGGGGACGTGATCGGTGCCGCACGCGGTAGGACTCGCGCCAGCGGGCTGGCTTGCGCACGCCGCGCGTTCAGCGTGAGAAAGCTTCCGCAGCTCGTCGCTCTCTAAGCTAGGAAGCTGGATTCGATGACGCGGTACAGGCGGGCTTTGGTTCAGCTCGTTCGGTAAGCGACACGATCGAGCGCGAGCTCGTGATAGCCCGCCGCAGCTTCGTCATGGACGTGAGAAACGGAACTCCACCGCGTTGAGTTCCTGTGGGACGACGCGCTCGATGGTCAGGTTCTTCGCCATGCTGCAAGCGGCGCCGCCACGACTAAGAAATTCGTTGACGTCGCGTCGGTACTGCCCGGCGCTGCTGCTCGGTCAAGATCAACGCCAAGCATCAAGAAGTTCACGCTGCGTGAGCGGCCGACCTGTTAGGGATATTCATGTCCTGGGCGTTAGCGCGCAGCCAGTCCTGGTGATCGCTTTCCATCTGCTCGATCTTCGCTACCCTTCTCGTCGCGCCTGGAGTACGCGTCACTGATCCGCGATTCGAGATCTCCGGATGATCGTTTTCAGCGGCTGCGGCTGTCGTCTAACGCTCGGCCGCGAGATCCTAATACGACGAAAGCACCTCGGAAGCGATCAGACTTTGATCAGTTGCCGATTCAGCCCCACCATCGGCCGTCCTGCCGGTGGGAGTCGTTCGGCTGCTCATAAGCAGAGGGTTTCCTCGCTGTTCCGTGCACAAACGTGCCTGGCCCCGGGAATCGGATCCTACGCCCCTCGCCACCGGCCGCCCAAACGACCCAGCCATCGGTGATCGAGACGTGGCGGGTCGCGTACGACATCTCTCTGGATTCAATCCGAGCGGTGACGAAACTGACCTCTCGTCATGGCGCGTGAGCGACGCATTCCTCGCATCGGGAACGCCAGTCGCTCTGAAAGCCAGCCTCAAGGCTCAACTAAACGCCGGACCGACCGCCTGCTCATGCAGGCGGTCGGTCCGGATGACTGCCGCCAGCGCGCCGCGGAGAACTCCGTGCTCGTCCTGAGCGTCCTCCCAATACCCGCTCCTGATTGATTAGCATCCAGGGTAATCACATTGATCGATATGAAGATTCGGAAGGCTTTCCTGCTCCTTCCAGGCGCAATGGTTGGGTTCGCGACGCTGTCGAGCGTGATGGCATCGTTGTGGCGGTTTGCGCCGCAACGACCGCATGACTCAATAGCGCGTGCGATTTCTATAATCATTGACAGGAAGTCCCGCAGGATGGAACGGTATGAGGAGAGGTTTCAGGGAGAGGAGCGGGATGCTGGCGACAGTTTTGCATGGCAAGGGTGACGTGCGAGTCGAAGAACGTCCGAATGCGGCGCTGCTGACGCCGACAGATGCGGTTGTGAGGGTGGTAGCGGCCTGCGTGTGCGGCTCCGATCTGTGGGCATACCGCGGCATCACGAAGGTCGACGAGCCGCGCCTGGTCGGTCACGAATTCGTTGGGATCGTGGAGCAGGTGGGAAGGGCTGTGCAGAATCTCGCGGTCGGCGACTTCGTCGTCTCCCCCTTCAACATCTCGGACGGCACGTGCGAGGCGTGTTGCGACGGCGTGCCCACCGCCTGCGAACACGGAGCGTTCTTCGGCCGCGCCGACGAGCATGGTCACCTCGTCTCCGGCTGTCAGGGTCAGTATGTGCGGGTGCCGTTGGCGGACGGCACGCTCGTCGTCGTGCCCGGCCCTGTCGACGACGCACTCATCCCCCACCTTCTGGCCCTCAGTGATGTCATGTCCACGGGTCATCATGCGGCCGTACGCGGCGGCGTGACACCGGGGTCGACCGTTGTCGTTGTCGGGGATGGAGCCGTCGGGCTATGCGCCGTCCTCTCCGCGAAACGAGCCGGCGCGGATCGCATTATCGCGATGTCCCGGCACGCGGACCGGCAGCGACTGGCGATCGAGTTCGGAGCGACGGATGTCGTAGCCGAGCGCGGGACGGCCGGCGCAAAACGAGTGCGCGAACTCCTTGGCGGCAAGCTGGCGGACTGCGTGCTCGAGGCCGTCGGCACCAAGGAGTCGCTGGACCAGGCGATCGCCTCCGTACGGGTCGGCGGGCGGATTGGGTTCGTCGGGATGCCGTACGGCATCCCCGAACTGCCCTACGAGACCCTGTTCTGGAAGAACCTCACTGTCGGCGCCGGTGCCGCGGCCGCGCGGGACTATATCGAGGAACTGCTCCCGGAGGTGCTCTCAGGCTCCCTCCAACCAGGCAAAGTCTTCGATGCCGAGTACGCGCTCACCGACATCGCCCAGGCGTACCGCGACATGGACGAGCGCCGCACGATCAAGGCCCTCATCCGGCTGTAAGGGTCAATCGTCTCCGACGTCGAGGCGGACGACGTCTGGCTCGGCGGTCCGGTCGATGAGGTAGACCAGTCCGCGCCCAGCGGGTTTGCGGTGGTGGCAACGAACTCGATCCCGCGCTTCGTCATGCGGTCGAGCTGCTGCTCCTGAGTTGCGGTCCAAACGTGGTCCTGCCTCGCGTCCTCAAAGGAATCGGCGGGATAGGCGGAGCGCACAACGAGATCCCTCTGGCTTCAATCCGAGCGGTTCGAAATCGACCATCGCGTGTGCGACCCATTCCCAGATCGGAAACGCCAGTCGCTCTGAAAGCCAGCCTCAAGGCTCAACTACACGCCGGCGCCGACCGCCTGCTCATGCAGGCGGTCGGTCCGGATGACTCCCGCCAGCTGACGACGCGTGCGCCGCTCAGAGGACCGGCGCGCGTTCTTGGAGCAGCGGGCCGCGCACGTACGAGGCGTCTTCGCGGTCCATACAGCCCACGGGGAAGCCGGCCGCCGCTTGCTTCTCCGTATCGGCGGTCGCCGTGGCGTAGAAGAATGACATCAACGTCTGACGCTCGAGAATCCGCCATTCGCCGTTGCGGCGCTCAAGTCGGTCGATGTACCTCCCCGGGCTTGCGTACGTCACACCATCGGGACGAAGGGAGTGTTGCACGAAGTAGGTCTCCGCGTAGGCGAAGTCGCCGTCGATTTCCGCATGGGTCTGACCGAGCACGTGCTGAAGCACCGCGAACCGCTCACGGACGACCGGTATGACCCATGCGACGTACTCTTCTCGGTCGCCGCGGAACACTCCGTGCTCGTCCTGAGCGTCCTCCCAATACACTGAGCGCAGGATGTCGGCGTCCGCACGGTCAATGCCGCGGCAGTAGCGCTCCTGCAGGTCGCGGATCTCCGCGATGGTGGAAAGTTCCTCATGTGTGTAGGTCATACTCGCTCCTCGTTGATTCGGGTGACACTGGGCTATCAGAACAATCAATATGTGGTTACTCGGGTCTCAGGTAACGTCCTTGACCGCGTAAGCGTCTTCCCGGAGGGTGCCGGAGAATCCCATTTTGGGATGCACGATGGAGACGCGCTCCTGCTGATCCCTGGGGAAGATGTGATCGCTCTGGGTCATAACGGTCGCGAACGCGTCCCGCATTTTTTCAATCGAGTCCCCGGGGCCCATCACGCCGGATGATTCCGCAAGGCGGATGCGAGCGATCCGGCCTCCTCCCACGGAAAACATCTCCCCGTAGATCTGGCACTCATCGCTCAGCAGGTAGGCGGCGCCAAACGCGACTTTGGTCGGATCCATGGTCTCCCATAGCCAGTCCGCATAGTCCGAGGCGGGCATCCGCTCTGTCATTCGTGTGCGCGCGGTGGGCATGATGACGTTGCACAGGATGTTCAGGCTTGCACCCTCAGGCGCGAACGAACGCGCCATCCCGATGTATGCCGACTTAGCGGAGGCATACGGGGCGGAGCCGGCAACCCCGTAGATGGAGTGAGACGCCACATATACGATGCGTCCGCCACCTTGCTCTTTCATGTGCGGCCAGGCCGCTCGCGTCAACCAGAACCCCGCATAGGCGTTGATGCGCATCACGAGGTCGAGTTGATCGGTGGGGACTTGGTCCGGGCTGTGCAAATTCGGTGACGTGCTCGCGTTGTGCAGGATGCAATCGACTCGGCCGAACGCATCGATGGCGGCCTGCACAGCTGCTGCCGACCCTTCCTCGGTGGACAAGTCAGCCGTGCATGGAACCGCGGTGCCGCCCGCATCTGTGATCTCTGCGACGACGGATTCAGCGGGCCCCGCGCCTGAGGCAGACCCGTCCATCGCCGATCCGTTGTCTGCCACTACGACGCGGGCGCCACGCGATGCGAGCAGGAGCGCGTGGTCGCGGCCCATGCCGCGGCCGGCACCGGTCACGACGATTGCCTTCCCGTCGAAGCGGATCTCGTCCGATGTCATCATTCTTCCTTCGTTCTTTTCTCTGTCTGGTGTTTGAGGTTGCGTCGGTCACGAGTGACGGTTCTGCGAACTCGAAGTCGCCTCCTCGGGTGTGCGGTGGGAACCCGAGTGCTAGTCGATCTGTGCGCTTGGCCCGCCGACACGTCGATCACCATGTAACGGGCATGGCGTAAACACCGAACACGAAGCCGTCACGCTGGAACTCGATGTCGTTCTCGGACACGGCCAGGCGCAATGTCGGAATGCGTCGTAGGACAGTCTCAAACACAATCTCCAACTCCGCCCTCGCAAGATTTTGACCGAGGCAGGAGTGGATGCCGGCACCGAGCGCCAGCTGCTTGGTGTTGTCCCGGTCGATGTCGAAGACGTCGGCATTCTCCCAACTACGCGGGTCACGGTGTGCGGGCGACATCAGAGGGATGACACCGGCACCCGCAGGAATTTTGACGCCGCCGAGGTCGAGCTCGGTCGTCGTGACGCGTGCCGTCGTACCTTCGTTGATCGATTGGATGCGCATCATTTCGGTGATCGCGTCGGGAATCCGGTCCGTGTTCTCGCGCAGGAAGTCCGCAAGCGCTGGATCCCGGAACAGTTGCAGGAAACCCAGCGAGATCGTGTGCGCGGTGGTCTCGTGCCCGCCTACGACCAGAACATAAGCATTGGCGACTGCCTGTTCTCGGTTAATCTCGCCAGCCTGGAGTCTGTCGGTGATCACCTGGAGCACGCCGCCAGCGGGATTCTCGATTGATTCGTCGACCAGGCGCCCGCAAATTTCGGACAGTGCCTTGTACGCGGCATCGAAGTCTCCAGCGGAGGAGCTCGCCCGCGTGATTACTGTCGCGTGCTGCTCGAAGTCAGCGTGATAGTCGTAGTCGATCCCTAGGACGCGGCAGATCACCGTCGAAGGGATGACCAGGCTGAACTCCTTATGAAAGTTGACGGGTTTGTCCAGCGTCATCAGTCGGTCGATGGCGTCATCGACGATCCTCTGAATGTCATCGCGCTGCTCGTTGATTTTCTTCATCGTGAACCACGGCGCGAGCATCCTGCGGAACTTGCCGTGCATCGGCGGGTCCATGTGATTCATAACCAAGTCGTTGCGACGGAGGCTCAAGCTACGGCGGACCTGCGGGAACTCCGCTGCGCCGGGATCGCGTGACATCGTGAGGTCCTCGAATACCTGGCGGGCCTCTTCCTGGCGGAGCACAACCCATGCCGTTTTCCCGTTCTGGAGCGTGACTTGCTTCGCGGGGCTCTCCTCGCGCCATTGCACATACACCGGGGGCGGCGTCAGAGGATCATCGCGCAGCTGCGGGAACGCAGGAGGGGCTTCAGTCGTCGGGTCACTCGCGATCGTCGGCGCGGCACCTTGACCGTTGAATGATGTCGAACTGAAGGACGCTTGACCCGTCGCGTCACGCAGCGATTGCAGCGCGGCAGACGCGCGTTCAGGATCAGCGTAGAGGCGCATGAGTTTGATCCGGTGATCCTCGATTTCGAACACTGCGATGTAGTCCTGCTCGTACACGCCGCCGGTTTCGCCGACGATGCTCCGTCCCGAGTACTCCAGGACGACGCGGTTGCTGTCGCCTACGATCACCTCGTGCACAGTGAACTGCAGATCACGTCGGTTCCCGAGCATCTGTCGGTAATCCTCTGCGATCGCATCCGCTCCAATGTGCACTGGCGGCCCCATGGTCGAGTGGTACGGCAGTTCGTGCCGCGCATCGGGAGTCCAGATGTCGTGGAATGCATCGAAGTCCTTAGCCTCGAGCGTGCGGTGGTATCCGAGTGCAATCTCCGCTTCCTGCGACATGTTCTCCACGGCGCCGCTTACCATGCTTCGGTCCCATCGGTGATGATGGCAGCCTCGTGTCGGTCAAGGCGGAACGGATTGTGCTTGGCCTGCTTGCAGTAGGTCATGACTTTTCCTTCTTCATTGAATATCCAAGTCGTCGGCGACGACAGCCGAGGTGCCGGTGCTGTCCGCCACGATTCCAACCGTGTAACGGTCAGGTTGTCGGACCTCCGACCCCGTGATCGAGGAGCGTGAGGTTACCCCCCGCGACCACCTGAGCGGTCTGTCCGGGGCTCAGCGGACCGCGGTAGGAAGACTGGAACACGCGACTGCTGAATTTCCATGCGCCATCCACCTTGGCGTACACGTCCTCGTAGGTTCCGAGAATCTGTGTAATGCCTTGGGGCTTGCCCTGATACTCCAGCACGTACCAAACGCCCTTGACCACGCCGTCGCTTTCGAACACTTGTCCTGATAGCGACATCATGAGGAACCAGTCGTACCGTTGGAGCGCCGTAGTCAGGAAGGCTGCGGCCGTCTCTGCACCGTCCACCGCTCGATTGCCGATGTACCAGTGGCAGTCATCCGTCCAGGTTGCGCGCCAGGTCTCAATGTCTCGCTTACTCGCGGCATCAGTGAAGCGCGCGGCGAGGTTGCGGATAGCCAACTCATCCTCTGCGGTGACCATTATCCGAGGGGAAAAGAAGCTTCGTCGCAGATAACGTTGCGGCTGCGCTCCAGATCGAACAGGTGGGCGCTACTGGCCTGGCGCTCGGGCGTGTTGAACTGGGGCGAGGCGAGCGCGCCCTCAAGCGCCGCTTGATCGTCGAAATGAAGCTCAACGACGGCGTCGAAATCGGCGCCGACACCGCCGAATTCAGGCGAATCAGTGAGTGGGAAACTGGCGACGTACCGGCGCAGTCCGAGTCCTTGCATCAGCCTGCTGCAGAGCGGCGCGTGCACCGTGTGCCAATACTCAATGAACTCGGCCACGGACAGGTTCGGGTTTCGTGAGTGCAGCGAAACGATCTTGATCATAGCGATGCCCCTCCTCTTTCGAATATGCGCAGACCCAGGTAGGTGCCCACGTTGCAGCTCAACTGACGTCCTTCACGGCATAGGCATCGGCCGGAATTTCACCTGTGAAGCCGAGCGCTTTCGCGACTATCCCGAAGCGTTCCTGCTGGTCTTTGGGGAAGATGCGCTTGTCTTGCGCCATCACGACGTCGAAGGCGTCGCGCCATTCTTCGATGGAATCGCCGAGGCCCGTGACGCCCTCGGTTTCTGCGAGCTGAACTCGCGCGACCCTGCCGCCGCCGATCGAGAACATTTCCCCGTTCTGATGGCTTTCGGCACTCAGGAGATACGCGACACCGGGCGAGACCCTCGCGGGTGCGAGTGTGTTTGACACCCAGGTGCGATAGTCGGATGTCGGCATTCGCTCGGTCATGCGTGTATAGGCGCTCGGCAAGACGACGTTGCAGAGAATGTCATGTTCTGCGCCTTCCAATGCGTAGCCACGAGCCAGGCCGATGTACGCCGACTTCGCGGATGCATATGGCGCAGCCCCCCGGACCCCGTAGATCGAATGCGACGCGATGTACACAATCCGCCCGAAGCCCTGCTCTTTCATATGAGGCCAGGCGGCGCGGGTCATCCAGAACCCGGCATGGACGTTAACTCTTTGGACCAGGTCGAGTTGGTCGGTTGGGACTTGATCCGGGCTATACAGGTTAGGCGAGGTACTCGCATTGTGAAGGAGTCCGTCGATACGGCCGAACGAGTCGAGACTGGCCTGCACGGCCGCGGCGGAGCCCTCCTCAGTGGACAGGTCGGCAGTACAGGACACTGCCACGCCGCCGGATGATGTGATCTCGGCAACAACGGTTTCGGCTGGACCCGCGCTGGCGTCGGATCCGTCCATCGCGGAGCCATTGTCCGCGACTATGACGGAGGCGCCGCGCGCGGCCAACAGGAGTGCGTGATCGCGCCCCATTCCACGGCCAGCGCCGGTTACCACGATTGCCTTGCCATCGAAACGAATCTCGGGATCCCTCATTGAACTCTCCTTTACGAGTAGTTGCCTAATAGACGATTGAAGATTGTGCGCCGGCTATAAATCTCCCGCAGCTACGAGAGCGTTCGACGGCGATGATTTCGAGCGATCGCGATCGCGGAATCACTCGGCACCGAGGCTGTTGACGATCGCCTCCGTCCAGGCCTTCCATGTCGCGCCATCGATGACATCCGCGCCGAGGCTGAGGACCTCGACGGTGTCGTCGCTGTCGGCCGGCACGCCGAGCTCATCGACGGTGAAATCCCACCACGCTTCCGCGATGGCGTTCGTCCGCGCGATCTCAGCCTCGGGGTCGGTCACCCCGTCCGGCGCGGTCTTGCCGAGGCTAGGCCGGCCGGCCCAGTACTGCGCGATCGCGGGGTTGAGCTCGGCGGCATCGATGATGCCGCCGCCCGCGTCCTCGGCGGCCACCACGATCTCCGCATAGCCGTCAAGCGTGTCACGGGCGAACCGCTCGAACGGCTCGTGCCGGGTGTCGAGCATCACCTGCTGGATCTCGGGGATCAGTTCATCCCATGCGGAGGTCGAAATTGCAATGTTCGCGCCGGGGCTCGGAGCTGTGTTAGGAAACGCTACCCACGGGGAGACCTCGAGCAACCCGCCTGCGAGGATGTTGGTGGTGGCGTTCAGGGCGCAGTCAATCACACCACGCTGCAGCGCCTCATACACCTCGTTCGGCGGGAGGAACATGCCGGTCATCCCGAGCGACTCGAGTTCCTCCTGCGCGATCGGGTATGGGATGCGGACCGTGCGGCCCTTAAGATCAGCGGGACTCTGGAACGGCTCCGAGCAGTGGAGACCCTGCGGGCCGCTGAGCATCGGGAGGATAGGGATGAATCCTGCCGCGGTCATCTCCGCGCGGGCGGCGCTGTCCGGACTGGAGTGATGGACTACCTGTTGCCCGATACCCGCGATGTTCATGTTTGGGTACCCGAAGTCGCTCACCGCGGTCTGCATGACGGCGTCGTCCCAGTTCGAGACCGGAAGCTGATCGGCGAAATAGCCGTTGTTGACGAAGGTCACGTCCGTCAGGCCAGAGTTCAGCGCGGAGATTGCTTCCGTCACCGGGTGAAGGACCCCGCCGCCATAGTAGTCGAAGGTCACTTTGCCCTCGGTCGCCTCCGTGATCGCGGCCATCCACTCGGTCTCCATGACCTGCGACGTGTTCCCCAGGGGGAAGACGCTGCTGGCCGTGAGCTCGACCGGTTCGACGGCGCTCCAGTCGAAGCCGTCGCCTGGTTCTGCCGTTTGTGCCGGACCGGCTCCTTGCGCTCCGGCGCAGCCGGCGAGGAGGGCGAGGGCGCTCATCGCGCCGAGGGCGAGGAAGCCCTTTTTGCTGTATTTCACTCATAACTCCCTTGTTTGAGCGATGACCCTGACGACGGTCATAACCGTTGAATGCTTGCAATCGTAGGCAGGATAACTTGGTGCGTCCAATGCATCTTTGGGGCAGACCGCATGCGTTTTGTTCATGTATGTTGGCGTGGCGACGGGGGTTCTCGCCCTCGCTTCAACGCTGAAACATTTAGGAGACATGCCAACGTGCTGGATCTTGAAAAGCTCCGGAACTTCGTGACGGTGGTCAGGACGGGCAGCTTCATGCGGGCTGCAGAAGAGTTGAACCTTAGCCAGCCGGCGGTTTCTCGGAGCATTCAAGCGCTCGAGCGGCAGTTCGGGGTGCGGCTACTGGATCGTGACCGCACCGGCGTGCGCTTGACACCGGTCGGCAGCCAAGTACTTGAGCAGGCGATCGACCTGCTCTCCAACGCACTCACAATCGAGAAAACTCTGTCCGCCGCGTCTCACGGGGTGGCCGGGACGATCCGATTCGGAGTAGGTCCGTTCTCGGCTACTGCGTTGCTCCCGCAGGTTCTCGCGCGCTACGCCTCATCCGGACTGAACCTCAACGTCAAGGTGACGATCGGTTCGAGCAATGCCATGACGCAGCAGCTCCTGGACGACGAGATCGAGTTCTTCATCGGCGTCCAGGACGGCCTCGTCAGCGATGATACGTTTTCGTGCGTTTCACTCGCCGAAGTCAGTACGAGGTTCTTCGTGCGGCCAGGCCATCCGTTGGCGGGCAAGACACCGAGCATCGCTGAAATCGAGGCGTATCCGATAGCCTCAGGGACCGACCTTGGCGGGGTGCTGAATATCCCCGACCGGGGAGCAGCGAGCCAGCCCCCCACGTTCATGGTCGACAACATCCATGTTCTGGGCGAAGTCTGCTTGTCAACCGATTCGGTACTCGTCGCCGGATATGGGGCGATACCGCCAGAGCTTGTAGAGGTTTCGATCATCGAGACCGAGAGCCCTTCCCGATCCACACTCGGCATTATCTCTGTCCGCAATCGAACCCCATCACCCGCGGCCGAACAGATGCGCTCGGAACTGGTGCGCTTGGCGCGCGCCATGTACACGTGACGGTTTGTCGGCAGCGGCAGTTTCGCGCTTGCACGGGGTATCACCGAGTGAGCGAGAACTCAGCGCTGGCCGCCCGCATCGACCATCTGGTCGGTCTGCGGAAACCGCTCGCCCGACCCGGTCGAACACGGCGAAGCCCAATTTGACGTGGGTCGGAACTTCGAGGCGGACGGGCCTGCCCCAGGCCGATCACGAAGCGCAACCTCCCAGTCCGGATGGCGAGGGTGTCATTTCGTTGTTCTGCTCAAGAAAGGCCTGGTAACAGTCCGTTCACGACTCTTTGCTTAGACACTTTTCCATGACGGAACTCCACCTAGTTCAGGCGGTTAGAGAACCTTTCAGGCCGTCGAGGAAAGCCTTGGCCGCCGGAGAGGGGTTGAAGCCGCTCCACGCAAGGTACTCGACGCGGGTCGGTCCGCCGGTGATGGGGATGGCGCGGAAGTCGTCGCTGTCGGGAATGACTGCCGGTGAAAGGAGTGCGATCACGAGGTTGTTCCTGACGAGGCCCAGCATGAGGTCGGCGCTCATCGCTTCGAACGCGACCTCACGACGAATCCCGGCTGCCGTGAAGGCAAGGTCAGACGGTGCCCGGCCGGGTGTTCCCACGGGGAAGTCCACGAACGTCTCATCGGCCAGCTCCTCCAGTCGCAGTCTGCGTCGGTCGGCGAGCGCATGATCGGCGGACACGACGGCGACAAGGCGTTCACGCGCCAGCACACTCGCATCGACCCCTCTGTGCGACATCGCGTCGGGGAGCCCAAGCACAGCCACATCCATGCTTCCGTCTGCGATGGCGGCGATGAACTCGTCACTGCCCCCGCCGCGCAGCCTGATCCCCACCGCTGGATGCGCACGGTGGAACGATCCGAGCACGGCAGGAATGTCAATCGCGGTCACCGTCGGGATCACACCGATGGTCAGGGTGCCGCGAATCTCGCCAGTCGCGGCGGCGGCATCTGAGACAGCACGCTCAGCAGCATCGAGACTCACGCGTGCGGCGGCGAGGAACGCCTCACCAGCAGCGGTGACTTCGACGCGGCGACTGGTGCGGGCGAACAGGGTGACGCCCAGTTCGCGTTCCAGTGCCTTGATCTGGTGGCTTAGCGCGGACTGCACCACGTGACATCGCTCGGCGGCGCGGGTGAAGCTGCGCTCCTCCGCGACCGCGACCACGTATCGCATCTGCTGAAGCTCCATCAACCCATGATGACAGTTCATTGTTTGCATGACAACAATGTGTTGGACTCATGCTCTCAGGCGGCTGACGATGGGTACATGAGCACGACGATGACCCCGATGTCTGCACCTGTGACCTTGACGCCCTCGCGCATCGGCTGGACGGCGCTGACGGCGATCGCCCCGGCCATATGGGGCACGACCTACATCGTCACCACGCACCTGCTGCCCGAGGGGCACCCCTTGTTCGCGGCGCTGATGCGGTCGCTGCCTGCGGGGTTGATCGCCCTGCTGATCGCACGTCGTCTGCCGCGCGGGTCGTGGTGGTGGAAGAGCCTGGTGCTCGGCACGTTGAACATGGGCGCGTTCTTTCCGCTGCTGTTCCTCGCCGCCCAGCACTTGCCCGGCGGGGTCGCCGCGACGCTGGGTGCGTCGCAGCCGATCGTGGTGGCGTTCCTCGCCGTCGCGATCCTGCATGAGAAGCCCTCCGCCTGGCGGGTCACCTGGGGCGTGATCGGCATGATCGGCGTCGCCCTCGTGGTGCTCGGCCCCGAAGCGAAGCTTGATCCCATCGGCATCCTCGCGGGCCTGGCAGGGGCTGCATCGATGGGCACCGGTGTCGTGCTCACTAAGAAGTGGGGCCGACCCGAGGGCGTTTCGGCGATCGGACTCGCCGGATGGCAGCTCACCGCCGCCGGACTGGTGCTGCTCATCCCGACCATGCTCATCGACGGCATCCCTGCAGGCATCGACGGCCCGGCGGTCGCCGGGTACCTGTGGCTCGGCCTGATCGGAGCGCTGCTGACCTACAGCCTGTGGTTCTCTGGCATACGCCGGCTGCCCGTGACCGCGACCGCTCTGCTCGGGCTGCTGTCTCCGCTGGTGGCCGCAATCCTCGGCGCAGTCATCGCCGCTGAGACCCTCACCCCGACCCAACTGGTCGGCTTCACCGTCGCGCTCATTGCGATGGTCAGCGGTCAACTCAACTCACCGAAGAAGAAAGCACGGATCACATCATGAGAATCGCCGTTCTCGGCGCGACCGGTATGGCCGGCAGCGCCATCGTCGCAGAAGCCCTCGACCGCGGACACCACGTCACCGCTCTCTCCCGACGTCTAAGAGCCGTCTTCGACATAGACCGGCTGACCACACGTGCCGTTGATGTTGCCGACACCGCATCATTGAACCCGGTGCTCGCCAAGGCCGACGCGGTGGTGCTCACGATCCGGCTCGCCTCCGGCGAAGAATCCCGACTGGTTCCCCTCACACGAGGAGTTTTGGATGCCGCTGAACAGCACGGCACTCGTGTACTCGTCGTCGGTGGTGCGGCACCGCTGCGCTCCCGAACGATCCCGACCGACTCCTGATCGAAGACCCCGACCACGTGCCCGATGCCTGGAAGACAATCGCTCAGGCCAGCCTCGACCAGTTCATCGGCTGCCAGGAGCATCCCTACAACGGATGGGTCTACCTGAGCCCGCCCGCCATCCTCGAAGCCGGCGAGCGCACGGGACGTTACCGGCGCGGTACGACCACACTGCTCACCGACGAGAACGGCGTCTCACGGATCGCCGCCCCCGACCTCGCCATCGCTGTGATCGACGAACTCGAAAGCCCCAGCAAGGGCCAGCACTTCACCGTCGCTGAGGACGCCGCATCCTGAATCGCGCGAGTCCATATCCGCAGGACAGTTCGGACCATCCGGCGGTACAGTCAAGCCCGCAGCCCAGACGTTGAAGCGAAACGCGGCTACACGTTGAAGCGAAACTCCACCCAGACTAGATACTCAGAAATGTCTGCGGGTAAACTCCTTGCATGCCCTACCGCGCCGCCGTCTACCTCCGCATCTCACTCGATCAGACTGGCGAGGGCCTCGCAATCGATAGACAACGGGAAGACTGTTACGCGATCGCCAAGGAGCGCGGGTGGGAGGTCATTGGCGAGTACGTGGACGACAGCATTTCCGCATCGAAGCAGAACGTGCAGCGCCCCGAATACAACCGCCTCCTACAAGATTACGCGGCCGGCCGGTTTGACGCCCTGATTTGCTGGGACCTGGACCGCTTGACGCGCCAGATGCGACAGCTTGAGGACTGGATCGACGCGGCGAAGCGGAAGGGCCTCGCCCTTGTCACTGCCAACGGAGAGGCCGACCTCACGACGGACGGCGGCCGTCTTTTCGCCCGAATCAAAGCGTCAGTCGCGGGTGCGGAGGTGGAGCGGAAGTCGGCTCGACAGACCAGAGCAGCCGCCCAGCGCGCGGAGAGGGGTCTGCCACCTGGAGGCCCGCGGCTCACCGGGTACACGGCCGACCACGAGCTCGACCCAATGGAGTCGGTGTGGATCAAGCACGTGTTCGACCGGTTCATTGCCGGCGCGGCGCTCACCCAGATCGGCCGTGAACTCACCGCCGCCGGGATCTACCCGCGCACCAAGCCGAAAAACAGGGCATCGGCGAAGACCGGGAAGACTGCGGTCAAGCCGTGGCGGGATCCGACCGTGTGGAACCCTTCATCGCTCTCCTCCTACTTGCAGAACCCGAGGTACTGCGGCCGCATCGTCTATCAGGGGAAGGAGACTGGGCAGCTCGGCCACTGGCCCGCGATCATCACCGAGGACCAGTTCGAGCAGGCACAAGCGATCCTCGGTGACCCGCGACGGAAGACGAACCGGACCGGCACAGCGCGGAAGTGGCTCGGCTCCGGGTTGTGGCTCTGCGCGGTGTGCGACGCACCTGTCACCGTCACTGGGACCCAGTACTGGTGCCGGACGAAGGCACACATCACCCGATCCATCTCACAAGTCGACGGCCATGTCACCACCCTTGTTAGAGCAAGGCTCCGGCGCCCCGATATCCTCGACACTCTCCGCCCCGCGGAGGACGACCGGGCCGACGACCGAGCAGCGCAAGTCAACGTGTTGCGGGCGCGGCTCGCCCAGATCGAGAGCGACTATGACGACGGGGTGATCGACGGCCGCCGGTACCAAGTCGCTACAGAAAAGGTGTCAGCGGAGCTGAAGCAGCTGGAGCGAGAGCGGGCTCGGGCTGTCAGTGGATCCGCGCTCTCCGCCGTCCTCGGCACGGACGATCCGGGGGCAGCCTTCGACGACGCCTCACTGGAAGATCAAAGGGCCATCTGCTCCGCTCTCGTAGAGGTGCGACTCCACCGGGGGCAGCGGGGGTCGAAAGTGCTCCGGCCGGAGACCATCGAGGTCACCCCAAAGGGGCGCGTGCCGGCGTAGGCGCGAGCGCCCGGTAAATCGTCGCCCGCCCGACGCCGAGCTCGGTGGCAATAGCGACTGCTGACTTCCCCTGCGCTCGAAGCGTACGGGCGAACTCTAGCTTGGCCGGGCTGAGTGCGCGCGGCCGGCCACCCTGCCCGGCGCCGCGTTCCCGGGCAGCCTTCAGACCGGCGCGGGTTCTCTCAGAAATTATGTCCCGTTCAAGTTCTGCAAAGGCCGCGATCATCGTGATCATCACCTTCCCCATCGGGCCCGTGGTGTCGAGCCCCTCGGTGATGGATCGGAACAGAACGCCGCGCTCGCTCAGTTGGTGCAGCAGGTCGAGAACGTGCCGGGTCGAGCGGCCGAGGCGATCGAGACGCCAGACGACGATCGTGTCATTCTCCCTGGCATAGGCGAGCAAGCTGTCGAGACCCGGACGGGACGCGAGAGTACCCGATGCCTTGTCAGTGAAGATTCTGTCGACTCCGGCGCGGTTCAATGCGTCTTCTTGTAGTGCGAGCTCCTGCCCGTCCGTGCTTACTCGCGCATATCCCAGCAATGCCATGGTGGCCCTCTCATAAACGGTGATGCCAAGTTCTGAGACCGCGTGTGTTTCGGAAACGGCTTCTGAGACGACTATGCGCGGCACCACCGACCTTTCGCCGCATGTCCCGCATCTGTTCGTTATTGAGAGCCGCCAGCAGCCGATAGCCTCGACCCATGACGGACCGCGCGGTGGGCGACGACGCGGATGCTCGCGCTCGGTTCATCGGCAACGCCTTGGCAGCTTGGCGTGACGAGGGAGCTGAGCCCGATGACACCACGAAGCTCGACGTGCTCGCGTACGCCATGGGTGGGCTCTCATCGGAGGAAGTCATCCGGCGGGCCCGTGAGAGGTATGGTCTAGCGCCGTAGCGGTGCCCTCATCCGATCCGTCGCATGCTTTTCCAAGTCTTGATCATGCGCCAGTCGATGCTGAGCATGGCCGCGTACGCGAAAACGACCGCATGCTCGGGCGTGTCCTCGAACAGCTCGACCTCACATTCCTCGGCCGAATTCACGTAGGTCACAGCGAGTGTTCGATCGCCCCGTAGCTCCACGGTGGCGCTGTTGGAACTGGACGTGTAGGCGTAGCGGACTAGCAGCACCTCCGCTTGGTCGTTCGGCCATAGCTCTTTGAGTCGCTCAGCTTCCCGCCCCAGTCATCCAGCAGCTCCTTGTGAAAGCTCGCTGTCTCGCCGGCCCGCATGAGCCGGGTTTCCACTCGCGTGTCGTGCCTAGGCAATGACTCTCTCTCCTGTGATCGGACTACCTGTCTGGCACTGCCGCGTAATGTAGATCCGTGCACGATGAAGACTTGGAAGAATCGAAAAACGGCGAATGGTGGTCGCATGCGATCGGGCCGTTTTACGTGGACGCGACTCTCATCGAGCATTTAGGCATCGACGCCGGGACACTCGCCGGCATGGTGGCCAGACGCGAAATCCTCGCGCTCCCGATCGAGGGTGAGCTGGTCTACCCCAGCTTGCAATTCGAGGGCGCCCAGTTGCCGCCGCGGCTCGCCGAGTACCTCGCCGCTGCTGACCCCGAGAACGGGTGGCCGTGGGAGACAGCGCTGCGCGCACTCACCACGAACGCGTTCTGGGATGGCCGGTCGCCCGTGCAGATCCTCCGCGCCGGCGACACTGACGATGTCGCGCATCTGCTTCTGGAGACCGAGCGGACCTACGCGAGCGTGACCGGACCCTAGGCTGCGTGCCCGGCGTCCAGCATGGCCTGCACCGCTCGTGAGTAGGTGTTCGCGGAGATGATCCCGCTGTACACCTCTCGCCTCAGCTGGTAGACCGGGCCGTGCTCCACGACGATGGCGTCGAACCAAGCCTGCGACGGAAGCGCTGCCTGCTTGATGGCAGGGAGTGCTGCGAGGGCGGCGACCAGATCATCTTCCGTGATCTCGCCGTCACGAAAAGCAACGCACGTGTCATGCACCGTGGCGAACGCTCGCGACGTGCTCACTGCCCAGGCTCCCAATCACCGACACTCCAAAGCCCCACCACGGGAGTGCTGGGCCACGGCTGGCTATTCACAAGCGCGCCGATGAACTCGACGGTCATCTCGTCGTCAGTCAAGGTGCTTCCTCCCCGGCACGCCCTTCGGCGGTCCGAACGGCAGGAGCGTCGCCTGAACGGCCTGCGGGGCTGGGTCGAGCCACGACCGGGCAAGGTACATAGTCGTTTCAGCTGTCCAGCGCACTCGGTTATCCAGTGGCGCGGCGCGGAAGCGTCCCCGCCGGTCATCGACTTTTATGCGGAAATGCCCTTGGCGAATCATCACCTCGACTTGGCGGTGCAGCTCCGTATTGATGAGGCATGCGATGAAGCGGTGCATGGTGGGGCGCTCAGCCTCGCACGCTTCAGTGAAGAAGTCGTAGACCTCGCCCCAATACTCCGGGGTGAAAACGTGTGGGTGGAGGAGCTCGCCGCGGTCCCCGTCAATCACCCCGTAGACAACGACGACGCCGAGGCTCACTCGACCTCGGCCTCAGTGACAGGCACGACACTGATGCATGGGAGCCCACCTTGGTCGTCGCTCAGCCAAGCTCCACAAAACGCGGCTGATGACCGCGGGCCGGACTTCCAGAGCCTAACCCGGTAATCACCGTCCTCGTCGGTGCACGTGATCTCCGGCAGTCCGGCGGCGTTAGTGATCTTCACTGTCCGGTGCGTGTCATGTAGGTGGGTGAAAAGCACGGTGGTTCCGAGACCGTAGAGCTCCAGTGCCTTCTCGATCCGCCGACCCTCCACAATGAATGAAGTGACCTCGCCGTGCGCGATCTCGCCGTTCACTACGTAGGTCGAGTAGGCGATGGGTGATGGCCCTGATGCTGTGCTCATGCTCCGACTTCCTCTCGTACTGCGGCTGCAAGCCTAGAGCCGGTTTTAGCTGAACAGCCCAACAGCTCGCCGACGACTGCGCCCGTCAGCCACTCCCCCGTCTCCTCGTAGTGCTGGCGCACCCGTGAAGCCATAGTCGGTCGGTCGCTGGCGCTCCCTCCCTCCCCTCCCGCAACGCCTCCGTCGCGCCCAACCCCACGCCCTCGTGACGCATCCGTGCGCGTGGGCTCTGCGATGACGCCGCGGCTGCGTGACGACGTAGCGGTTCGCCGTCCATGCACATAATCACCTTGTTCCGATGACGCCGCATCAACCTCAATACGGATGCGTGATAGCAGAGCAAGGAGCGAGTTAGCGGCGGCGGACAGTGCGTAACGGCAAACGCACGCGCTCGCGCGGCCAAATGCTTCCGGGCTGGTCTTCATAGCAGTAGCGTGCACCACGCCACCGACCGGCCGGCTTTCAGGAGGTTGGGCAGACAAGATGCCTTTGGCTGTCTCGGAAGCGACGTCGCCGCTGAGGCGCCAGCGTACAGGGATGGCCGCCCTCGGTCCTCCAGAGGGATCGGTTCTCAACGCAACAGGACTGACGCACAGTGGGAGATGCGTTCGATTTGATTCATACATATACGCCCTATGCGCGGCATCTCCCACGTTCGCCGGCATCGCGATGTAACTTGACGCGATTCCGGGTCGTCATCGCGCTGCCCCTCGCACTCAGGAGTGCCGCGCATAGGCGGTGTATGACCAAACATCAGCACGAACAGAATCAGAACACGGACGACGATAGGCGGCGCCGGCTCGGGCCAGTGGAACGATCGATTCAAACTCACGACCGTGCCGCTCTCCTCGCCCATATCCAGTCAAAGTGCGACATCGGCTCGGCCAAAAACGCGTGTTGGGTGTGGCTCGGCGCAAAACGAGAGAACGGCTACCCCTACGTGGGCAGAGCCCGCACCAATCGACTCGCGCACCGCGTTGTGGCATGGGCCGTCGCGGGATTCCCCGGCGAACTTGTGGACTTTCCCCACGTCCATCACCTCTGCGGAGTGCGGCGATGCCTCAATCCGGAGCACCTCGCACCGACAACTGCGCTCATAAACGTCGTCGAAAGCTCAGTGCGAAACGTCCTGCTTACCCGCATCCGATTACTCACGGACGCGATCGGCAAACTCGACGGAGCGCATTCATTACTCAGGGACGGCTGGATCACAAGCCACGGAGCGCTCTTCGCGACACGCGGGGGCGCACGGTCTGAATCAACTCGATTCCTCGTTCGACGAATGACAACCAAGGAGAGGACTGCTTCGAAGAGGCAGCACAATAGGGAGCTCCGCTTTCGTCAGGTCCTCGATGTGAGAAGTCTTGTTGCAGCTGGGATGAGTCGCAGTGAAGCACGGGCGCAGGTGGGAATGAGTCGGAGCGCCTTTTACGACTGGCAGCCGCGTCTAGCTGAGTACCTAGCAAGTGTTAAGTCATAGCGCAGATCAATTCAATGCCTGCTCGATGCAAAATCGCTGGTGGCGGCCAGCGCCAGCGCGCCACCCCTTGGTCGTTATCCCAACCGGTCTTGAAATTCGCCGCGCACAACGTCACTGTGAAGCATTTACGGGAGAAGGATCGGATAGGGGTTCCCACTGGGAACGGCGGGCGCTGGGCCAACAAGCCGCACAGTGAGGCGAGCGAAGACCTGCTCGCACGTGACAGAACAGCGTCACCTGATCACGACGACTCGCTCTCGCCGCAAGATGCGCGAGCGCTCGCTTACCAGAGCGCCCTTAACCAAGTCGCCTGGTCCGGCCTCAACTCCCGCGACGCCGACGACATCGCGCAGGAAGCGATCTTCGACCTCCTGAAGCACCCGCCCAAGAGCGGCAGCCACGCGTTCACCCCGGGCCTCATCATCACCTCGGTCAAGAACAAGCTCGCCATGGCCCTGAACGAGCGAAACAACATCCGACCCGAAGAAGCACGAGCCCGCCGCGACCTCGCCGACGTCGTTGTCGGCGAAGAGGGCCTCTTGGGCCGCGCGCTCATCAGCCGCGAAGTCGACGAGATCGCTCAGCGCATCCGGGACAGCTGGCACGACCCGAGGCACCGGCCCTCCGAGAACTTCCACCGCGACCGCAGTCACATCAGCATCGACGACGAGGCCGCAGGGATCTCGGAGCTGCCCGGAGCGCGGAAACTGATCAGGGAGCCCATGGGCTTGCTCGACCTCCTCGAAAGCGGCGCGATTGGCCGGCCCGCGGCCAAGCGCCAAGTATGGAACGAGGTGGCGGCTGGGTTCGGGGTGCTGCCCGTCAAACCCCGGAGCATCAGAGATGCTGAGGCGCGGAATGCCCGAGCCGAGATCGATGAGAGAGGCGGCGTCGCCGCCGCGGCAGCCAAGTGGCTAGACGGCAGGGAAGTCGCGGGAAAACTGTTCGCCCCTTGGATCAGGGTTTCAGAAGAGACAGCGCGTGACATCGCTGTGTTCCTCACGACGCGGCCACTCATCGCCGAGCCCATGTGGCGGTCGGCCTTGGACACGGCGAACGGGGCGGGAAAGCGAGTGAGATGACAGCGGCCATACCGACGTCCTTCGAAAGGATGCCTGGGTCGTAGGACTCCCGCGAGAACTCTCCGGCTAATCTAAGTGCCAGAACAGCGACAGACCTCAACCTGCGAGCGTTAGGGCCCCATCACCGCACATCGATCGTCACTTTAGGTGCGGTGGGCGAGCGTCATTCGTGGCGCGGGAAACGGAATGCGTGCCAATGTCCGGCGACGAGCGCGTCGAGCTTGGCTGCGTAGTCAGTGATGGTATCGGCGTGCTCAATGAGGGTTTCGAAGCGTCCCATCATCGGTGCGGCGTCTGCTTTCAGCATTCGATTCCGGGTTGACTGGGCGCCGTCATAGTCCCACCATTCGGAGTGAACGACGTCGTCGCGGGTTGCCTTTACTCGATTCGTGGCCCCCCAATCGAGGAGCGAGAGCACGTCGGGACGGTCGTGTGCCAGCCTCCGCAGGTGTGCTTCGAGGTCGGTCCAGGCGGTTTTCATGCCTTCGAAGTTGTTATCACCACCGGCTAGCATTCGGGTTAACCGCTTCATTGACGACTCGATTTTTCCGCCGGCGACAGTGATTCGGCCGATTTGGAAGTAGAGAGACTGTCGGAATCGAAGGTCGTCCGCCGAGGTTCCGCCTTCGCGTTCGATTCGAGCAGTTCCCCAGCCGACGTTGGCGTCCGGCGGGTACTCCAATGGAATATCGATGAAAAAATGAACGGGCACGACCATGTCTTCCAACACGATCTTGACCTCCGCCGTGCCGCCCGAGCCAATCTGGATCGGGGGCACGGACCCATTCTCGATGCGGAAGCGTTGCTCGTTCGGATTGGGTTTGTCCCTGGTGACGTGATCGCGCGCGCTGACGGCGAGCTGAATCACTTCGTTATCCGCGAGCGGGACTGGCTGGGCCAAGTTTTCTCGTGGTGATTTCTCGTCGCCCATGTACCGATCCTAAGGAGCCACGCGCCAATCTCCGGAGTTCATGCGGTTCGGGCCGAGGCGCGGCCGATCCCCTGGCCTCGACGCTTCAGGTATCAGCCTCGGTTGAGTACCCGTCGCGTCGACGGGTAGTTGGGGTCGGGAGCGGACCGCGCTTGCGGGACGCACCTTCGAGGAGCAGATCGCGGATCATCGCGATGTCGCTCCGTGTCAAGGCTTGGGCTCTGAGACAGCCGGGTGCGCTAGGAGCTCTGAGCGTGCGGTCCTTCTGTGCGCGCGATGGCAACAAGAGGTTGTGGATTCCGCGAACGAGCGGATAAAGGCCCTCGGTCGTGCTTCAGAGGTTGCCCTAGAAATCGATGAAATGTTCGCGACCATGCTCTCTGTCGACGTCGATCTGCTGACAATTCCTGAGAACGTAGTCGCCAATCGTCATGGGGTCTAAGTGAGATAGAACTCGCGGTGAGCGGCCGTCATTTTCGGCACGACGGCTGCCTGCCGCCTGAGCCCAGCCGAGGGCAAATGACCCGCATAGAGCGGGTATGAATGACACCCCTCCACCTAACCCAGCCCAGACAGTTCAGCCGTTGCCGGCCAACACGATCCACCTCGGCGATTGCCTGCACCTCCTCCCGGCGATCCCCGACGAGTCCGTCGACATGATCCTGTGCGACCTGCCTTACGGCACCACCAAGAACCCATGGGACTCGGTGATCGACCTGGAACAGCTGTGGATCCAGTACAAGCGCATCGCCAAGCCACATGCAGCGATAGTACTGACCGGCCAAATGCCGTTCACCGCCGCGCTGGTGATGTCGCAGCCCCTCATGTTCCGTCACCACTGGGTGTGGGAGAAGACGGCGGCCACCGGACATTTGAATGCGAAGCACGCCCCGATGAAAGCACACGAGGACGTGCTGGTGTTCTCCCGGAAACAACAGACGTATAACCCGCAGAAGACGATCGGTCACCCGATGAAGAGCAACGGAGAGGCCGCCTCCCGCCGTGCGAACCTCTCCACCAATTACGGCGAGCAGAAGCACACGGAGTACGCCAGCACCGAGCGGTACCCGCGGAGCGTTCAGACCTTCGCCTCCGACAAGCAAACCTCGAAGCTGCACCCGACCCAGAAGCCTCTCGCCCTGTTCGAGTACCTCGTTCGCACGTACTCTAACGAGGGCGACCTCGTGCTCGACAACGCCATCGGCTCCGGCACCACCGCGGTAGCTGCACGCAACAACGGCCGGCACTTCATCGGCATGGAAAAGCAGCAGGAATACCACGCCGTCGCCGTGGCGCGTCTGGACGCACTCGCCGCGTTGGACCGACTGAACCCACCGGGCGGGTGGCGCTTGCCGATCCCTCCGCTGAGCGATCATCTGGGGTAGGTCCGCCCGAGCCTTCCGCGGAGTTTAGGACTCCAAAGCGGCCTTCACACGCATCTCGGCAACGTCAGTGGTGCACTCGGCATACCCTTTGCATTCCACCAAAGTTCAAAGGCACGATTGAGTGCGGGGTCAACGACCGCAAGGGCATGCGCGCCGTCCTCGTCGGTGTGGTCATGCCCGGCGCGGAACCGGTTAATTGGTGGACGAGGCGCCACTATGAGCTATGCGCCGGCCCTTCTGGGAGCATTGCATCATGGGCAAGGATGAAGACGCGCAGCTCGATGCGGTACTGATCGGCGGCCGCGAACAACGGCCTATCGTCATCGTCGACCATGACAGCGACTGGGCAGAGCACTACGGGATTCTTGCCGACCGAATCGCAGCAGCGTTAGGCCCGGCGGCCTTGTACATAGAACACATCGGATCCACAGCGGTACCCGGACTGCCCGCAAAACCGATCATCGACATTCTGTTGATTGTGAATGACGTGGAGAACGACGGCACGTACGTGCCTGCGCTGGAGGCGGCTGGGTTCCAGCTCAGGGTCCGAGAGTCGGGACACCGCATGTTGAGGACACCAGGACGCGATACGCATATTCACGTCCTCGCCCCCGGTGCAGGCGAAATTGACGACTACCTCGATCTACGCGACTGGTTACGGGTCAGCACAGAAGACCGGACCTTGTACGCATCCACGAAGCGGCAACTGGCCGACAGACAATGGAGCGACGCGAATTACTACGCGGAAGCCAAGACCGAAGTAGTGCAGCAGATACTCGCTCACGCCCGCGTCTGGCGCGAATGCAAGAGCCCCTGACCCGCTGTCAACTGAGCATGCCGATGCCGTCCGGAAGCCAGACGCTCAACGGGCACGCAATATGGTTTCGACCGGGCCTCGCGTCACTTCTGATATGTAACCGGTTGCCGACACTTCTTGGAACAATCCGCAGTACCTTGTTGCACATGACACCGGACAATCCCACGTACGTCGCGGCCCACGCACGGGCGGAGCTGCCGACGCCTGGACCCCCGAAGAGGAGCAAAGCATTCGACCTCGCCGCGGTTCTCGTCCTCGTGATTGGGACGATACTGTTCGCCTTCCCCGGAACGATCGTCGGGCTGGTCATGCTTTGGATCTCGAGGTCATGGACGCGGTGGGAGAAGGTAGTCGCCACCGCGCTGGCGCCCGCGGTGGCCGTGGGCGCGGGAATAGTGGTGGTTCTGACCAGAAACGCCACACCGCAGCCTTTCATCGAAGTTCACGACCCAGTCCTCCCTCTGGCCTATGACGTGTACTGGTCGGCAATGCCTGCGCTCAGCATCGCCTACGCCCTCATGGGCTGTTTCTGCTGGTTCGAGCCCACAGGCGGTGATACTTCTCGCGTTTGGGTGGTGAGCACGAACTGATCGAGCGCCGCAACTATGCGTGTGCACCGCGAAGGCCTGAAAGTAGCAGGCCCACCGCGGTCCGGCCCTGTGGGGGGTCTATGCGTGCCCGACTCGGACCATTAACGGGCGGAGCTCTCGCCCAGACTGGTCGACTTCTGCAAGGCGCTAATGCGGTTTCGTCTGCGGACGCCGCCCAAGCAACTGGACCCTGCTAGCGTCACCGAATATGGGACTCTCAAGAGCGCGTCGCCGCTTCTTCATCGGGATGGCTGCGATCGTTGCCGGAGCACTCGCTCTGATGTATCTCGCAGGATTCGGGTGGCTCTCCGTGGGTGCGACCGAGGGAGATGTGCCGTCAGCCTCCTCGATACCCCTGTCCGCTGGAAGCGAGATCGTCGATGAAGACACGGAATGTGCTTCGGGCGGATGCTGGACGACCTTCGAAATTAAGCCACCAGAGGGCATGACACCGCAAGAACTCGCCACAGAACTCGGTGCGACTCCCCAGGCAAGCGTCCCAGGCACATTCTTCAATCCGCGAACCGTATGGCTCTGGGCTGAGCCACAAGGGAGCGTACTTCTCGTCAGGGCCGACTACTGGTCATCGGAGTGGGTGCCCTAATCCGGACCCTGAACGGGCGCAATCGGCGTGCAGTGCTCGCAGCTGGCCGCCGCACGATGGTTATAGGAGTGGTGCCCGCCGCTAGTTGGGACAGTAGGCGGAAACCCCGTGTACCCGACCGCCAGAGGCCCCGGTGCGTTAGCCTTCCCGTATGCGAATTGTGCTCGGATTCATGGTCCTGGTTCTGCTCACCGGATGTGCAGCCACACCGGAGCCGCGGGTTGCGGCCCCAGTCGAAACACCGGCGGCAGAAACGCCCAAGCCGGAATGCACTGAAATCTCGGCCGCCACTCTCGCCGCGGTGGATGCCTCCGTTACCGCCAAGGGCGAAGGGAACTCCGTCCCCGACGCGGTCGCCCGCATCGACGAGGAGTCAGGGAAATGGTTCATCGTGGGCCCGTACGCGGGACCTGCGGATACGGGCACCGAAGGCGCACCACTTGGTATCTGGGCAACGGATGGCGACGTCACCGATCCCGGCTTCGACGCCGACCTGGTGTCACCCGTCAGAGGATGGTCAACAGCGCCGTATGCTGCTGAACTCGACTTCGGCATGGATGGACACCCAGCCCTCGGCTGCTGGCCAAGACGGTAACGCCCGAAGCGAGGTCAACGACGGATTGAGCCAGTGCCGCGCATAGTCACAATGAGCACCACCGCCAGCTCGCCGAAGGGCCCACGATGACCGAAGAACCTGAGCCCGGCACTGGTACACCATCCCCTGCCGGACTGCTTGCTGACGGCGAGGACGGCGCACAAAACATCGAACGAACTTGGTGGGAACCCGTCTGGATCCGGACCCTACTCGGTCTGGCCCTCGTCCCGGCTTGGGCATACGCCATCCACTGGTTAGCGCCCCTGACTACGATCGCCGTGCACAGGGATGCCGATATCGGGGGGATTGTGGCATGGGGTGTGATCGCAGCCATTGGCTTCGCCCTCCTAGGTTTGGCCACCACCGCCCTGTCGCCCACTCATAAGCCAGCCCTTCCCGGATGGAGTCTGGCGTTGCTCGGACTCCTGGCGCTCGGAATGCTCACACTCCAGGTCTTGCTCGCCACAACGTCGCTCGAAGACACCCCGATAGGCGCGGAGGCAGCCGCTTCGGTAACCGACTGGCTCCGCGGGCATGCGCCACACATTTACATTCCTGTGACGCTTGCAATCGTTGTGAGCGCGTTCGCCCAGCGCGTGATGCAATCGCGAGCGCGATTCTGGTCGTGGATAGGGATCACGTTAGGAGCTGCCCCGTTCATCGTCGTTGCTGGAAAGATGATTCTCCTGTCACCGGTGTCGAACTAGCCTCAGCGCTGTCCACAGTCCGACGCGTGGCAGGCTTCTCGCAAACCCGACCATGAACGGGCGCAGAACGACGAAGCCAAGTTTGCTCACCCGTTCGAACACCGCTGGGTGCCACCTTGTCGGGACGGTCCCACAACATTCGGGTCCCATCCGGAACTAGCGATGCGATACGCCGAAACGTCCCGGCCGGAACGCGGGATCACCGCCGAAAACCATTTCCACTGTCGTGCCCACGGATCGGCCACTGACCACGGTCACGATTGTGCAGGTCCGTGCGCGACGGCATCCGCGGTCAAGGCCGCCCAGTCCAGCTGGTTGTCATCCAGCTGCGGCATCCCGGACCCAGAGAACTGGCGAAGGGGTTGGTCAAGCCGAAGGAGCGTCGCGCGGGTCTCGGTACGGAAGCTGCCGATTTCGATGATTCATTGCCGCGCCATACAGCAGCGCGGGCAGCGATGCGAAGCCAACCAGACCCAAAACAATGACGAACTGCGATCCGTCCACGAACATGAGCAGCCGGGCGAGAACCAGAAGCGAGATCGACAACACCCAAGGAACGACCATGAACACGAGGCCCTCGAGTTCGCGCGTGTACTTATAGCCTCGCCTCGCATCGTCTAGTGCGTAAGCCAACATGATCATGGCCGGCCAGAACGCCACAAATACGAGAAGAGACAACATCACCCACTCGAAGATGGTCACTGCGTGAGCAAACAACGACCAGGCCAAGCCCCCAAGGACCAGCAGAAACGGGGCCAACCCAATCCAGAAACGGTGGTCGTAGCGCGGTCTCCGGAGAACGTCCGGCCTTTCAGAGGACACCACCAGCCCCCAATCAAAGAATCGCACTGACACCATTGTGCCCCGAATCCGCGCATCGAAGGCCAATGGATCCGGCGTTCCGATTTTGGGACCCTGAACGGGCACTATTCAACGGTGGAGGCAGGCTGATCTCAGCGCTTGTGGATCTCCAGTACCTACGCCGACATCGGTGACCCTTGGCAGGATTCAATTTGAATCAGGGGAAGAGGATGATCCCGCAGCTAACTTCTCCGTGCGGGGCTCACGCCGGATGCAGGTACGGCTAATGTTCGCCACTCTTCGAACTTGCTTCGCGGCGTCGCCCCCGATGTGCAAATTCTCCGGGCGTTCCAGCCCACTGTGGCGCGATGTGGCGTGCTTTCCCGAGACTATGCGTGCGCCGGGTCAGCGATTGGCCGGCCCGGCGCACCACATTTTGTCTGCCTGGACGGCTACGGACGGACGGCGACCAGACGTCCGTTAGCCTCGCCGCGCTCGAAACGCTGGATCGAGTCATAGATGTCGTCGAAACCAACGATCTCGACGTGGGATGACACGGTTCCTGCGGCGATTAGGTCCAGCACCTCCGCGCAGTCCTCATTGGTGCCGCCGTTCGAGCCGATGTAGCTCAGCTGCTTGAGGATCATCGTTGTCGTGGAGATGTTCGTGCGCTCGGTTCCCATTCCGACCTGCACGACGGTGCCGCGGAATCCGACGGTCTCGATCGCGTCGTCGGTCGTGGTGTCGAATCCCGCGTAGTCCACGATCACGTCAAGTTCTTTGTCGGCGAACTCGCGGATGTTCTCGGCAACCGCAGCGGCTCCCAGTCCAGTGACCCGCTCCCAAGCGCCTCGGTTCACTTCGGCCACGTAGACCTCAGCACCGAGCGCCTTTACGAACTGGATTGCTAGGCTGCCGAGCCCGCCGGCGCCGATGATGCCCAGTTTGGTTCCCACCTTCACGCCGCCGACCTTCAGCGCGTGGTATGACGTCATGCCGGCGTCGGTTGCGGGCGCGGCCTGTTAAGAGTGATCGCCTGTTCCGGGCAGCGTTGCGCGCCGCCCCTTCAGCAGTCGATGCCGAGGATGCGGTTGCTGCCGCATTTCTTGAGCTCTGGCGACGACGGAGTCAGGTTCACCTGGTCGACGGTTCGGTGCTGCCGTGGCTGCTGACGACTACACACAACATCACGAGGAATCTGGTGCGGCATCAGCGTCGGTACCGGGCATTTCTTCGTAGGCTTCCCGCCGACAGTGCGGCGCGCTCGGCCGAGGAGATCACAGTTGAGGCGGCCGACGTGCTCATGCATCAGCAGCAGCTCGCGGCCGTGCTCGCTCGGCTGCCGGCGGCCGACGCGGCGATTCTGACGTTAGTCGGACTCGACGAGCTCAGCCCATCGGAGGCGGCTCAAGCCCTAGGAATCTCCGCGGAGGCGGCCCGGCAGCGCCTGTCACGAGCTCGACGGCGGGCTCGTGAGGCCGGCGTACACATTACGGACGCGATTGGCGAACCCAGTGCTTTATGGGGAGGAGAAGTCCGATGAATGTCCCGAAGTTTGACGAACACCGATCTAAAGCAATCCGTACGGGCTTGATACAGATCGCTGAGACCTCCGCACGTCCCCTTCTTCGGAAGCGGCGACCGTGGATCGGAGTGGGGGCGATCGCGCTAGCGAGCGCTCTTACCGGCGGTGCCGTCTCCGCGGCCGTGACGGTAACCCTCAACCCGCCACCCCGCATCGCGAATCCGGATGGGTCTGTGGCCGAAGGGAATCCTGGCGTGCCAGCTCCGGCTGGCGCACAGCCGGGCTCTCCAATCATTGCCCTACTCGGCCAAACCAGCAGCCAGAACGTCACTGCAACCTCAGAAATCCCCTTGAGCGTCCCTCCACAAGCGACTCACGTCCGCGTGACCATCACGTGTGTGGCGCCGGGGGCTATCCGGTGGGGCTTTGATCGCAATGGAAACAATCCGAGCAGCTCGTGCTCCTCGGCCGACGCCCAGAAGCGAACGACTAGCTGGATGGACTTCCCGCTGACGGTAGACAGCACGTTGTACATCGCCGCCGCGCCCACAGTGGAGGCGATCGTTTCTACCCAGTTCGTCCACCAGATCGAGACGGCGTGGGGGGTGAACGCCCGCGGACAAACATTCGGGGCATCGAAGCCGGGGTTTGGCGAACCTGATCTACTCGCAGTTGAGTCCGCTGAGGGCAACCCCGGCTATGTGAACGCCAGTGAGCTCGGGGAAGCGAACGGCATGAGCGAGTCGTTCGATTCGCCTGAGGACGCCCTTGAGTGGCAAGAGTCAACGAAGGGTCAGCGGATCAGCATCCCCATGTACGAATCCGATGGAATCACAGTGGTCGGGGAGATCATCCTTCAGCGTTAACGCCGAGGGCCTTGACTGATTCGTAAACCGGACCTCCAGCGGGCGTGCGCCAGTCACGCATGAGCGCGCAGAGCGCTTGGAGCTTCGACCTGTCGCTGGAACCTTACGTCTATCAACTGGGTTCCTTCCAGCGGCAACCGTATGGACGTTTTGCAGACATCCGGACACGTACGCAAGTAAGGACGCTACGCACGGTACCGTCAACAGGGCTGGAGGATGACGTGGGCGATGACCTTGATTCATGGCTGAGTCGAAGCGCACCGTCGGGGGCACCATACACGCGCAGAATCGCCGACGAAGTGGAAGCGCTGACTGCGGCGCACGCTGACTCCGGCCGACGGCGTCGACGTGAGTGGTTTCCGATGCACAGAGTGGCCGTCTTCACCACTGCGGCGGCCGTGTTGCTCACTGGTGGGACCGCGGCGGTTGCGGCACCGACTCTCATCGCAATGTTCACCCCGGTCGTGGACCGTACCTCTACCCACGAATTCGGAGCCGCCGGAACGGAATTGTGCTCGATTGACTGGGGCATCGCGCCTCAGGCTGGCGTGTCAGCTGACGATCCGTCTGTCACGACGGCACGTGCTTACCTGCTGTCGCTCGACATCTCATCGGTCACCCCGGACCCGCGCTACACCGCTGGAGTTGCCAATGCACAGTTGCCAGACGGCCATCCCGGTGCGACCGGGACCGATGTTGTGAACGTCGCGCTCATGGCGACAGTCGCGGACATGGTACGCACCGAAGTAGGACGACACGGCCTGGATCCGGACGCCTACCTGCTTGAGACGTCTGCGGACTGCGTTGAGGACGCTAAACCGTGACGCGGCCCTCTCAACCGGCCGTCGCCACACGCCTCACGGAGTTGATTCTGAGCAACGCCCCCGACCTGTTGGCGTACTTCACCCGCAGAGTCACCCCGGTCGAGGATGCTGCGGACCTTCTGAGCGAGACCATGCTGGTCACTTGGAGACACATCCGTTCGCTTCCTGCCGACGACGAGCGCGCACGCATGTGGATGTTTGGGACAGCCCGCCGAGTGCTTGCCAATCATCGGCGAGGATCGAAGCGCAAGTCCGCCCTCGCCGACCGGTTACGTGACGAACTCGTCGTGAACGGACCAACATCGTCGGTGGCCGATGGCATTGCTGAAGAAGTACGTCAGGCTGTCAGTGACCTTCCACCCGTGCTGGGTGAAGTCGTGAGTTTGGTGCACTGGGAGGGATTCACGCTCGTGGAAGTATCGCTGATTCTCGACACGTCGGCATCTACAGTCCGCAGCCGTTACGCCAAAGCCCGCCAGATCTTGCACTCTCGCCTGAGCGAGCGCAGTACAGGCGAAGTGGTGCCGACCACCGACCCCAGCCCCGCGTACTCGTAATCAAGTGCGGGCGGTGTCCTCCTTTCCTGGTTCTCGGTCCTAGTCAGCGCGCACGCTCAGGACACACCATGTGCCCCACCTTGATGGGCGTGCAGAAACGGACGCTCAACGGGCAGTCAGAACAGCAAGCATCAAGGCGTGCACCCCGACGAGCGGCGCAAGACCAGACATGGCACAGGTCCCATCTATCGGGGTGCTGGCGGCGAGCGTCAGAACCGGCAAGGCCACCGCTGCCTAGGTGCGCCGTTCGTGTCGTCGTGGCTTGAGCCGGGCTGGCGCGTCGGACGCCGGAACGAAGTCGCACGTGAATTCGCCTTCGTAGCCGAACAGGAATCCGAAGAGACGATTTCGCACTTCCAGTCGGATCCGGTAGACGTTCGCTGAGTCATCGAATGACTCGTGCAGGTCGGCTCGGCCACTGAAGAGCATCGGAAACCGGAACGCGAGGGGACCTTCGTAAAAGCGTTGGGCACCGGAACACAGGCGCAATGACCCGTCCGGTTCGATTGATAGGTCAAGGTCGACGGCCAGGTGCTGGTGGGTGCCCAAGTAGTCGAGCACCTTGCCGTCGCTCAGGACCATGGTTGCGTCGAACCGGCTCGGTCTGTCGCGAACCCGGTATTCACGCACGAACGTGACGGTCTCACGACCGAATGGGTCGAGGTAGGGATAGTTCTCGATCGTGAACGGCACGTTCTCGCCGAGATCGGGATGAGGATGTTGCGAATCTTCCCGATGCGCAGGAAGGGGATCGTCCACCATGGCCCGCGCCTGATCTGCGCCATCGTGCCACGACCGATAGCTGCGTAGCCGGCGTCAAGCCCCACCCCGAATCGGAGCTGCAGCATTGGATGCAATCGATCGAAGTCATCGCCGAGTGCGTGCTGGAAAATCGACGTCATGGCGCTTCCAGGGTGTGCAGGGTTCTCGGGGCTTGGGCCATCGCGTTTCCGAGGCGCGGGGCTCGCCGGCATCGCGCCGCTTTGGGCCGGTCCGGTCGCCAAAACGCGAGAACGGACACCAGCGGCCACCGCTCCGGCGGCGTGCCCGTTTCAGCCCAGATTCGCAGGCGGTCGAAGCTCCACGCCGTCATCCATCCGATGAGTCGACGCATAACCAACCGGTCCACGAGTCGCCCCCACCCAGGGTCGTAATCGAAGCCGGTAATGAAGGTGGTTCGCTCAGCCGTCGGAAGGTACCGCCAGTAGCCACGACCTGCCCCGAGTGGCGAGAATTTATCGTTCGTCGCGAACCTCAGTGCCGAGGTGCGTGTTCCGTCCGGTCGCTGTCGCTCTCCTAGCGAGGCGCCCGTCCCCGTGATGGTGTGAAGCGGCATCCGGCGTTCGTAGGTGAATCGGTAGCCGCCGGTTGGAAGCTCCGCGGCCGGAGTGATGGCGCTGAACCGAAGATCCCATCGCGGATGCTGAGCGACGCCTTGGGTGAGTTCCCACACGCGATCGACGGCGGCTTTGATCTCGATCTCAACATAGATCGCCTTGTCGCCCATTCGATCAGCTTGCAGCACGGCCCAGCATTGAGGAGGTAATGAATCGCGTGTTGAGCCCGGTCGTCCGACGCTCAGCGGGCAACGAGTGAACAGACTCGCGCTCCGAACGGAACAAATCGTTACTACGTCCGCTCTTGGGTTGATACGTCCGATCAGTGAAAAGCTCCGGAACCAACGCTATTTTGAGAGAAGTTCGCGGTAGGTTGCGAGAAGTCAAGTTGGAGGTCGCGATGGCTCTTGGGTATCAGAACGGTGGATTCCTGTCCAGAATGGGTGGGACGTTCGGCTTAACCGATGTTGTTGTAGTCAACAAGCCCCGCACATCGGAGGAGACGCGGCAAAACCTACGATCGCATGTCCAGAGCACAAAAGCGTTCTTCGAAGTTGACGCGCCTGTCTGGGAAGGTGACGAAATTCACCTCCCGGACCCTCGCGGAGGCACTCGGACCATCTACGTCACCAACGTAAAAATCAATGACGTACGAGGCGCGCGCAGCTTCAACGGAATGAGTCACCTGGTCGCAAGCTTTTCGGATTCTGCCCCACGTCCTTCGATGAGTGCACGCGGAAGCCAAGTCTTCAATGCTCCTGTCGTGATGGTGTCAGGAGGGCAAGCGAACGTCGCTTGGGATGGCGGATCAACGAACACTCAAAACCTCTCTCCGATATCCGAGGGATATGAGGATCTAGCGAAAACCCTCACTGAAGCTATTGGGCTGCTGTCGGGCGCGAACGATATTGACTCAGACGAGCGAGAACTCGGTGAGGAGGCGGCGAAAGCTGCGCTATCAGAAATCACGAAACCGGAACCGGACCGCAAGCGAATCAAGGGTGCCCTGGCCGCGTTGAGAGGTATCCTCACCACCGCCGCAAATTCGGCGTCTGGCTCCGCAGCAAAGGTGCTGGTCGAGTCGCTCATGATCTCCTGAGCGGCGCGCGAAGCGCCGCTTCACTCGAATAAGCAACGTAACTCGGGAGCCCGGTAGGGCGACCTGAGGGCAAGGCTTCGGCGCGCGAAGCGCGTCGGAAACCGCAGCAGCCCGAAAGATACCTGTGAGCAAATCACAACAATGTAGTTCACCGGTATGAAGGCAAAACGTCTTCACGCCCGCAGGAAGGACCCTGAACGGGCACTGCGCTGCTCACGCCCCGGGGGTAGCAGAAACATTCCGGTAATCCCGCAGGAGCTTGTCTCCTTGTACTGACGCGTCCACAAGGTGCGTGAGGTCGTAGGACTCGGTCGGTGGTAGGTCGATGGCTTCCGGGCGGACGGGATCAAGACGATGGCTCATAGTGCGCCTCGACCCTGACTGATTCGGCCGGCGTTGATTTCGAGGATTTCGGTGCTGAGCTCGTCGATGTCTTCCCGGTTGTGACTGGTAAAAATGATCGTTGTGCCCTTGGCCTGTTCCTCGCGAAGAATCGCGCGAAGCGTGCCCACGCTGTCTGCGTCCAGGGCGTTGAATGGTTCGTCGAGTAGCAGCACTTCCGGGCTTTCCATGAGTGCTTGCGCCAAGGAGAGCTTCTGCTTCATCCCGAGGGAGTAGTTGCGTACCTTCTGTTTCAGTTCGGGTCGCAGGCCGATTCGTCGTAGTGCCGCGTCGACTTCGTCCGGGTTGATCCGCTTCTGGATGGCGGCGAGGTCGAGAAGGTTCTGCCGCGCCGTTGACCCCGGCAGGTATGCCGGGCCGTTGATCGTCACCCCGAATCTGTCGGGGAAGCTGCGGTTCTTTGACAGATAGCGCGGATCGATCCAGATCTCGCCAGCATCTGGCACGGTGAATCCGCAGAGCAGCTTGAGCAGAACCGATTTCCCCGAACCATTTGCTCCAACTAACCCATAGGTCTTGCCGCGGTCAAGGTCAAAGGAAACGTCATCGAGGATGACCGTCCCTCTGTACCGTTTGGTGACGCCACGAACCGACACGATTGTCATCTCTGTACCTTTCACGAACGTAGTTTTTGCCAATGAAGCAGTGGAGGGATTGAAACGACGAGTACGCATAACGCCGCTGCCAGGGTTCCGGTGGCAGCGAGCACGGGAGACCACCCGTCCACCGTGAGAGCCATGCCGGACAGTTGGACGGGCAGCCACGGCGAGGGCGTGTTCTGCAGGTAGGCGAGCATGATCAGGAGAGCGCAGATCACCAGCGCACCTGCCCGACTCGGCGTGACCCAGGTGGCTGCGAAAACGGCGCCGAGGTACACGGCAAGCTGCAGCACCCCGTTGACCATGAACTGATAAGCCCAAACTGCGAAGCCTCCATCAGGCGGAGAGAACTCACGTCCTCCCAACAGCAAGTAGATGAGGGTTGCCAGGCCAAGCAGCACGGCGAGGAATGCAATGGCTTTCAGGAACTCGACAAGTGCGAGGCGAGCGCACCATCGAGTGATGGAACCGTGACGGAGGAGCTGAAGTTGTGCCCAGCCGTCCCGCACCTCCGACAAGCGGACACCGAACATGTAGGCGTAGCCGATGAAGATAAACGAGGAGACGAAGAACTGCGCCAGCGTTCCCGCGCTGCCAGTGAACGCGACCGACACCGTGTCGTACAGCGATGTATCGTGCAGGTCGATCCCGTTGATCGTAACCACCAGCAAGCCCACCACCCCGGCCATGAAGACGAGCGCCGGCGCAGTGAAGCGCGTGCCGCCCCCGCGCGCACGCCTATCCTGCTCGCCGATCGCCAGAGCACAGAACACCCAGGTGGCCGCGATGCTCGCCGCCGCGGACAATGCTCCCGCCGCCGATGTCGCGCTCAAGGAGGCGTTGAGAAAGTAGCCAAAATTCAGCGGTGACCCTTCCGGGAATGCGCCCATCGTTGCGGCAGCGGCCCAGAGCCACAGGGCGAGCGCGGACAGAATCTCTACCGCGCGGCGCCGGAAGACAACCCACAACGTGGTGAATAGGAACTGGATGGTGATGAGAGACAGGACGATGAGCGCGATCTGCAGGAGGAGCCCGAGAGGCGCCGAGATTCCGACGAGTGAAAGACGAGCGGCCGCGGTTCCTGGTGTGGGGTCGCCCGACCACCGCAACCCCAGTGCGGCACTGGCGATCAGCCACGCGGCTGTCAGAGTCGCCAGGGTTACGCCGATCGGCGGAACCGCGGCGGCGCAGGATACGGCGGCCAGCCGGCGAAAGCTGCCCAACCGTATCAAGCCCGGCACGGCCACGGGTTGTGCGATCACCAGCCGCACCAGCCAGGCCATCAGTATCACGTAGGTAATGAAGTGCGGTTCAGTCGCAAGATCCAGCGCCAGATCCCAGGCCCCTGGGGGCGCAACAAGGTCGCCCGGCTCAGGCAGTAGGCGGGTGCCATATCCCAGCCCAGCCATCGTGATGAGAAGTGCGACGGACGCCGGTCGCACCGTGTGACGCCAGCGCCGGCCCACTTAGGCGAGATTCTCGATGCGGTGTACCCGCCTGAGGACGACGAGACAGAGGATCCCGGTGAGGACGGCCAACACCAGGGTCGGGGCCGCTCCCGCCAGGAACGAGGTTTGGCTAAGCCCGAACGGGAACGTTGAGTACACAAGCCCCGCCTGCGGGTACCCGATCACCGCGGCGATGACTGTTTCGCCGAAGTAAACCAGGAACGGGATGGCGAGCGCGCACACGCGATTCTTCACCACAAGCAATGCGGCGATCCCCAGACTCGCGTAGATGCTCGCGCTGAAACCGACCCACGCCGAGTATGCGACGCCGTACGTCATCGTCCCGTGCTCAAGCAGCGAACTGTAGGTGGTGCGCTCAAAGCTGTCCGCCAGAGCCGTGCTCGTCGTCAGACTGTAAGCGCTCGCGTCAACGGACGGATTCCCCAACGTCGGCCACAAGTAGAAAGCAATCACAAACGGCACAAACGCAAACAAGAAAAACACAACGAAACTGGTGCCGCCGGCAAGGAGGAACTTGGCGAATACGTAGCTTCCCACGCGAACTCGCACTCGGGTGTTGGACACATATCGGTGACCGATTTCCCGGTAAAACCGCAGGCAACTCAGAAGAACTACCAGCACTGGAAACACGAGGGTCAGCGGTGTGTTTATCAGCACCTGATACACGTCAAAATTGTCTCTGAGGACAACCTTGAATCCGCCGGCCAAGTCGTTGGAGACAACGCCGAGCAACAGGGGAACCGCCACCACCAATACTGCAATGCCGAGCTGCCTCCAGCTGCGCGACGTACTCATCTCCGTGTTGAGCAGTTCACGCGAGACCGCGGCTGCGGCGAAGCTGAATGCGCCGAGAACGATGCCGGAGCGGCGGATGTCCAACTCGTCGGCATCGCGCAAGTCGGCCATCCACTGTTCCCGATAGCGGGCACGGGCCGTCGCAGGAAGGGTGGCAGAGGCCAGAAGGACCAGTTGCTCGGCTAGGCGCATCATGCCTGGGCGCCGGTCGGTCGAAAAGCTGCCCTGGATTTCGCGTCAAACCGCGCGATCACCGCCCGGGCAGCAACCGCACCACCGTCAGTGAGTTTGTAGAAACGACGACGAGGGCCCGATCGATCATTCTCTGTCTCCCACGCCGAAGACACCCACCCCGCACGTTCGAGACGCTCCAAGATTGGGTATACACTGCCCGGAGGCCGCCCGCTCTCCTTGATCACGCGAAGACCCCAGCAGGCATCATCCCCTGCATTAAGTACACGGAGCACGTCCACAGTCGCGGGAGTGACCCGCGCGAGTTCATCCATTCCTGAACTCTAGCTATATCGAGATAGGTTCGTCTACTGCCCCCTGCAGATCCGAGTGCAGGGCGCATCCACCCATGCATGTGAGCGGTCCTACAGCAACGAAAACCGTGCGCTGCCCATGGGCCGGGTCCGCAGATGGACCCTCAACGGGCGCTATTCTTCGAGGCAGCCACTCATGGTCTACGTCTTGCCCACGTAACTACTCGCTGAGACTTCGATCGCGTTCTCAACGCGGAGATCAGTTCCTGAGATCGGGCCACGCAGAGTACTCGACGACACTGCCGGCGGGCTCATCGAGGACGTTTAGTCCACCGGCGTAGATGACGTCGGAGGCGATGATCTGTCGGGTGGCGGCGTCGATGATCACTGTGACTTCAAACGCTGTGCGGGTCGACGATGTGAGCCGGAGGGCGATGCCGTCGCGACCGAGTCGATCGGTGACAGTGCCGAGCAGCTCCAGCCCGCCGGATTGCTCAAGGATCTGCAGCATTGCGGCGTGATGGGCGGGTGTGAGCGTCCATTCGCTCAGAAGCATTCGGAAGGCGCCCCAATACTCCATGCCGTCCGCGTCGTCGCGCAGCGGGATCTTCTCGCGAAGCGCGGCGACAAGTCCCGCAGTGTCGGCGGGCGGTGCAGCAGGGAATCCGCCGAAATACTCGTCTTCAGCTGCCGTGCTCACTCGCGTGCCGGCGGTCGGCGCGGGACCAGCGGGCTCGGTAATCTGCCCGTCGGCCAGCACCGAATACGGCTGCTCCGCGGTGACCAGCACCGACGCGACGCCGTTCTCATCCCGCTCCCAGGCGTACCGCTGGGGAATGAACACCGGCTCGCCCTCGGCATCCTGACTATGCCGCCACCGAACGAGCTGTCCCTCTCGCCTGGCTGGCTGCTGCGGTGCCGCGAGCAAAACTTGCACCGACTCGTCGACGACTTCGTCGAGAGGCTCTGCGACCGATGTCGGAGCCAGCGGTGGTGGGGTCTGCGCGTAGGCAGGCGGGTTGGTGATTGAACCGGTCACCACGGCGACGGTGACGAGGGCGGCAGCAATCGGGACTGCCCACAGTGCGCGCAGCCGGAGCCGCAGCGGCGGGCGAGCCCGGCGGCGGTCGGTGGCCATCATGGTTCGCAGCTGCGCCCAGTCGGTCGAGGTCGTCGCCGAGTCGGGTGCAGTGTGTGCCGGGTCGAGGGAGGTCAGTCCCTCGGCGAGGCGGTCATCGGTCCAGCGCAAGTTCATTCACCTCCTGTGGGAGTGTTGCGTCATCGTCCAGTAGTGCACGCAAGGCATCCCGTGCCCGGCTGAGGCGTTTCCAAACCGCGGGCACGCGACATCCAATGACCTGTGCCGCATCAGCGGCCGACAGCCCGTCCCAGTACACGAGCATGAGCACCTCCCGGTCCGGCTCCGGCAGCAGGTCCATTGCGACTGAGAGTTCAACGTGGTCGTGGGACCCGGTTTCCGGGCCGAGGCGCTCGATGTCGGCGAGGTGCGCCAGGCCGACGCGTTCCCGGTCGCGGCGCCGGTAGGAGTCGCCGACGATGTTGTGCGCGGTGCGCAGCAGCCAGGGTAGGCCGAACGGATGCTGCGGGTCGAAGCGCTTCCACGCCACTTCGAAGCAGTCCATGGCGAGTTCGCGCGCTTGCTCGCGTTGGTCGACGCGACGTCCGATGTACCGGAGCACGGCGGGATGGTGCTCGGCGAAGAGTGCTTCGAACGCGGCACGCCTGTCGTCCACGCGGTCCCCTCCCCGCCGGCGCGGATGCGCACCGATCTCATCAGACTAGGTTGTTGGCGGCGCCGGATCCTGACATCGGTGGGCCAGTCGGTCGGGTTGTGCATCATTGCCGCAGCGCCTCCGCCGGATGAACTCTGCTGGCCCGTACCGCACCGACGATCGAGGCCAGCGCGCCGATCGCGACACCCGCAACGATCGCGAGCGGGGCAAGGGCCACGTCGAAGACCGGCAGCCACCGGTTCGCGACGGTGAATCCGAGGATCCCGGCGAAGCCCGCCGCGAGTCCGAGCACACCGCCGGCCGCGCCGAGTATGGCCGATTCGGCGACGACCAGCCCGATCAGATCGGCTCTGCGTGCACCGAGCGCGCGCCGCAGCCCCAGCTCGGCACGGCGCGCGGTGATCGCCGAGCCGATCGCGTTGATCAGCGTCAGCACTGCGATCATCGCCGCTAAACCGGTGAACGCCAGCAGCGCGACTCGCACCCCGGACTGCACCTCGGCCCGCAACGTGGTCGGATCGGTGGGGGCCTGCACGACGTACGCGTCTGGTGAGTACGGGTCTAGCGCGACCGGGAGCTGGCGTCCAACCTGCAACGCGGCACCCGCGCCCGTGCGGATGAACAGGGTGCGATTCTGCGCGGTCAACTCAGCGGGCGCCTGCCCATCGCCGAGCACGACGCCGCCGGCCAGCAGAGGCGCACGGTTGGAGGTGTCGATGATGCCCACCACCGTGAACGGGGTGCCGGCTATGGCAATCTGCGGACGTGCAATCAGCGGGCCGAGCTCCAGCTGGTCGGCGAGGGATGCTCCGACCAACGCCTCGCCGGCTCTGGGCAACCCCGCGCCGTCGTCGCGCGCCCACCTGAGCTCAGCGCGCAGCGCCGAAGCAAGGTCGCCGGCCGCTTCGTGGACCTGCCCTGTGCGCGCGGTCGATCCATTGCTGATCGCACTTTCGAGGTAGCCCGAGACCACGGCCGCAGACTCGACGCCGGCGAGGGTACTGGCGGCGGTCACCGCCTCCACCGGTGCGGGTGCGCCTGATGCCGCATCTTCTGGTTCCCATTGGACGCTCACTTCCCGACTGGCGTGGGCGTCGAAGGTTGAGGTCACCTGGGCGCGGGTTGAAGCATCCAGCCCCAGCGTCGTGACCAGCAGCGCGACGGCCAGCGCTACCGTGCCCGCGAGGGCGAGCGACTGCCGGGTTCTGGAACGCAGTGAGGCGAGGGCGTCGGCAAGCAGGTCGCCAAAGCGAACCCGGCGGCGGCGGGCGGGTGCGGAGGCGGCTTGCGCGGTCGGCCCGGTGCGGGTCGAGGGCTCGATGGCCTGCCGCCGTTCCTCGGTGAGTCTCCCGTCGGTGATGCGCACCACGCGCGATGCGGCGGCCGCAACCTCGGCGTCGTGGGTGACGACGATCACGGTGACGCCTTGTCGGTGCAGCCGGGTGAGCTCCGCCATGACGCGCGCGCCGGTGGCGGAATCCAGGTTGCCGGTGGGCTCGTCAGCGAGCAGTACCGGCGCGCGGGAGGCGATCGCGCGGGCGATGGCGAGCCGCTGGCGTTGCCCGCCGGACAGCAGGGCGGCTCGGGTACCAAGGCGGTCGCGCATGCCGATGTGCTCTGTCGCCTCGGCCGCGCGGGCGGCGCGCTCCTTCGCACCGACACCCTGGTAGAGCATCCCCAGTTCAACACTGTCGGAGGCGGGGCGCTGATCGAGCAGGTGAAAGCTTTGGAAGATGTAGCCGAACGTACCGGCGCGCAGCGCCGCAAGTTCGCGGCCTTCCTCGCGTGGAACCGCGACCCCATCGAGCAGATACTCGCCCGAGGTCGGCGTATCCAGCGCACCGATGATAGACAGCAGGGTGGTTTTGCCGCCACCGGACGGCCCGATGATGGCGAGGAACTCGCCGGGATCCACTCGCAGGTACACGTCGACGAGAGCATGCACGGGAGCCTCAGTGGCGCCGTACACGCGGGACACCCCGCGCAGATCGATGAGTGGCATCAGTCCACCCGCACCCGATCTCCCGGCTGCAGCGCACCCTCGATCGCGGATCGCCCACCGTCCGAGCCGAGGACGGTGACCGGCACCTCTAGGAACGTACCGTCGTCTTCGCGGCGCAGCACGATTCCGGCGGTACCCTCCTGTTGCGCGACCGCGACCGTTGGCACCAGCAGCGCGCCGGTCGCGATCTGCCGTGTTTCGACCACGACGCTCACCGCCGTGCCTACTGCCGCCAGCGCGTCCTCGCCGGCGGGGATGATGTCCGCCCACCTCATCGGCTCACCGCCGACGCTGACCCCGACCTCATCGGCCGTCGCCTCGAAGACCCGATCGACGGCCCCGGTCGCGGCCGGCTGCCCGGCCGCGGTGAAGGTGACCATCGCACCGGGAAGGAGGGCGGATGCCGCATCCGGCGTAACGCCCACCCGCACGACATTCCGGGTGGAGACAACCCCGATGCTCGCCCCTGCGGTCACATCGGCGCCGACCGGCGGTATGGCGACAATCTGGGCAGGCAGGGAGGAGAACGCCGCGACGGCGGAGAGCGGCAGGTACGGGTGTTCGGCTGGCGGTGCGGGAGCCGGTGCGGTGGCTGCATCGGTGCCGGTGTTGGTTGTTTGTACAGGTGTCGCGATGTCAAGGGTGCGGTGGGGGGCGGTGCCGCCTACTCCCACGTACAGCTTTGCGACGGCCTGCGCTGTCGCCTGCCCGAACTTGCCATCCGCGCTGCCCAGTAACCCAAGCTGGGTGAGGTTGTCTTGCAGCACCCGAACGTCGGGCCCGGCATCGCCGACGCCAACGTCACGGTAGAAGGGGAACGGTGACGCGATCGCAAACACCGGTGAACCGTTCACCCACGCCGCCCTTGCGCCCGCTGCCAAGTTGGCACCCGGCGACAGCGGGCTGTCGGTGACCACGCTGCGTGCGGCATCCGTCACCGCAGCGAGCGTCACCGATTCCTCCGTCTGCGCCGCGATCACTCCCGGCAGGGTCCGGGTCGCGATGAGATCCCCGCGCTCGATCTGAGCGAGAACGGGTTCGGCGGCCGGCGGAGTCGCCTGCGCCTCCCACTGCGCGGGAGAGGTGAACGCCTGCGCCGCAAACCACCCGCCGGCGACCAGAACAGCCGTGGTGGCAACCCCGATCGCGGTCAGCCACACGCGCCTGCTCATCCTTGCGCCGGGGCGTACGTTGCGATCAGTTCGAGCAGCACCTGCCGGTCCTTCAGCCACTTCTCCCGATCGCTGCTCAGCCGGTCGGCGTTAGCCTGGATGAACTCGACCTGACGATCCCACTGGGCGTCGTACTGCGCCTGCGCCCAACCGCTTGACTCCCGGCACCGGACATCGGCGGTCGCGAGCGCGATCTCCACCTGGGTCAACGGCGGCTCGGGCGGACCATCCACCCCCGGCGCGTACCCGGGGATGCCGAGCTGGGCCCGCATCTCGTCGGTCGGCATGCCATCCAGCGGACTGTCCGGAGCGCCACCGTAGCCGGCCTCGTCGAGGCAGTCGCGCCAGGCGTCCGCGGCCGCCTTCACTGGGCCGGTGGTTGCGGCATCCTCTACGGTTTGCCAATAGCTCGACGAAGCGGGTTGGCTCGACCTGGTGGCACCGCCAAAGACCGGGTGCTCAGCCTGCACGTCTTCTAGGCAGGGGGTGAACACAGTGTCGAATCCGGGCTGAGATTGCGCCAGCGTGTTCATTCTCGTGAAGTTCTCGATGCGCGCCGTGCGCTCAGCCGAAGGGACCGTGTGATAGCCCCACGTCTGCGCCGCCTCGAGGGTTCGCATGGACATCGGGCTCTTGTAGTCCGTATCATCGAGCGACTCCGGCATGATCGGCCACTGGAAGCCCGCCTCCTGCATGCACTCGGACACGAGCAGATTCAACGCGTAGGAATAGATCGTGTCTGTGGACGGAAAGAGATATTCGTCGAGTGGCATGACCCAGTTCGCCCGGTCTTTCGCTGGGAGGTTCAGGTCCGCGATGGCCGGGCCGCTGGCACATCCTGAGAGGAGTGCGGTGCAGAGTGCGGCAACCGCCGCGCCACGCACCACCGTTGTTCGTCCGCTGCGGGTCATCCTTGCTCCATCCTGTTTAAGGTCGATACCTACAAGGTTGTCGCAGCGTCTCAAACCTGACCGACTCCGACGATTAATTCTCAAACTCACGGACTCAGAGCTAGGAACGTAAGGCATCCGGGAGCCGATCTGGGTGGTTGCCGGCCGTAAGCGGGACCCTGAGCGGGCAGAGAATTCGCATCAGGTTCAGTGGCCAGTGACGCGCCTCATACGAGAAGGGCATCTGGGCCGCACGACGCTGCTGGCGCGGCTCGTGCGGCGCAGCGTCAGCTGCTGCGGGTGAACACGCCCATGCCTCCAGGCCGCTCAACGGTGACGGTGAAGTCTTTGAGTGAGTAGCGGAAGCTGGTCCAATCGGCCCACGCATCGACAGTGACGAATATCTGCTTCTCCTCCTCGGCGGAGAGGTCAGGTTCGAGGGTAAAGGTTCCGAAGAGCTTGGCGGGACCGCCGTCTAGGAATGTGGTCCCTTTGATGTGCAAGTCGGCTATACCCTCCGTGTCGTTCGCCAGGTCCTTCATTGATTCGATCATCGGCCGTGAGGGGAAGACGGTGTCGACTGCTAGGTCTCCGACGATGAGGACTCCGGTGATCGCGACGGCGGCGAGGCCGGCGATCATCACCAGCTGCGACTTCTGGACCGGCGGCTTGGCCGGCACCTCGGTGGGCGTTTGCCCGAACAGCTCGCTCGTCATAGGCGGACGATAACAGGTGGAACGCGGCTCAGCGAAGGTGGGCACTTGCGTCGTTTCATCAGTTCAGCCAGTCCGCTGTCGACGTAGGGTTGCACATCGCTGACCTTGTGGGCGTGAATGGTTAGCTGAGTGGAGCCGAGCCGAAAGCTGGAAAGTCGGGAGCCGCGTAGTGCCTCACCGTGACACTGTGAATCTCGTCCATCGTGTGAGCTCCGGGAACCTCGAACTCCTGAACGCTGGCGTTCTCGCTGACGCTGCCCGCGAGTTCATACCTGGCTCCCACATCGGTCGTCCATGCGTCGTCGGAGTTCTTGATTAGCGCACCTTCGTTGAGGTAGAGCCGGAGATCGGGAGCAGATCCCGTCCGAAAGTCGGTGAGGGTCACCCAGACAGTTCCATTGTCACGACGCGCTATTTCGACGGACCCGACTGTCTCCGTCCATTGGTTGACGAACTGTCCGGTGATTGGGAGTTGCTGCTCAAACTCGCTCAGTCCGGCTGCAGCTTCTTGGGTCGCGGCCTCGGATGGCGTCGCCATCGACGTTGGTGCTTGGCCTGCATCACTCGGGTCCGCGCCGCTGCACCCGCTTGAGCACACCGCGATTATCCCGGCGAGCACTAAGGCGGTAGCCAAACGCAGATAAATTCTCATGCCCGAACCTTCGTGCTTGACGCGCAATGCTGTCAAGCCCCGGCTTCTAGAGGGTCGACGCGCGCTCATCGATGCGCAAAAGGGCGGATAGCGTTCCACAAGTCGGACCTTTTGCGGGACGGTTTCTGGCCGCTCCCTTCCTGGAATCTGAACACGTCCGGAGCTTGCTCTGTACTGACCGCCGTCTTTTATGTTCCAATGCGGTAATCGAACCACGCACGTTCCACCTCGACGCTAGGGAGGCAGCGCCCGTGATCGAATCCGGCACTTTCGTGATTAGTGCATGGCATCATGTCGTGGACTTCGTCATAGAGCCCTTTCCTCCGGCAGACCCTATAGCTGCCCTGCAGGCGGCGATGCGCGGCGAGATGCGGGAGTCTGCGCTGATAGTGCCGTTGGTTTCCACGGGCGTATATTCGGGTCCCATTGATTTGACTGTCGAGGTCCTCGACGCGAGACCGGAGGCAACTGCGCCAGAGTGGGAAGACATCCACGAGCTGTCCCTGATGCTCCCGGAAGGACGCGCCTACTTCAACCGGTCGGCAAGCTTCGAGAGGAAGGATGTCGGGAGCATCATGGGTGATGAGCAGGGCAGCCACCGGGCGCGGCTCCACGCCAGCGGCCGGGACGCAGCCTATGACGAGGTCGTGGATTCACCCGTCGAGCGGCACTTGGTCCAGTTCTGGAAGGAACCGCCATCACCGGTGTCTGTCTTGTCCTCGAACTCACAGCGAGGCAAGAGCCTGCCGCGTTTCATCGAGATGTGGCAGGGACCGCCCACCGCCGCGAGCCCCGCCGAACCGCGCCCCGTAACCCGCGAGCCTCGGGCTGTGCGGATGCACGGAGCCGTGATCGAGTGATCGGCTCCGGAAGCCGGACGCTTATCGGGCACCCGAACTGTTTCCTTTCTTGCTTCCGAATGCATCGTTTGAGGAACGCTTAGACTCGGCCCAGGGAGGGGATCATCGTGAACGGCACGGCCTCGGTTGCCAAGGCTGGCTGGGACCGCGCTGCGCTGGCCGTGACACAGACCAGATGAAAGTGAGCACGTGTCGCCCTCTTGTCGTGCTGCTGAGCTGACGACACCCGCTAGCGTGCAGATGCACCCCGTGTTGTGTGCTGCCAGAGTCGGTTCCTAGATTGAGCGGGTTCGCGCATCGGCAGGTGTGCTCCGGAGCAGTTGCCCTAGCCGCTCGACGGCGATGCTGGCCAGCCCAGGCGTGCATGGCCTGCCATCCGTGCGTGTTGAGGCGCGTTGCGCGCATCCGCCGGGGGGCATCTCATTCACTACGGTATGAAGGGTGACGGCACAGACTCGCATTCCCCAAACGGTGCACGCGATCGCCCTCGACACAAATGCCAGCCCGAAGGGCATGATGAGCGTCGAGGCGATTGAACAACTCATCCGCACCATCGATGCTCAGGAACTCGACATTGAAATCTGGATCCCCGAGCCCGTCATTTGGGAGTGGGCAGAGCACGCTCACCGCGTCGCCACACAGGCCCAAACTGATTACCTCACCCAGGTGAAGCATCTCGCTGTAAGTGTCATACCTGGTTTCGAGGGAGGTCCAGCGTTTGTGATGGACGTTGCAGACGTGATCGAGCATATAGAGGAACAGCTCGACGACCTTTGGCGGGATGACGGTAGTGGGGCAGTGCGTATTCTTCGACTGAAGGACCAACCCGATGCCGCAATTCTCGGTCTTCGCGATCAAATCCTGCGAACGGGCGCAGGGAGAACGAAGCGGGACGGAACCTCAGCGGTTAAGACGGGTGGCGCGGACAGTGCCTCCTGGCGACTTGTGGCAGCAACATCGGGCGACCTCGTCAACGTTGTCCTCGTTTCATCTGACAGTGATGCATATCGACACTTCTCCGGCACGGACGCGCCGACCATCGTCAAAGACCTGTGGTCGGTCAAGAGGGAGCTCCTTAAGCTGCGAAGTGGAACCGACGAAGCAGTATTGGCTGTCACCGAAACTCTCCGGGATGAACTCCCCGCAATTTCTGAGGATCACCTCGACGTGACGGAAGTGCTCGGCGAGCACTTGCTGTTGACTCCACAACGAGACCAAGCTGTGATTTCAATAACTCGTATTTCTCGAGTACTGGACGTAGATGAGATTGAAGTCTCGCTAGGTGACAAGACTGCCACGGCGGTAGTCGAAATTGAGATCGACGTATCCATTGACTATGTGCGCTGGGATCATCGGAACGATTCAATCGAGGCGGACGTTGACGAAGAATACGACGTCAAAGCTTACGCTCGCGTCTCCGCCGAAGCGGTGGCCGCGGTGCAGGGACGGTGGTTCTTCGACATCGTCCAGATTGAGATCGTTGACGATCGTTACAACCGACCCTGAACCACGAGGAGTGGCGGAAGCCTTGCGCGACACCCGTGCGCCCGGCGCTGACCCGTGTCCCTGCCGCCACGGCCCGACCGATCACGAGACCTCGTCGAAGCGCAGGTAATCACTCAGGACAAACCGGTGGCACCGGGCCCCGGCCCCGCCGGTCACAGTCCGGCGTTCGCGATCGGGACAGACCACAAGGAGAGATCGAGTTCAGCGTCCGGGGACAGCCATGTCTCCGGCATCCTGTCCAGGGCCCGAGACAACCCCACGCTTGAGACCGTGATGCTCACCGTCAACGACCAGGTTTTCGCTGTCCCGTACACGCATTGGGTGCTCGTCGTCACCGACCCACGTCCCTGCCCGCGGCCCCGGCATCGCTGGCGACCGGGGACGAGTTCCCGGCAGCACCCGCCGTCCCACAGTCGAGGTCTCACCTGTCATCTCGATCGACGAGCTCGCGTTCTCCTGACCGTGTCCGCACCGGACTCAGACCGGTAGCGACCCGACCGAAGTGACGGCCAGCCGCAACTTGATTCTGACCAGTCGGCCGAAACTGACCGCGACGTGCTTCGCCGTCCCGGTGAGACCCCGGCGATAGCCGCACCCGTTGTCGGCCCGGCCCCGCCAGTGACCCGCGATAGCGGCCTGCCCGTCCCCGAGCGTCGGCGAGGGGTTCGGTCCGGCGATAGCCGCGGGTCGGGGATCCGGTCGTCGGTCGGTCAGTGGCTGGTGGTCGATGAGGTGATGGCGGGCGCTGCGGCATAGGGGTTTAGAGAGGAGCTCGGCCTGGCGGCCTCGCTCCCGGTCGGACTTCGTCCTCCCTCCGACGTTGCGGTTTCTATGTGTCGTCTGCTCGTCCACTCCACCCGGCCTTCGGCCGTGCGCGTAGCGGAGCGTGGCGGCAGGACGACGGCGTAGCGTTGGCCGTCACCGTCACGCGGAGCGGAGCGCACGGCGTCTCGATTGCACTTCACCGGTCGGCCGCGGCCCTCGCTACGCTCGGCGCCTCGTGGAACTACTCGCTGTCTACCCGGTTTCGTATCGGTTGAGTGCCGGTCAGTCGCAGGCTCCTTCCCTCTCACTGCGTTCGCTTCGCTCTCTTCGTTCACTACCGACCTTCGGCCGGTGACTGCGCTGCGCTTGTCGGATCGCTCTTCGACGCGATGTCTCCGGTCAGGCTGCGCCTTCCCTCTCGCTCCGTTCGCTGCGCTCTCTTCTCTCACGGGCCGTCCTTGCCGCCGGTGACTTCGTCGTGGTCACGGTGTGTTCTCTACCCGGTGTCGTTGTGATGTCTACCCGTCGCTGGCGCTCCCTCACCCTCGCTGGCGCTCGGCGCTGTCGGTGCGGTGTTCTTGTCGGGTTCGGTTTGTTCCCGGCGCAGGGACCTGTGGTGACGCCTGCCTGCACCAGCATCGATACGTCTTCTGCTCGCCGGCTGATCGATGACGATTCGCCGAACCAGCAACACGACCCGAGCATCAGACCGGAACCCGGGGAACAGATCAGCCACACGCAGCGATACGGTAACGGGTCGCAGAACGGTGCGGTGACGTTGCGTTGGAGGGAGCGCCAGCGACCGGAAGTCTGGACGGACATTAGCGGCGAAGCCGCAACACCGAAGGTGCAGACCACGAAGTGGTCTCAGGTCCCTTGGCGAAGCCGGGACCAGCGTGGCGCCCGACGACGCGGTTCACGCGTCGGCAAGCACACGCTGCGGCACCGAAGGTGACGCGGCAGGACCGGCGCGGCGTACAGCCCAGCGCCGGCACCTGCAGTCGGCACACGCGCACGCGTGGGCCAGAGTGAAGGGGCCGGCGGGTTCCGGCCCGCAACCGTAAAGGTTCCTCGGTCAGGGGCACCTGCGTGACATTGACTCGGATCGAATGTGGCGCGCAAGAGACTGCAAGGGGGTCGCGCCGTGAACCGGTCGAGCTTGGGCGATTCTCGTCACGATCAGGTCCCGGCTTTGTCGCGGGATCGCCATGGGAATCGCCGGCTCTACCGGGCATGACAACGGCGGCCTCGTGCGGTGCCGCCGAGGAGATTGTCCGGGCGGATCAAACGGGTTTCCCAGCGGCGATTGAGCGCGGGCCGCGGGTGCCGAGTTGCGACCCCGAGTCTTGGCTGTTCGTGGCGGGCTTGCCTGCCGCATCCGAGGAGGCTTCGACCTAGACCACCGCGCGGTTTTTCTGCGCGAGCTTCGCGACGGCGCTGGCGCCCGATGGGCACGATGAAGTCGACGCCTCGGTTCCGTGATCGAGATACAGGCGCGGCCGGCTGAGGGGTGAGTGCATGGAGTGCACTGTCGTCGACCGCATCTCCGAGAACGGCGATCGAGGGTCATTCTTGGGGTTCGACGTTCAGGAACGACCTTCAACCGGCTCTTTCGCATAGGCCTCCTCCGAGTACTGCACTAACTGCACTCTGGGTCTACTTCCCTTTATTTGTGTGGGATGCAGGCTCCTTCGGGGCATCATTTCGGCTGCACGGAAGTGCACTTGGTGCACCTACGTCAGTGCGCCGAAGTGCACTTCTTACTTCTTTTAATCCGCACCTGGCGACTATCGGATACCGAACCTCCCCCGCACCTATCTCCCGTGGAGGCGTATCCCCGACGCCGGCACAGGAACCCAGCCCACCTGGACCTGAACCTCACGCATAGAGGAACAGAGCAGAACCCCGACAGGTCAACACAACCCAGCCGGACCAGAACCTCACGCAAAGAAGAACAGAGCAGAACCCCGACAGGTCGACACAACCCAGCCGGACCAGAACCTCACGCAAAGAAGAACAGAGCAGAACCCCGACAGGTCAACACAACCCAGCCGGACCAGAACCTCACGCAAAGAAGAACAGAGCAGAACCCCGACAGGTCAACACAACCCAGCCGGACCAGAACCTCACGCAAAGAAGAACAGAGCGGAAACCCGACAGGTCACCGCCCAGCAGTACACCTGAGGCCCGCAAGAGCGTGCCTCCCCGCCCCCGGCTCACGCCAACAACCAACAGGAGAAACCCAGTGAGCAAGCAGCAGAACACCACCAACAGCATCCCCGAGGCAACCCGGGCGACCGCACCGTCCGACTTCGAGGACCTCTCGTACTCGTACGGTAACGACGAAAGGGTCGCCACGTGGGCGCAGCGTTACATGTACGACCGGGCGATCTCCCCTGAGGTCGCCGACGCCCGTGGCTACTACGTCCCTGAGACTCCATCTGATTGGACCGTCGCTCGGTTCCTCGGCGTCGACGCGTTCAAAAACGCGATCAAGAACAAGTCCCACTTCACCGCGAACGAGGACTACGAGCGCGAGTGGAACCGGAACCCCAAGGTCCGCCCATTGGGCATCCCGCTTTACTCGATCGAGAACGGCCCTAACGTCCCTGTCAGTATCCAGATCCGCCCGCAGGCTCCCATCACCGTTCAGGAGAATGTCCTGGACGCGAACGGTGCCCCGGTGATGGTGAAGGTCAAGGGCAAGGAGAAAAAGACCGACGAGGCCACCGGCGTAGTCACCGAGGTCGAAGTTGAGAACCAGCGCCGGAAGACCAAACCGAAGAACTTGAAGTTCCTTGCACCGATGGGCGTGAAACGTGGCGACGGATCCATTGGCACCCTGCCTGCCCCGGACGTCCACCCCCTCGTTCAGGAGCTCTTGGCCCAGGAGGACCCGGGCGACCGGATTCCTATGCTCTACACCGAGGGCATCCACAAGGCCGACTCGGCCTTGTCCGCGGCCCTCCGCAGCGGCCGGAAGCTGATCACCGCCGCTGTCACCGGCGTGCAGATGGGCTTCCACGCCCCCGCCACCGAGGAGAACGACTCGGGTGAGCCGATCCTCACCAAGGGGATGCGGGCGATCGCATGGGAAGGCCGCGATGTCTATATCGCCTTTGACCCGGACTGGCGGAGCAAGCCCGCTGTGGCGGGTGCCATGCTCACCACCGCCCGCCTGTTGGAAGCTGCCGGCGCTCAGGTGTTCATCATCGACGTCCCAACGTCCTCCGGCGTCAACGGCCTCGATGACTACCTCGCCGCGTCCGATGACACCGCACTGTGGGAGCTGTTCGAGAACGCGATTAGCCCCAACACGGCCGACCGTCACGCTCGCCGCTACCCGCAAGACGACATCGGCAGGGCTGCGCGTCTGGCGGATGAACTCCGCGCCCTCGGCACCTACAAGTTCAACTACACGAAGAAGTACCGACCTATGCACTTCGACGGGAAGCGTTGGGATGAAGACAAGAAGCTCACCATCCAGAATCTGGCGATCAAACTGACCGAGCGGGACCTGGAGGACAAGGCCGGTCGTTCGAGACGTGCAATCGACTCCGCCATCGCACTGTCGCAGTCGACGCAGGGCCTCGTCGTCACCAGTGAGGAGTTCGACCAAGACCCCTATTTGCTGAATGCCCAGAACGGCACCATCGACTTGAAGACCGCCACCATCGAGCCACACTCCCCGATGGACATGATCACCACCATCACCCCCGTGCCGTGCGACTTCAGTATGCCGACCCCGGTGTTCCTGTCGTTCCTGCACGACATCTCCTGCGGTGACGCCGACATGATCTTGTATCTCCAGCTCATGGCGGGTTCGGCGCTCATCGGTAAGGCGACCACAAAGCTTCACGTGTTCCTCGGCAGCGGCGGCAACGGTAAGTCACTGTTCCAAGCGCTGCTCCGGAACGTCCTCGGCGGCGACTACGTGTCGTCCATGAAGGCCTCCACCCTGCTTGACGGTGCGACGGATGTTGACATGGCCGGTCTCAGGGGCAAGCGCCTCGTCATGGTCGCTGAACTCAGCATGGGCACCCATCTAAAGGATGGCGCTTTGAAGACCATCACGAGCACCGACGAGGTCAACGCCCGCGCCGTTTTCGAGAATGGCATCGTGTTTGTCCCGTCGTGGACCATCATGTTGTCCTCGAACCACTTCCCGAATATCAGCGACACCTCTGAGGGCATGTGGCGCCGTATCCACGCCATCCCGTTCGACTTCGAAGTGAAGAAGAAGAAGGGTGGCCCTGACGCTCTCCTTGAAGACAAGCTGCGTCGCGAGTACCCCGGCATCCTCGCGTGGATGGTGGAAGGTGCCCGTAAGTACATCGAGGCGGGGGAACAGCTGGAACGCTCCGGCCGCATCGAAACGGAGACGGCCCGTCACCGCGTCGCATCCGACATCCTCGCGGACTTTCTTGCCACCACCTGCGTCGTTGACCCGGACACCCGGTACGACCGCACTGAAATCACTCAGGCGTTCCGTGAGTACATGCAACAGCAGGGGAAGACGGCGTGGTCACAGTCAACGCTGCACAAGGCGCTCATCGAGAAGGGTGTGATTCCGAAGGACAAGCCGATGATCGCATCATCAGGTGTCCGCTACTGGCCGGGGCTCCGCCTCGCGACCGCCACGGAAGTGGCGTCGGCGTTGCGTGACAACTTCGGAGAGCACGACCCTGCGACCGCTGAGGGCGCGAAGGCACTTGTCGACGAGGCTCTGGCGGCCCTGGTGCAGAACACCGGCGGGATCGCCCCGCAGGCGGCACCGACTGTCCGTAAGGTCGCGCCCGCCACCCCGGTCGTGATCCCGGAACCCAAGCCTGGCTACATCACGAACCTGATCACCGGCGCACAATACCCGATTCGCGCAGGCATGAGTAACGGTCCCGCTATCCCTGGACCGTTCGACGACGACTGGGACGAGTCTGAGGACACAATCGCTCACACCCCGGTGGTGTTCGCCGCCGACGAGGACGCAGGGGACCCGTCTGAGGTACGTGTCGACACAGACATCGACATGGACGAGCTCCTGTTCTCCTAAGCCACGAACGATGCAGCAGGGGCCGTCACCACCACTGACGCCCCTGCTCCGCTCTCCTTGGCTTCCCCTCTGACCAGAACGGAACGCTTCGCCCTCCGAGAGGTCACCAAAAAGCCGTTGAGGCACCTGTCAAGTCTGCGATCAACCGTGGTGGTGACAGCCCGCTCATCCAACGATGCGACCCGGCGCGTTCCCGCATAGGGGCGCAGCCGGGGGGCCGTCGTTACTCGGTGATTCGGCGCCGGGCCAGGCGCCAATTCGTAACGCGCTCCGCGCAGTACGCGATCTCGTTCCCGACCTCTTGGTGCCGCCCGTCGGAGGGCCGGCCTTCGTACCGGCTCCGTGAGGTGCGGTGCGGGTCGATCCGGCATGGGAGGCATTGGGAGCTGAACGGCCAGTACTTGTAACCCTTGCATCGGGCGCATGCGCAGCGCACCAGCTTGATTTCTGTGACCGGGGTGGTCTCAGTGGGGTTGCCGTATGCGTAGAGGAACCGCAGAGGTTCGCCCACGGTGGCACCGCGCCAGCTGCGGAACCGTCGCCACTCACGAGAGCCCGCGGCGCGGGCCATGTTCTGGTTGGAGTAGCTCTCGACAGTAATCTGCAGGCCGGATGCGGTGGTGATTTGGTACGTGCCCGCGGCCCAGCTCGGGATATTTGCTATGAGCTTCGATGCCGCTTCGAGCTTCCGGCCATCACGCTGCTGCCATGAGCACGGCATGCAGAGCACCTGCATCCAGCTGCCGTTGCGCAGCTTCGCTCCCCACAGCCGACCACGTCCGCAGGCTTCGCAAGTGTGGGTGGCCAATTTTTCGTAGGGTTTCTGAATCGCGGCAACAGCTCGGCGGTCCTCCGGGTGCACAGCGGCAGGGTTCATCCCGAATCGGGCCTGAGCGTACTTCTCCTTCACGTACCAACCCTGATCGTAGGACGCGACCTTCGCGCGTAGCTCCTGCTCAGCCGCGAGAGCGAGGGGAAGCCAGCCATCACCGCACTCGACCAGCCGCGGCCCGATCGAGGGGTCAGCGGCCAATGCTCGCCGGGCGCGACGAACCGCGCGAGTGGGTGGGGTCTTGGTGTCCATGGTCGATGCCAATCTAGGTGGGACCGCCGACGCTCCAGCCTCGGGTGAAGTAGCGGAGGCGGCCCCAATGTACCTATGCGCGGCACCTTGCGGGTCGCGGTGTGGCCCCCGTTCGGGCGGCATCCTCCCCCAAAAGGGTGAACCTTGGATTTGAGCGGCGAACCGATTCGCTGGGTAGACAGGCCGGGCGTTCACTGATCGTGCGGCGATCACGGATCGCATCGCACCTGAACCAAGGAACAATCCGCACCATGACCACGATCGCCGCTCCCGCCCGCCTCTCCGTCCTCCGCACTCCCGCCGAGATCGCATCGCTCCGCCGACACCCAAGCGTGGGCGGCGCCGGCCTCGGTCGCCTCTTCCAGCCGCGGCGTCAGGTCGATGGCTTGTGGGCCGCCTCAGTCCCGGTCTGGCTGAGTGACGGGACGACTGGACGCTGTACGGCTGTGGCACCTCGATCCTCATGGCTCGGCGGGACGCCCGGGCAAAGGGCGCGGGACTGATCTCGGAGTAGATCCCAGCCGGCCCAAAACCCGGCGCAAAGAAAGGGCATGACAGATTCCGAATACGCCCAATACGTCCAGGCGCTCGTCGCCACTTGGCCACCGCTCAGTGCGGAGCAGGCCGTGACCATCCGAGCAGCGCTCAAGCCGCCCATTCTCCGCTAACCAGACCGCACAAAATAGAACCCCGCACCGTAACAGTGCGGGGTTCTTCTGCTTTTAACGGAAAATCCCGATCAAGAGCATGTTTTACTTTGCAAGCCTGACCTTTACGAGTGCCTAAACTCCACCACGTCGCCGTCCTGCATGACGTAATCCTTGCCCTCCATGCGGGCCTTGCCGTGCGCGCGAGCCTCGGCAACCGAGCCGGTCTCGACCAGGTCGGCAAAGGAGATGACCTCGGCCTTGATAAAGCCCCGCTCGAAGTCGGTGTGGATGACGCCGGCGGCCTGCGGGGCCTTCGAACCCTTGGGGATCGTCCAGGCGCGAGTCTCCTTGGGGCCCGCGGTGAGGTAGGTCTGCAGGCCGAGCGTGCTGAAGCCGATGCGGGCGAGCTGGTCGAGGCCGCTCTCCTCCTGTCCGGTGGAGGCCAGAAGTTCCGCGGCATCCGCTTCATCTAGGTCGATCAGTTCGCTCTCCAGCTTCGCGTCGAGGAAGACCGCCTGCACCGGCGCGACAAGGTCGGCGAGTTCCTGCTTCTTCGCGGCATCCGTCAGCACGGCCTCGTCGACGTTGAAGACGAAGATGAACGGCTTCGCGGTGAGCAGGCCAAGCTCGCGGATCGGCTCAATGTCGACCTTGGAGGCAGAGAGCAGCGTGCCCTCGTTCAGCGCAGCCATGGCCTGCTGCGCGGCATCCAGAACGGACGGGTCGAGCTTCTTGCCCTTGACCTCTTTCTCGTAGCGCGGCAGCGCCTTCTCGAGGGTCTGCAGGTCGGCGAGGATCAGCTCGGTATTGATGGTTTCCATGTCGCTGGCGGGATTAACCGCGCCCTCGACGTGCACCACGTCGTCGTCGTTGAAGCCCCGGATGACCTGCGCGATCGCGTCGGCCTCGCGGATGTTGGCGAGGAACTTGTTGCCGAGGCCCTCGCCCTCGCTGGCGCCCTTGACGATGCCGGCGATGTCGACGAACGACACCGGGGCGGGCAGGATGCGCTCACTGCCGAAGATCTCGGCGAGCTTGCCGAGGCGCTCGTCGGGGAGGTTCACCACACCGATATTCGGTTCGATCGTCGCGAACGGGTAGTTCGCGGCGAGCACCGTGTTCTTGGTCAGTGCGTTGAAGAGGGTGGACTTGCCGACATTCGGGAGTCCGACGATTGCGATAGTGAGAGCCACGGGGGTCTATCGTACCGGGGCTTGCCTACTCCTCCTTGATCAGGAGGTTCGGGGCGACGGCCGTCCAGCCGTCGGCGGGGATGTCGGACAGGCCATTCGGCACAAGCTGAACGATGGTGCCGTCAGCCAGACCGAGTTGGAAGGGGAGGCTGCGCGAGCCGCCGGTGGACAGTTCGGCCGGCGCGGCGCTCACCGCGATCAGCATGTAGCCGCCGTCCTCGTCGCGGCCGACGAAGTACTTCCGTTGGCCGGCGTCGGTCGCTGTGTCGGCGAGGTGGCGTACCGAGTCCACGTCGAGGGATTCGAGCTGGCTGAACTGCGCCAGCACATCGGTCTCAGACTGCGCACGGTCCAGAGCCGAGACTGCGGACGGTGAGCTGCATCCCGCCAACCCCAGGACGCTCGCCGCCGCGATCAACGCCACTGCTGCTGCTCCGCGCATCCGCCCCTCCCTCGTGATGGATCTTCACATCAGACTATTGAGTGCGGCGAGTCCTGACTAGAGCGGCGTGCGCTCCCGGCCAGCGTCGCCGGCTCGTGAGACGATCAGCCCCGTGCCACTGGACTTCACCGCAATCGACTTCGAGACAGCTAACAATCACGCGGCATCCGCTTGCTCGGTCGGTCTGGTGAAGGTGCGCGACGGCAAGGTGGTCGACACCGCAGGCTGGCTGATCCGGCCGCCGTTCGGCTACGACGACTTCTCGGAGTGGAACACCCGGATTCACGGGATTGTGGCGTCGGATGTCGCGGACGCAGCGCTCTGGAGCGACCAGCTGCCCGACCTGTTGGCATTCGCGGACGGCGACGACCTCGTCGCCCACAATGCCGGCTTTGACATGGGCGTGATCAAGGCGGCGTGCACCGCGAGCCTGCTCGATATCCCTTCGTTCCGGTACGCGTGCACACTGCAGCTGGCCCGGAAGACGTACACCCTGGACTCCTACCGGCTGCCGGTGGCGGCGATGGCCGCGGGCTTCGAGGACTTCAACCACCACGACGCGATCGCCGACGCCGAGGCGTGCGCGGCGATCATGATCCACGCGTCGAAGCGGCACGAGGCATCCGACCTCGACCAGCTGGCCGAGGTCAGTGGCATCCGCATCAATTCGATCGGGAGCGTCGCCGAAGCAGTGGCGGCGAGCGCGTAGCCGCTCCCGCCGCCCAGCGCGAGCGCGCGCGCACCGTGGGTCGCGCAGAACGGCAGTGTTTCGTCGCGCCACGCCGCTCAACTCGTGCGACACGCCGCCTCTGGACGCGGATCGCTGCCGTTGTGCGCAGCGGCCCCCTACTCGTGCTGCGGGAAGCCCAGGTTGATGCCGCCGTGCGACGGGTCGAGCCAGCGCGAGGTGACCGCCTTCTGCCGGGTGAAGAAGTGCACGGCGTCGGGGCCGTAGGCCTTGGTGTCGCCGAACAGTGAATTCTTCCAGCCGCCGAAGGAGAAGTACCCGACCGGCACCGGGATCGGCACGTTGATGCCGATCATGCCCACCGACACCTCGTGCTGGAAGCGGCGGGCCGCTCCCCCATCGTTGGTGAAGATCGCCGTGCCGTTGCCGTATGGGCTGGCGTTGATCAGCGCCACCCCTTCTTCATACGAGGCCACTCGCACCACCGACAGCACCGGTCCGAAGATCTCGTCGGTGTACACCTTCGACGAGGTGGGCACCTTGTCGATCAGGGTCGGTCCCATCCAGAAGCCCTCGGCTGCGCCATCCGCCTGCACGCCCCGGCCGTCCACGGCCACAGTGGCGCCGTCGGCGATCGCGACGTCGAGGTAGCCGGCGACCTTGTCACGGTGCTCCTTGGTGATCAGCGGGCCCATGTCGCAACCCCGGGTGCCGTCGCCGACGGTGAGCGCCGACATCCGTTCGCTGACTTTCTGCACCAGGTCGTCGGCCACCGGCTCGACGGCGACCACCACGCTGACCGCCATGCACCGCTCACCCGACGAGCCGAAGCCCGCGTTCACGGCCGCGTCGGCGGACAGGTCGAGGTCGGCGTCTGGCAGCACCAGCATGTGGTTCTTGGCACCGCCGAGCGCCTGCACGCGCTTGCCGTTGCGGGTTCCGGTTTCGTAGATGTACTTCGCGATCGGTGTGGATCCGACGAATGAAATGCTGGCGACATCCGGATGCGACAGCAACGCGTCGACCGCCTCCTTGTCGCCGTGCACCACGTTCAGCACGCCGTCGGGCAGTCCCGCCTCCTTCATCAGTCTGGCCAGGAACACCGACGCCGACGGGTCCTTCTCGCTGGGCTTCAGCACCACCGTGTTGCCGGCCGCGATCGCGATCGGGAAGAACCACAGCGGCACCATCGCCGGAAAATTGAACGGGCTGATGATGCCGACCACGCCGAGCGGCTGCCGCAGCGAGTACACGTCGACGCCGGTCGACACGTTCTCACTGAACTCACCCTTGGCCAGGTGCGGCAGACCGCAGGCGAACTCGACCACCTCGAGGCCGCGGGCCACCTCGCCGAGCGCGTCGGCGGTGACCTTGCCGTGCTCGGCGGTGAGGATGGCGGCGACCTCGTCCTTGCGGGCGTTCAACAGCTCACGGAAGGCGAACATCACCTGCTGCCGCTTGGACCAGGAGGTGCCAGACCAGTCGGGGAACGCCGCCTTCGCGGCCTGGACGGCGGCGTCGACATCGGCGGATGTCGCGAACCTCACCTCGCGGCTGACGACCCCCGCGGCGGGGTTGTAGACCGGCCCGGTGCGGGTGGATTCCCCCGTGAACGACGCACCGCGAACCCAATGCTCAACAGTCTTTTCGGCGAGAGCGCCTCTGGGCGTCTCCCTCTCGAGGATGCTCATGCGCGCCACACTACTCCGCGCCCCCGCAGACGCAATCCCGGGGTTCTGCGGAGTAGGCTCGCGCCATGGACAGCCGTGACCAGGCCGAGCAATTCCATCCCGAGAGCGTCGCCGAATGGCGACAGTGGCTCGAACAGAACCACGAGCAGTCGCCCGGCGTGTGGGTGGTTTCCTGGCGGGGCGCCACTGGTCGTCGAACGCTGCCATACGAGGATCTGGTGCTCGAGGCCCTCGCCGTCGGCTGGGTCGATGGCCAGGCGCGGCCGCTCGACGACGAGCGCTCGATGCTCTGGTTCACCCGACGCAAGCCGGGCAGCGGCTGGGCGCGCACCAACAAGGACCGCATCGCTCAACTCGAACGAGAGGGACGGATGTCGCCAGCCGGCGAGCTCGCCGTTGAGAAGGCCCGCGAGAACGGTTCCTGGACGTTGCTTGACGACGCGGAGAACCTGACCGAATCGCCGGAACTATCCGCCGCGCTCGACGCGGTACCGATGGCGCGCGCGAATTGGGATGCGTTCCCGGCCTCGGTGCGCAAGTTCGCACTCAGCTGGATCGCGTTCGCCAAGAAGCCCGAGACGCGCGCACGCCGCATCGCCGACATCGTCGACAAGGCGTCGCGCGGAGAGCGGCCGTCGTGACGCGCATCTCATACTCGATTTCTACTCAGAATGGGCATAAAACGCACTTATAGATGAAACTCACAGTTACGATTTCATAACCTTTCAGGTGGATTCAGGGGGGTTGAATTCAGCCCTCTTGAAAGGAAATTGTGAGTAGAAGCACGCCAAGACACATCCATCCGCGCCACCTCCTCCCCAAAGGTCGCAGGCAGATCGGAGCCCTGACCGGCTCGCTTCTGGCCCTCACCCTGATGTTCGGGGCTGGCTTCGCCTACGAGGCTGCGGAACCGGTGTCCGCGTCCGCCAGCTCGGCGATCCAGGAGGCCCCAGGCAAGTCGGCGGCCGCGCACCAGAAGAACGCTGAGCGCAAGGCGCAGCAGGCTGCCCCGGTCGCCCCGCCGGCCGCGGAGCCGGTCGCCGAACCCGCGCAGCCGGTGACCCAGCCCGCTCCCGCTCCCGCTCCGGCGACCCCCGCAGCAGCAGCAGCCGCGGGCAGCGGAACCAGCAGCTACCCGATGCACACCAAGATCGCCGCCACCACGTTCTGGGTGGGCGAGATCTTCGACGCCAACGCCGCGGACGGCAGCCAGATGCTGTCCACCTACGACGCCAACTGGTTCGCGAACTACGGCGGCTGCGACGGCGTCAGCACCGGCGGAGCCTGTGACACCGAGCCGCGCGTCGCCGCCAACGGGTTCTTCCCGTCATCCATGACTCCGAAGCAGAACCCGTTCTACCTCGACCTGCCATACGACGACGTGAACGACCCGACCGGCTTCGCCAACCGCGGCGCCGTCATCCCGTGGGCGAACGACCCGGCATACGCCGGCCAGGTTGGCGAGCAGGGCAAGAGCCTGATGAAGAACCGCTGGGTGAAGCTGATGAAGGATGGCCAGACCTGCTACGGCCAGATCGCGGATGCCGGCCCCGGCGAGTACCACGACTCCGAGTACGTCTTCGGCGCCGGCGACGCCCGCCCGGCCAACGCCCGCTACGGCGGCGCGGGCATGGACGTCTCCCCCGCCCTGAACGGCTGCCTCGGCTTCTCCGACCTGAACGGCATGAGCGACCTCGTCGACTGGCAGTTCATCAACTACGAAGACGTGCCGGCCGGCCCCTGGCTGAACGTGCACTCCAACGACAACACGGTGATCAACTAACCCGCACTCGTTCGAGCAGCTGGGGTCGTGCCGATTGGCGCGGCCCCGGTGCCGGTTAAGGCGGAGCTATGCGGTGCGCGGCGCGGTTGAAATCGGATGTCGGATGCCGCTGACACACTGAAGTCATGGATCTTCTCGCACTGCTCATCGGCCTGGTCATCGGGGTGCTGCTGGGCGGCGTGGCTGCGTTGCTGTACGTGCGGTCGCGGCCCTCGGCCGCCGGCGAAGACCCGGCGCTGGTCGAGGCCCGCCACGCCGCCGAGCTGGCGCAGCTGCGGTCCGTCGAGCAGGCTCGGTTGGCCGAGATGCGCGCCGAGGAGCAGGCCGTCCAGGCCCGCCTCTCGGCGGAGCTCGCCTCGGTGCACGCCACCGCGTCGGCGTTCCGGGCGCAGATCGTCGGCCTGCAGGAGCAGCAGCGCGAGCTGGTGGATCGTCAGCGCGCCGAGCACCAGGCCCAGACCGAACGCGACCGCGCCGAGAGCAAGGTGCTGCAGGCGCTGACCCCGGTGCAGGAGAACCTGCGGGCGATGCAGCTGAAGGTCACCGAGCTCGAGACCCAGCGCAGCCTGCAGCACGGCGAGCTGAGCCAGCAGTTGAAGGCGGCGAACGAATCCGAGGAGCGGCTGCGCGCCACGGCCGAGTCGCTGGCGTCCGCGCTCAAGAGCAACAGCACCCGCGGAGTGTGGGGCGAGACCCAGCTGCGCAACGTGGTGCAGGCCGCCGGGCTGATCGAGCGGGTCGACTTCGACGTGCAGTCCAGCATCAGTTCGGATGCCGGATCGGGTCGCCCCGACATGGTGGTGCACCTGCCCGGGGGCAAGAACATCGCGGTCGACGCGAAGGTTCCGTTCAACTCGTACCTCGAGGCCAGCCAGATCCCGGTCACCGCCACCGGCGAGGAGGCCGTGCGCCGCGAGCAGTTGATCAAGCAGCACGTGAAGGCGTTGCGCGCGCATATCGACGCGCTCGCCAGCAAGACCTACTGGGCGGGACTCGAGGCCTCCCCCGAACTCGTGATCGCGTTCATCCCGAGCGAGTCGCTGGTGTCAAGCGCGATGGAAGCCGACCCGTCGATCATGGACTACGCCTTCGGCAAGCGGGTGGCACTGTCGTCGCCGGTGACCCTGTGGTCGGTGCTGAAGACGGTGGCGTTCAGCTGGCAGCAGGACGTGCTCACCGAAGACGCCAAACAGCTGTTCGACCTCAGCCGCGAGCTGTACACCCGGTTGGCGAAGCTGTCTGAGCACATCGAGAAGCTGGGGCGCTCGATCGAGAGCACGGTCAAGAACTACAACGCCTTCGTCGGCTCGATGGAACGCCAGGTGCTGCCGAGCGCCCGCAAGCTGAACGCGCTCGACGAGACCAAGGTGCTCGGCCCGCTGGCCGGCATCGAGGAGTCGCCGCGTGAGCTGACGGCGTACGAGTTGACGACCGCGGCACCCGCCGAGGTGGCTGCCGAGGTGACTGCCGGGTCCGTCGAGCACACCGCGCCCTCGACCGAGCGAATTGACGCCGCGCGCCCACAGGATGTGAACGCGGCCTAAGAGACGCCCGTGCCGCCCAGGTGCGTCAAAAACCAGTCGCGTGCCAAACGGGCTGCTTCGTTTAGGGTTCCCGGCTCCTCGAACAGGTGGGTGGCGCCAGGCACCACGGCAAGTTTGTTCTCGCACTGCAGGTGGCGCTGCGCCTCGCGGTTGAGCTCGAGCACCGCCTCGTCGTGACCGCCGACGATCAGCAGGGTGGGCGACGTGACCCGGTGAAGCACCGGAATGGTGAGGTCGGGTCGACCACCCCGTGAGACGACGGCCGAAACGCCCTCGCCCCGGGCCGCTGCAGCCGCGAGTGCGGCAGCAGCACCCGTGCTGGCGCCGAAGTACGCGATCGGCAGGCCGGCAGCCCAGGGCTGCCGCGCGGCCCAATCGCTCGCGGCACCCAGCCGCGCTGACAGCAGATCGATGTCGAAGACGTTGGACCGGCGGGACTCCTCGGCCGTGGTCAGCAGGTCAAAGAGCACGGTTCCGAGCCCTGCGTTGTGCAGCACCGAGGCGACGTATCGGTTACGGGGACTGGTGCGGCTGCTGCCGCTGCCGTGGGCGAACAGCACCACTCCGAGCGAGTCCGGCGGAAGCGTGACGTGGCCGGGTAACACGGTGTCGTCGCCCACCGGGATGACGACGTCCTGATCTGCGCCGGAATGCGCGGCGCCCCCGCTCCCGACATCCCCCTCCGCTGCCCTTCCGGGCGGCGCGCGGCCGGCGGTGGTCCTGGCGGCGGTGTTGACCGCCGCGCGCTCCAACAGCGCGACCACCTCGTCATCGCTGGTCTGGCCGAAGTGGTCGTAGAACTCCCCGACGGCGTTGAACCGGTAGGGCTGCTGCAGGCAGACGAACTCGTCGACCTGCGGCCAGTCCGCCGGCGCGGCGTCGGCCGGGGCCACGGGCACCGCGAGGACCACCACCGATGCCCCGGCGGCGCGGGCCACGGAACAGGCCGCGCGCGCCGTTGAGCCGGTGGCCAGCCCATCGTCGACGACGAGCGCGGTCTTACCCACCAGCGACAGGCGTGGCTGGCCCGGGCGGAACCGGCGGGCACGCTCCTCGACGACCTGCCGCTCCCGATCAGCCGCCGCGGCCAGCACCGCCTTGCTCACCCCCATATCCCGCACGATCCGGTCGTTGACCACGATCACGTTGCCCTCGCCGACCGCGCCCATCGCCAATTCCGGCTGCTGCGGCACACCGAGTTTCCGCACCACGATCACGTCGAGCGGAGCGGCGAGGGTATCGGCGACCTCGGCCGCGACCGGCACGCCGCCGCGCGGCAGGCCGAGCACCACCGTGTCGGGTCCGCGGTACTGCAGCAGCCGCTGCGCGAGCCGGCGGCCGGCATCCCGACGGTCACGGAACATCGCGAGCCTCCCGTCACGCGGCGGGCTCGATGTTCTGATTGCCGCGGAAGACGTTATCGGGGTCGAAGACCGCGACGGCCAGCGAATGTTGACGCGCGTATGCCAACGCCTCTCTGACGTCATCCGCGCTGGCGCAGGCGGCGATCACCGCCGGGCGCCGGGCGATCATCGCGTTGAACAGCGCGCAGGTCGCGTCGTAGTCGACGTCGTCAGGCCTGACCCACTTCATTGCCCATTCCCTTGCCTCCGGCACGAGTAGCACCTCGTGGGCACGAGTAGCACCTCGTGGGCGCCACGTTAGGCCGCCCGAGAGGCGGCGACAAGGGGGCGCTGGGCGTCAGGTTCGCGAAGCGCCACCGACGCCACGAGCGCCGCACTTTCGTGCGAGCGCCGCCGTCAGAACTGCGGCGCTCGTGCGAAAGGGCGGCGCTCGATGAGTCACCGCGCACCCGAGGGTTCAGGTGGTGGAGCGGCTTAGTCCTCGAGCCACTTCGAGACGAGGTGATCGGCCAGCACGCGGCGGATGGTGCCGGAGTGTGAGCGCAGCACCACGCTCTCGGTCTTGATGATCGGCCCCTTGCGGCGCACGCCCGCGACCAGCTCACCGTTGGTCACACCGGTCGCCACGAAGAAGGTGTTGTGGCCCGAGACGAGCTCATCGGCCTCGTAGACGTAGTCGAACTTGAGCCCGGCGTCGAGGCCACGCTGCTTCTCCTCGTCGGAGCCGGGAGCCAGCCGGCCCTGCAGGAATCCGCCGAGCGCCTTGATCGCGGCGGCGGTGGCCACACCCTCCGGGCTGCCACCGATGCCGACGCACATGTCGATGCGGCTTTCGTAGCGTGCCGCGTTGATGCCGCCCGCGACGTCGCCGTCGAGCATCAGCCGGGTGCCGGCACCCGCGGCGCGGATGTCGTCGATCAACTGCGCGTGGCGCGGACGGTCCAGCACCGCAACCCGAAGCTCCGAGACATCCGTTCCCTTCGCCGCAGCCAGCGCCCGCAGGTTCTCGCCGATCGGTTTGCGGATGTCGATGACACCGACGCCTTCGGGGCCGGTGACGATCTTGTCCATGTAGAACACGGATGACGCGTCGAGCATGGTGCCCCGGTCGGACACCGCGATCATCGAGATCGCGTTCTGGCGGCCGGCGGCGGTGAGCGAGGTGCCGTCGATCGGGTCGACCGCGATGTCGCAGGCGGGTCCGCGGCCGTTGCCGACGTGCTCGCCGTTGTAGAGCATCGGCGCCTGGTCTTTTTCCCCCTCGCCGATCACGACGACGCCGTCGAAGTTCACGGTGCCGAGGAACTTGCGCATGGCGTCGACGGCGGCCTTGTCAGCGGCGTTCTTGTCGCCGCGTCCGATGAACGGGTAGGCGCGGATGGCGGCGGCCTCGGTGGCGCGCACCAGTTCCATGGCGAGGTTGCGATCGGGCTGTTCGATGAGGATTGAGTCGTCCGGTGTCATCTGAATGGCGTCCTTAAATTGTGATTCTTTGTGCAGGAAAACACGCCGGGTGGTGACAGCGTCGCGCTCTCAGCCTATCGCGCAGGCCCCCAGTTGAGGACAGTTCAGAGCGAGCCCTGCTCGGGCGTACCGGCGGGAATCGGCACCAAACGGGTGACCTCGACCGGCCGGGCGAGCAGGCCGTCCAGCGCCGCGCGCTGCGCCACGACCGCGGGGCTGCTGCCGTGAATGTCGAGGAGTTGCTCGGTGGCCCACTTCTCGATCATCACGATCGTGCCGGTCGGGTTCTCGTGGATCGCATACAGCAGGCATCCGTCTTCTTCGTGCACCGCCGCGATCGACGGCTTCAGCACGTCGAGCACGGCGTCGTGCTGTCCCTCGGCGGGTTCGAAGATGGCGGTGACGACGATTGGGTTGCTCATTCCTCAAGTATGCCGATCAGAGCAGGCGCGCGGCTCGCTCGATCAATAGACTCGGAACAAGACCACACCGCGGACCAGGGCTGATCGCCGCAGCGTGATGCCTCGAAGGAGAGAGTATGCCTATCGCCACCCCCGACCAGTACGCCGAAATGCTTGACAAGGCGAAGACCAAGGGGTTCGCCTACCCCGCCATCAACGTCTCGTCATCACAGACGATCAACGCGGTGCTGCAGGGGCTGAGCGACGCGGAATCCGACGGCATCATCCAGGTGACCACCGGCGGCGCCGACTACTTCGCCGGCCAGAGCGTCAAGGCCCGCGCGTCCGGCGCGCTCGCCTTCGCCGCATTCGCCACCGAGGCGGCGAAGAACTACCCGGTCACGGTCGCGCTGCACACCGACCACTGTCCCAAGGACGCCCTCGACGGCTTCGTGCTGCCGTTGATCGAGGCATCCGAATCTGAGGTCAGGGCCGGACGCAACCCGATCTTCCAGTCGCACATGTGGGACGGCTCGGCCGTGCCGCTCGGCGAGAACGTCGAGATCGCCAAGGAACTCCTCCCCCGGATGAAGGCGATCAACGCCATCCTCGAGGTCGAGATCGGCGTCGTCGGCGGCGAAGAAGACGGCGTCAGCCACGACATCAACGAGCACCTGTACACCACGCTGGATGACGCCATTGCGGTCGTCGACGCGCTGGGCCTCGGCGAGCAGGGCCGGTACATGGCAGCCCTCACCTTCGGCAACGTGCACGGCGTGTACAAGCCGGGCAACGTGCAACTGCGGCCGTCGCTGCTCAAGGAGATCCAGGACGGCCTGCAGGCCAAGTACGGCACCGGCCCGAACCCGCTCGACCTGGTCTTCCACGGTGGATCCGGATCATCGGATGCCGAGATCGCTGAGGCCGTGGCCAACGGTGTGATCAAGATGAACATCGACACCGACACGCAGTACGCGTTCACCCGGTCGATCGCCGGGTACATGCTCGCGAACTACGAGGGTGTGCTGAAGGTCGACGGCGAGGTCGGCAACAAGAAGCTGTACGACCCGCGCGCCTGGGGCAAGGTCGCCGAGCGCAACATGGCCGCCCGTGTGGTGGAGGCCACCAAGCAGCTCGGCTCGGCCGGCTACTCCGGCAAGTAGGTCTGTTGTAACAAGCTCTGCCGAGGCGTGGCGGGCAGCTGAAAGCGTACGCGCAGCTGCTCGCCCGCCTCCCAGTGCAGGTCGCGGGCCACGGTCTGCAAGGTCAGGTAGTAGGGGGCCAGCAGCCTCACCCGCCGGGCCTCCGGCATGGTCAGCTTCATCCGCACATCGACCGCAGTCGCGTCATCCGGTTGCCCGCGCAGGCTGATCCGCAGGGTTCCGGGCTCGAGCATCGGACTGCCGAGAACCGTGGACAGGATGCCGCGGACCACCGCACGCTGCGGCGCCGTCATCCGCTCGGCACGACCGTTCGGGTCGAGAACGGTGAGTTCGTGCTCGGCCGCGAGGTCGTCGAGCCAGGTGCTCTGCACCCGGGCGACCAGCACCGAGCGCACCCGGTCGGCGAGGGCCGCCGCCTCAGCGCGGTCGTCATCGCCCACCTCGGCGCGCCGCGCGATGCGCAACAGGAACGCGCTCACCGTCTCGGCGACGGCGGAGATCCGGCCATTCCGCAACACCGCCGTGGCGTGCTCCTGCACACCGCTCCGGGTGCCGTGGCCGGGCGCTGCCGCATCGCGGGCGACCAGGGTGTGGCTCACCATGTAGCCGGAATAGACGGCCGCCGCGATGCCACCCATCAGCGGGGTGATCCCGGCGATCAGGGCAATGCTGAGCGGGGGCCAGGGATCGAGTTCGCCGTGCCAGACCAGCCCGGTTGCCAGCGCGCAGACCACGGTCGACGCCAGGGCATAGCAGCTCAGCTTCAGGGCGGAGCTGCGAGTGATCAGCGCCATCAGCACGCAGGCCGCGGCGATCGGCGCCCACCAGTGCTCCACCGGCATGGTTCCGCGGGCGTATCCGATCGCAGACAGCCCCACCCCGACCCAGGAGAGCAGCAACGGCACGATGGCGTGGCGGAGCCGGAACCCGGTGCGATGTGGCGCGGTCAAACGGCCGATCAGCGGAAACGCCACCGCGAAACAGAGGAAGGCGATTAGTTGGGGAACCGGCTTGCTATGGGGCCAGGACGCGATGATCGTGACGGCGCCCAGCGACAGCGCGACACCGCCGAACGCGATCGGCAGGTAGCGGCTGCTGAACCAGCTGAGCGGATCCGCGTCGTGCGGCGAGATCAGCAGCGCGTCACCTCTCATCCAGCACCTCCGCGGGGTCGCGCGGCACCGAGAGGATCACCGAGGTGCCGATTTGGGGTTGAGTCCAGATTGTGGCGCTGCCGCCCGCCCGGCGCAGCCGCCCGACGATGGAGTTGCGGATGCCCAGCCGGTCCAACGAGACATCGTCGATCAGAAATCCGGTGCCGTGATCGACGACCATGACGGTCATTTGCTGCGCGTCGCGGTCGATGAACACATCGGCCGAGTCGGTGTCGGCATGGTTCACGACGTTGTCGAGGCAGGCGCGGATCGCGCTCAGCATGGCGTCGCGGCTTGCCGCCTCAAGATCGCCGAGCGCCGCACTGTGACCGCTCACGTCGACCCTCAGCCCGATCGACTCGTAGTCCGTCACGATCTCGCGGATGTCGTGCTGCAGCGAGCGCCGCGTCGGAGGGGGGAACCCGCCCCGCTCGATCACCGAGGCCAGTGCCGCGGCATCCGCTTCGATTCGATCGCGTTCAGTGGCGGTAAGCGGGCCGGCGCTGTGCACGATCGCCGTGAGGTCGCCGAGAACGGTGTCGTGAATCAGCGCGGCGGCGCGGTGTTCTGCATCTCGGCCGGCGGACATCCGCTCGCTGGCGGCTTCGGCGGCGGCGAGGTCCTCGGTGCGCCGGTCGTGGAGCCTCAGGCTGAACCAGAGCGACACCAGCACCGCACTGAACGTGAGCGCCGCGATCACCGGCCCCTCGGCGACCCGGGGAGGCAACCCGAGCACACCGGATGCCGCGAGCGTCGCCAGGGTGCCGAGCGCAAAGCCGGAGAGGCACCAGACCAGCCCGCTGAGGGCGCTGCCCGTGACCGCGCCGAGCAGCGCCAGCGTGAAAGCGCCCCGGTTGAGCAGCATTTCCCCGTTGGCCTGCACATCCGGCAGTTCTGACAGCACGATTGCCTGAAAGGCGAAGACGCACAGGGCGCCGACGGCCAGGTACAGGATCGCGGTCGCCCGACCCGGGCGCGCCAGCGCGAGCACCAGGAGCCCGATCTGCACCGCCAGACAGGCCAACGGGATGCCCGCCACGGCGAGGCGCTCACGCGCGGCCAACACGTCGATCAGCAGCAGGGCGTCCACCACCAGCCAGACGATGCCGGTGGAACCAGCGGCGAGCGTGACTGCGCGCACCGTGTATCGCGACACGATGTTCCTGGACGCTGCGGCCAAATCCACAACCGCGATGCTACGGCGTGGGTGCGACATTCGGGACAGTGCCCGCGCCCCGGAGACGGCGATCAGCCGGCCGTGGTGAGGTTCGCGACGAACGCGGGATCGCCGGCCATTGCGATGTAGACGATCACCATGACCGCGAGGAAGGCCACCGCCCCGGCCACCAGGGGCACCCACCAGGACAGCCGGTTGCTGCGGATCAGCGGCACGGTGATGGCCAGTGCGGCAATCCAGATCGCCGCTTGCACCACGATCGCCACAACGCCGAGGCTGTCGGCGAGCGCCGTCGCGGTGTACGTGCCGATGCCGAGCTGGTCGTACGCCAGTTGCAGCGTGCTGGGCAGGTTGAGCCAGCTCGGGATGCTGGTGGTGACGTTCACGAAACCGATCGCCAGCAACACCATCGAGACGATCCGGTCGACCTGCCGCTTCGGACGCGCCTCGACCGGCGCCGCCAGCTTCGGCTGCACGACCTCGGGAGGCGGCACAATTCCGCGGGCCTTCGCCTGCTGCTCTGGCGTGGCGTATGCGCCGTACTGCGGCTGGGCCGCCGGCTCGGTCACTTCGCCTGCCAGTCCAGCTTGCGGGTGCGTCCGCCCAGGGCGCGCGCATCCTGTTGCCCGGTCAGGTCCCGTCGCAGTTCCTTCGGCAACGAGAACATCAGGTCCTCCTCGGCGGTGACCACGGGCTGCACGTCGACGTAGCCGGCGTCGGCGAGGTCGTTCAGCACTTCCTGCACCAGCACCTCGGGAACGGATGCCCCGCTGGTGACGCCGATGGACGCCACCCCGGTCAGCCATTCCTGTTGGATCTCGTCGGCGTAGTCGATGCGGTACGCGGCCTTCGCGCCGTATTCCAGCGCCACCTCGACCAGGCGCACGCTGTTCGAGCTGTTCGCCGAACCCACCACGATCACCAGGTCAGCGTCTTGGGCCACCTTCTTGATTGCAACCTGACGGTTCTGGGTGGCGTAACAGATGTCGTCGCTCGGTGGATCCTGCAGATTCGGGAACCGTTCCCGCAGCCGCCGCACCGTCTCCATGGTCTCGTCGACGCTGAGCGTGGTCTGCGAGAGCCACACCAGGTTGTCGGGATCTCTCACCTGAAGGGTGTCCACCTCGTCGGGGCTGTTCACCAGCGTGGTGCGTTCCGGGGCGTGCCCCATCGTGCCTTCCACCTCTTCGTGCCCGGCGTGGCCGATCAGCAGGATGTCGCGATCTTGCTTGGCGAAGCGGGTGGCCTCGCGGTGCACCTTGGTGACCAGCGGGCAGGTGGCGTCGATGGCCTGCAGGTTGCGGTCGGCGGCGCCCTGCACCACAGCGGGCGAAACGCCGTGAGCGCTGAAGACGACGTGGGCGCCGACCGGCACCTCATCCACCTCGTCGACGAAGATGGCGCCCTTCTGCTCCAGCGTGGACACCACGTGGATGTTGTGCACGATCTGCTTGCGCACGTACACCGGCGAGCCGTAATGCTCCAGAGCCTTCTCGACCGCGATCACCGCGCGATCCACTCCTGCACAGTATCCGCGGGGCGCAGCAAGCAGCACCCGCTTGGGCGCGCTGACAGGGGTGTCCTTTAGCCTGTTACGAACCGCGGGAATCCGCGGGATCTCAAGGCTGAGGGCTCGGCCGTTCGTGATGGTACTCACTCATCCAGTCTAGGCTGAGCCGCTGGCCGAAGCTGCGAGCGCCTCTTTACCGAGGATCTCGCGGCCGAGCTGATGCAACCAGCTGACATATCCAGCTGATAGGAGGAGTCCCCCGGTGACGATTGTTGATGCGCCGCCCACCGTCGACGCGCCCTGGTCGGTGAGCCTGCTCTCCGGCAAGATCAAGGGTTGGATCGACAGACTCGGCACCGCCTGGGTCGAGGGCGAGATCACCCAATGGGGGGTCTCCGGTGGCAACGTCTACGGCAAGCTCAAGGACCTCGAGGTCGATGCCACGCTGTCCTTCACCATCTGGTCGTCGGTGAAGGCGCGGCTCGCCAAGGACTTCAAGCAGGGCGACCACGTGATCGCCCTGATCAAACCCAACTACTGGGTCAAGGGCGGCTCGCTCACCATGCAGGTGTTCGAGCTGCGACACGTGGGCATCGGCGACCTGCTGGAGCGGCTGGAACGGCTGCGGCAAACCCTCGCCGCTGAGGGGCTGTTCGCGGCATCCCGCAAGAAGCCGTTGCCGTTCCTCCCCGGCTGCATCGGCCTGATCACCGGCAAGGACTCGGACGCCGAGAAAGACGTACTGCGCAACGCGCAGCTGCGCTGGCCGTCCGTCCAGTTCCGCGTCATCCATGCCGCCGTGCAGGGTGACCGCACCGTGCCAGAGGTGATCGGCGCGCTGCGCACGCTCGACGCAGACCCTGAGGTCGAGGTGATCATCGTGGCGCGCGGCGGTGGTGACTTCCAGAACCTGCTGGGCTTCAGCGACGAGAAGCTGGTGCGGGCCGCCGCGGCATGCACCACCCCGATCGTGTCGGCGATCGGTCACGAGGCCGACCGCCCGCTGCTCGACGACGTGGCCGACCTGCGTGCCTCCACGCCGACGGATGCCGCGAAGCGAGTGGTTCCGGATGTCGCCGAAGAGCTTGCCCGGGTGCATCAGACCCGCGCCCGGATCGGGATGCGCATCACCTCGCTGCTGTCGCACGAGATCGCGCTCCTCACCCAATTGCGGTCCCGCCCGGTTCTCGCCACGCCCGCGACCATCGTCGACTCCCGCTCGCAGGAGCTCACCCGGTACGTGGCACGCGGCTCGGAACTGCTGACCTACCAGATCGAGAAGGCGCACAACCGGGTGGGCGAGCTGACCCGGCACCTGCGCGCCCTGTCGCCGCAGCGCACCCTCGACCGCGGTTACGCGATCGCCCAACTGCCCGACGGCACCGCGCTGCGCCGCGCCGCCGACGTCGAGGTCGGCACACATCTCCTCCTCACCGTCGCCGACGGTCGCGTGTCCACCGTCGTGGACTCCGCTGAGAATCGAGAGCCCGAAGCGTCGGTAGGATTTACCCGTGGCAACTGACTCCCCCGACGTTTCTCAGCTCAGCTATGAAGAGGCACGCGACGAACTGGTTCGTGTCGTGACCGAGCTCGAACAGGGCGCCGCCACGTTGGAGCAGTCGCTGCAGCTGTGGGAGCGCGGTGAGGCTCTCGCCAAGCGCTGCGAAGAGTGGCTGATCGGCGCCAAGGCTCGTCTCGACGCGGCACGGGCCGCGGCATCCGAGTAGGCATGGCTGCCCGCAAGTCGTCAGGACCGCGCATCGTCGCGGAACTCGGCCGACCGGAAACCCCGGACGAGACCGCGGCGCGCAAGGCGGAGACCTCGCGGGTGCACCGCGCGGCGCAGAACCCGGTCAACCTGGTCATCGCGCTACTCGCCTCGCTCGGCATCGTGCTGTTCCTGGTGCTGGTCGTCGCCCGCCCGAACACCGCCATGCACGACACGGTCGACTTCCGCTCCGTGGCCGAGAGAACGCAGCCCGGCATTGACGAACCGCTGCTGGTGCCGGATGTGCCGACCGACTGGGAGGCGAACCGGGCCGAGGCTCGTCCCGGAACCAGCGACGGCAGCTTCACCTGGTACATCGGGCTGATCACTCCAGCCGACGGCTACATCGCCGTGAACCAGGGCATCAACGAGGGCGAGGCGTGGGTGGCTGAACTGCTCAAGAATGAACAGCCCACCGGCGAGAGAACGATCGACGGGGTGACCTGGCAGGTGTTCGACCAGCGCGACACCCGCGATCCCGGCAACTTCGCATACTCGATGACCACGCAGGCGGGCGCGAGCAGTGTCGTGTTGAACGGCACCGCCACCGACGCCGACTTCGACGCCGTCGCCGAATCGCTCGCCGGCGACATCCTCGCCGCGGAGGGCGGACGGTGAACACGACGCGGACTCCCGCCGAGGTGTGGCGGCAGATGCTGCGCGGCAACGAGCGCTTCGTCGCCGGCACCCCGCGGCATCCGCGTCAGGATGTGGAACGTCGTGAATCGGTCGCGTTCGAACAGGAACCGCATGCCGCGTTGTTCGGATGCAGCGACTCCAGGCTCGCCGCCGAGATCATCTTCGACAAGGGCCTCGGCGACCTGTTCGTGGTGCGTAACGCCGGGCAGGTGATCTCCGAATCCGTGGTCGGCTCACTCGAGTACGCGGTGAGCGTGCTGGGCGTGCCGCTGATCGTGGTGCTCGGACACGACCGGTGCGGTGCCGTGAGGGCGGCGATCGACTCGACCGGCCCGGATGCCGCTCCCCTGCCGCCGCACATCGCGCACCTGATCGGACCCATCGTGCCGGCCGTGCACCGGGTGGGTGGCGCCGTGATCACCGACCCGCGCGCGGTCGACTCGCAGGAGGTGCTGCGCGAGCACCTGAAAGACACCGTCCGAGACCTGCTCGAGTCCTCTGAGCTGATCAGCGATGCGATCGCCGCCGGTACGCTGGCGGTAGTCGCCGTGAACTACCGGCTCGTGGAGGGCCGCGCGGTTCCGTACTTCGTCGTCGGCGACGTCGGAGAAGAACTGTCCCCAACAAAGAAAGACACAATGCCGTGAGCAGCTCCCCTGAGACCGAGTACCGCATCGAGCACGACACCATGGGCGAGGTGAGGGTTCCGGCATCCGCTCTGTACAGCGCGCAGACGCAACGTGCGGTCGAGAACTTCCCGATCTCCGGCAGCGGGCTCGAGGCGGCGCAGATCGTCGCGCTCGCCCGGGTGAAGCGCGCCGCGGCCATCGTGAACGGCTCGCTCGGCATCGTGGATCAGAAGCTCAGCCAGGCCATCGTCGCGGCGGCCGACCAGCTCATCGGCGGCAAGCACCACGACCAGTTCCCGGTGGACACCTACCAGACCGGCAGCGGCACCTCCTCGAACATGAACATGAACGAGGTGCTGTCGACCCTCGCCACCGAGATCGCCGGCAGCCGGGTGCACCCGAACGACCACGTCAACGCGTCGCAGTCCTCGAACGACGTCTTCCCGACCTCGGTGCACGTCGCCGTGACCGGGGCGCTGCTGAACGACCTGATTCCCGCGCTGAACTACCTCGCCGACGCCTTCGAGGAGAAGGCTGAACTGTGGAAGACCGTCGTCAAGGCGGGCCGCACCCACCTGATGGACGCCACCCCGGTCACCCTCGGTCAGGAGTTCGCCGGCTACGCCCGCCAGATCCGCCTCGGCGTGGAGCGCGTACAGGCGACCATCCCCCACGTCGCCGAGGTTCCGCTCGGCGGCACCGCGGTCGGCACCGGCATCAACACCCCGGTCGGCTTCCCGCAGAAGGTCATCGCGGTGCTCGCGGAAGACTCCGGTCTGCCGATCACCGAGGCGGTGGACCACTTCGAGGCGCAGGGCGCCCGCGACGGCCTGGTCGAGGCATCCGGTGCGCTGCGCGTGATCGCCGTGTCGCTGACCAAGATCAACAACGACCTGCGCTGGATGGGCTCCGGTCCGAACACCGGCCTCGGCGAACTGAACATCCCCGACCTGCAGCCCGGCTCCTCGATCATGCCCGGCAAGGTCAACCCGGTCATCCCCGAGGCGGTGCTGATGGTGTGCGCGCGAGTGATCGGCAACGACGCGACCATCGCCTGGGCCGGCGCATCCGGCAGCTTCGAGCTGAACGTGGCCATCCCTGTGATGGGCACCGCGCTGCTCGAGTCGATCCGGCTGCTCTCGAACTCCACCCGCGCGCTGGCCGACAAGACCGTGCGCGGCCTTGAGGCGAACGTCGACCGCGCCCGTGCGCTGGCCGAGTCGTCGCCGTCGATCGTGACGCCGCTGAACAAGATCATCGGCTACGAGGCCGCGGCGAAGATCGCGAAGCACTCGGTGAAGCAGAGCATCACCGTGCGCGAGGCCGTCATCGAGCTCGGCTTCGTCGAGCGCGGTGAGATCACCGAGGAGCAGCTCGATGCCGCCCTCGATGTGCTCAGCATGACCCACCCGGGCTAAGCCGCACCTGTTCGGACGGGCCTCGCACGTGTGCGGGGCCCGTTTCGCGTTCCCGGGCCGACTCGCGTTCGTGGGCGTGACTCGCGTTCCCGGGCCGACTCGCGTTCCCGGGCTGTCTCGCGTTCCCGGGCTGTGAGGTCTGCCCTTTCGTCGTTCCCAAGCGCCAGGAAGGGCCGATTGCCCGACTTGAGGGCAACTCGACACGTCCGACATCCGCCCCGCATCGCCCGGGCGCGGCACCCCACACGTGAGGTCTGCCCTTTCGTCCTTCCCGCGCACCCGGAACGACCGAATGCCCGACTTGAGCGGCACTCGACACGTCGAACACGCGCCACTCGGGCTGGAAGAGTGCCCTGGCGCTCGTAGACTCGACGCCGTGGATCAGCAATCGTCGGCGCGCATCGACGCCTGGTTGTGGGCGGTGCGGGTGTACAAGACCCGCTCGCTGGCGACTGCCGCGTGCCGTGCCGGCCACGTGCGGCTGAATGGCGAGCGGGTGAAGCCGGCGCAGCCTGTTCGCATCGGTGATGAGGTGCGCGTGCGCATCGAGGGATTCGACCGCATCCTCGAGGTTTCCGGCATCCTCGTGAAACGCGTCGGCGCACCGGTCGCCGCGCAAGCCGCGATCGACAAGACTCCTCCATCGCCGCCACCCACCGAGGTGCCGTTGCAGATCGTGCGTGACCGCGGCGCGGGCCGCCCGACCAAGCGTGAGCGGCGCGACATCGAACGCCTGCGCGGCCACTAGCACCTGCCAGCGAGGTGAGCGCCGCGGTTTCGCGTGAGCGCCGCGGTTTTGCCGCGGCGCTCGTGAGAAAGCGCGGCGCTCGGCCCGGGCCGCGCCCGAACCGGGGCCGGGGCCACGGCCACCCAAGCGCACAGATCGAACCCCCACCGGATCCTTCCGCGGCGGGGGTTCGGGTCTGTTACCCGAGCGCGCTAGGACAGCTCGTTGCTCTCCAGCATCTCGGTGACCAGCGCCGCGATCGCCGACCGCTCCGAGCGGGTGAGGGTGATGTGGGCGAACAGCGGGTGCCCCTTCAGCGTCTCGATCACCGAGGCGACGCCGTCGTGGCGGCCCACGCGCAGGTTGTCGCGCTGCGCCACGTCGTGGGTGAGCACCACCCGCGAGTTCTGCCCGATCCGGCTGAGCACGGTGAGCAGCACGTTGCGCTCCAGCGACTGCGCCTCATCCACGATCACGAACGCGTCGTGCAGCGAACGCCCACGAATGTGCGTGAGCGGAAGCACCTCGAGGATGCCGCGCTCCATCACCTCGTCGAGCACGTTCTCGCTGACCAGCGCCCCGAGCGTGTCGAACACCGCCTGACCCCACGGGTTCATCTTCTCAGCCGCATCGCCGGGGAGGAATCCGAGTTCCTGACCGCCGACCGCGTAGAGCGGACGGAACACCATGATCTTGCGGTGCTGCTGGCGTTCCAGCACGGCCTCAAGACCGGCGCACAGCGCCAGCGCCGACTTGCCGGTTCCGGCGCGACCACCGAGCGACAGGATGCCGATCTCCGGGTCGAGCAGCAGGTCGATGGCGAGCCGCTGCTCCGCCGACCGACCGTGCAACCCGAACACGTCCCGGTCGCCGCGCACCAGTTTGATCTCGCCCTTGCCGGCCACGCGGCCGAGTGCCGATCCCCGCTCGGAGTGGATTACCAGCCCAGTGTTCACCGGCATATCGACCACGAGCCGGGAGTGCAGCTGCTCGTTGTCGTAGAGCTGCGCCATCTGCTCCGCGGACAGGTCGATGTCAGCCTGACCGGTCCAGCCGGAGTCGACGGCCTGCTCGGCCCGGTACTCCTCCGCGGCGAGGCCGATCGACGCCGCCTTCACCCGCAGCGGCAGGTCCTTCGACACCACGGTGACGGCCAGGCCGTCGTTCGCCAGGTTCTGCGCCACGGCGAGGATGCGCGAGTCGTTATCGTGCAGTTGCAGGCCGCTCGGCAGCACCGCCTGGTTGGAGTGGTTGAGTTCGACCCGAAGTGATCCGCCGTCTTCCCCAACGGAGATCGGAAAATCGAGTCGCTCATGCTTCACGCGCAACTCGTCGAGGTTGCGGAGCGCCTGCCGCGCGAAATACCCGATCTCGGGGTCCTTGCGTTTGGCTTCTAGCTCGGCGATCACCACCACGGGCAGCACGACGGAATGTTCTGCGAAGCGGAAGATGGCCTTCGGATCGCTCAGCAGCACCGACGTGTCGAGCACGTACGTGCGCTCCCCCGTCTGGATCGCGGCCGATGTCGCCTGGCTGGTCTGTCGCTTGGGGGTTTCGAGCGTCACTACCACTCCATCCCCGGGTGGCAAGCACCCGGATCCAGTCTTCTCGACGGCCATGGGCGGTTACGAAACGAACTTGCGTGGCCGTCTCGATCAGGCGCCATGCCTGATGCGAACGACGCTACGTCGCCCGGGTGCTCCACCGCGAATCGACACGCCAGAACGCGGGTTACGGGCAGGTTAACCCTGGCTGAGAGTGGCGAACGACAGGAAGGCCGCCCGCAGCATGTCCAGCGTCTCGCCGTTGGTGGAGGCGTGCGCGCTCACCCGCACCGTGCCCTCCCGGGTGGTGACGGTGACGCCATGGTTGTGCAGGGATGCCACCAGAACGGTCAGCTGGTCCGGCGCCGGCTGCAGCACCACGATGCCGGCCCGCTCGGTCTCATCCCTGGACGAGCTGACCGGGATCACAAATTCATCGGCGATGTCGATGATTTGAGACACCGTGCCTGAAATGCGCTGACGGATGTCGCTGACCCCGACTACCGCGATCTGCTCAAGCGCCGCGGCGAACCGGGCCTCGGCGATCGGGTCGGGGTTCGACACGGTGAAGGCTGCGGCACCGCGCGCCGGCGGGCGCACCACATCCAGCGATTCACCGTCACCTTGCGCGCCATCCGCCCCAGACCAGACCGGAACGAGCTGGTCGCTGGCGCGGTCGCTGAGCGCCATGAAGCCGCATCCCCAGCCGGCGCGCACCCACTTCTGTCCGCCAGACACCACCACGTCGGCAACCTCGTACGGGGCATCCACGACGCCGAATCCCTGCACCGCATCCACGATCAGCAGCCGATCACCGATCACCTGGCGGATGCCCTCGAGGTCGGCGAGGTAGCCGGTGCGGGAGTCGACCAGGCTCACCGCGACCGCGACGGTGGTGGAGGTGAGCTGCTCCCGCAGGTTGCCGGGGGTGACGCGACCGTGGTCGGTTTCCAGCCACAGCGGGGTGACGACTCCGAGCGATTCGGATGCCCGCTGTGCGGCATAGGTGACGCTGGGGTACTCCGCCGGGGAGAGCGCGACCCCGCCGGTGAGACCGAACATGGCGTGCATCAGGCCCTGACCGGTGCTGGTCTGGAAGACGACCTGGTCGGAGGGGAAGCCGGTCAGCGCGCTGACGGCGTCGCGCATCCGTTCGTCCTGGCTGTCCAAGGAGTCCAGTGAGCCGAACCGGGCACGGCTGAGCAGCGCCTGTTGGCCCTGCTGTTCCGCTTGGACGATGCCGCCGATCGGGCCAACGCGGGCGAAGTCGAGGTATCCGGGTTCTTCGCTGAAGCTCGCCGCATACTCGTCGACAGCGGTCACGAGCCGTACCTTCGCTGGCGCCGGCCGTAGTCGCGCAGGGCGCGGAGGAAGTCGACCTCGCGCAGGTCGGGGCCGAGCGCCTCAACGAAGTAGAACTCGCTGTGCGCGCTCTGCCACAGCATGAAATCGCTCAGCCGTTGCTCGCCGGAGGTGCGGATCACCAGGTCGGGATCCGGCTGGCCCTTCGTGTACAGGTGCTCACCGATCAGGGCCGGGGTCAGCCGCTCGCCGAGGTCTTCAAGCGTTCCGCCCTCCTCAGCGTGTTGCCTCACGATGCTGCGCACGGCGTCGGAGATCTCCCGGCGACCGCCGTACCCGACGGCGAGGTTGATGTGCAGTCCCTTGTTGCCTACGGTGCGGTTCTCCGCCGCCTCGAGCATGGCGACCAGGGTCGGCGGCAGGCCGTCTGTGGTGCCGACGTGCTTCACCCGCCAGTCTCGGAAGCGGGACAGCTCATCGGCGAGGTCGGCGATGATGTCGAAGAGTTCGTGCAGTTCTGTGGTGTTGCGGTTGGTGAGGTTGTCGTTCGAGAGCAGGTACAGGGTCGCGACCCGGATGCCGAGATCGTCACACCAGGTGAGGAACTCGCCCATCTTCGCAGCGCCGGCCCGGTGGCCGTGCGCCGTGGTCTCGAGCGCGCGCTGCCTGGCCCAGCGACGGTTGCCGTCAATGATCATGGCAACGTGCTGCGGCAGGGGCTGTCCGGCCAGTTGGCGGCGTACCCGTTTTTGGTAGAGCCCGTACAGGAAGCCTCTGCCCGGCGCGCTACTCCTCAACTTCACAGGGCAACGTTAGCCGACCTGCCAGCGACTTGGTGATGCACGGCTGCCGTAACATGGCGCCATGAGCGATCGGGAGAAGCCTGCTGATTCGATGGTGGACCCTGGCGCGGAGCTGCCGAGCGTGCCGCTGGTTGAGGATGCGATCGCGTTCGACACGGTCGAGGCGCGGCCGACTTGGCGCGGCTGGATCCACGCCGGCACCTTCCCGGTGGCGCTTGTCGCCGGCATCGTGCTGCTCGTCGTCGCCGAGGGGGCGGCCGCGAAATGGTCATCCGCGGTGTTCGTCGTCACCTCGCTGTTGATGTTTGGGATTTCGGCGACCTACCACCGCTTCGACTGGCAGCCGAAGACCAAGCGGATGCTGAAGCGGCTCGATCACGCCAACATCTTCCTGCTGATCGCCGGCACCTACACGCCGCTCGCGGTGCTGGCGCTGCCGCCGTCGAAGGGGCAGCTGCTGCTGGCCCTGGTCTGGGCGGGCACGGTGCTGGGCATCGGGTTCCGCATGTTCTGGATCTCTGCGCCGCGGTGGCTCTATGTGCCTTTGTACCTGGCGCTCGGCTGGGCCGCCGTGATGTACATGGGCGACTTGTTCCAGACCAGCGCCACGATGATGCTGCTGGTGATCGTGGGCGGGCTGCTCTACACGGTCGGCGCGGTCATCTACGGCGTCAAGCGGCCGAATCCGTTCCCCGGAAAGTTCGGCTTCCACGAGATCTTCCACACCCTGACAGTGCTGGCGTTCCTCTGCCACTTCGCCGCGATTCTCATCGTGGCAACCGACCCGCCGACGTTCTAGCGGGTCGCGGCTCTAACGGGTCGGGGTCGGCGGCTCGTCCGTCGGCGTCGCGTCTGCGTCTGCCGGGTCAGTCGTGTCTGTCCCGTCATCCGCGTCATCCACGCCTGACTGCCGGTCCTGCTCCTCGGCTGCGAGCCGTTCGCGGATCTGCGCCCGGTAGGTGGTGCGCCGAATCCGTCGCACCATGTCGAGCATCAGCAGCACCACAAGCGCCACGACGAGCGCCGTCAGCAGGAACCCCTCGGGACCGGGTGTCACATCGTCGTCGTCAACCGCGGCCGAAGCCATGATCGCCAGGGGCATTAGTGCGGGCAGGGTCATGCCACGGTCTCCTCATCGATGATTCCCGCGAACAAATCGTTCTCGGGCAGGGTGCTCTCAACACGGGAGTGCGCAAGCAGGAAGTCCTCGTAGGGCCAGGCGTCGCGCTGGATGTCGTTGGGCCAGAAGAAGAACGCCGAATCCGGGGCCACCTGGCTGGCGTGCGAGCGCAGCGCTGCATCACGCACGTCGAAGAACTCGGCGCACTCGATGTGCGTGGTCGCATCGGATCCACGCAGGTCCCAGCGTGCGATCATCTCGTCGAGCGCGCCGGTGATCGGGGCATCCGGCAGAGCCGCACGCAGGGCGTCGCGCATGGCGCGGGCGCGCTCGCCGTTGAAGGTCCGGTCGTAGTAGAACTTGCTGATCGACCAGGGCTCACCGGCATCCGGATACTGGCTCGGATCGGCCGACGCCTCCCACGCGCGCATGGTGACCTCGTGGGCGCGGATGTGGTCGGGATGCGGGTAGCCGCCGTTCTCGTCGTAGCTGACGATCACGTGCGGGCGGAAATCGCGCACCAGCCGCACCAGCGGCTCGGCCGCGACCTGAACCGGCAAGGCCGCAAACGAGTTCGCCGCGATCGACTCGCCCTCATCGGGCAGTCCGCTGTCGCTGAAGCCGAGCCAGCGGTGTTCGACGCCGAGCGCCTGCCGCGCCCGGTTCATCTCGTGCCGGCGCAGGCCCGCGATGTCGCGGTCGGCGTGATGACGGGCGTCGAGACCGTCGTTCAGGATGCTGCCGGCCTCACCCCCGGTGCAGCTCACCACCATCACGCGCGCGCCGCGGCTCAGGTAGTAGGCGTCAGTCGCGGCGCCCTTGCTCGACTCATCGTCGGGATGGGCATGGACCGCAAGCAGGCGCAGGGTCACGGCTCTCCTCGGTATTTTGTGCACTCGCAAAGCGAATAGCCTTGAACAAGAGTAATCGCGAGGAGATCAGGTGACCGACCCGGCATCCGCCCGGCTTGACGAGCGATATGGTCGCACGCCGAAACGGGCGCGACGCGACCGTGCATGGCTGCTGGCGGGAGGCACGGCGGTTGGCCTGGTGCTGATCGGCTGGCTGCTGTGGGCGGGATTACTGGCACCCGGCGCAAGTCTGGAGGCGCGGGACACCGGGTACTCGGTGGTCGACGACCATGAGGTGTCAGTGCAGTGGCGGCTCACCGTCGACCCCGGTGTCGAGGCCCGCTGCGCGGTGCACGCCCTCAGCGATAGCTTCGCGATCGTTGGTTGGAAGATCGTCGACGTTCCGCCGTCTGACCAGCATGTTCGACTGCTCAGCGACACGGTGCGCACCAGCGAACTGGCGACCACTGGCTTGATATATCGCTGCTGGACGCCGTAAACTGGTGTATTCACTTAATCGGGACCGGCCAGACCAGGCCGGTCTCATTTGTTATGAGGAGCAGTATGTCTGACACTTCAGTTACCTGGCTGACGCAGGAGGCGTACGACCGTCTGAGCGCCGAGCTGACGCAGCTGAGCGGTGAAGGTCGTACCGATATCGCCAAGCGCATCGAATCTGCCCGCGAAGAGGGCGACCTCAAGGAGAACGGCGGCTACCACGCCGCGAAGGAAGAACAGGGCAAGATGGAGGCTCGCATCCGCCAGCTGTCCAGCCTGTTGCGCACCGCCAGCGTCGGCGAGGCGCCAGAGAGCACCGGAATTGTCGAGCCCGGCACCGTCATCACCGCGAAGATCCAAGGCGATAACAGCACCTTCCTGATCGGCAACCGCGAGATCGCCGGCGACAGCGACCTCGACGTGTACAGCGAGGCGAGCCCGCTCGGCATCTCCATCCTCGGCCTCAAGGTCGGAGACAAGACTACATACACCGCCCCGAACGGCAACGAGATCTCGGTCGAGATCGAGAAGGTCGCCACCTACAAGCCGTAGGGCGTCCGGCTTACCCCGAGGGGCCGTGCCCCTTAGCCCGAGACGCGCGGGTCGTATCCGGCGGCGCGCAGCGCGGCCAGCACGTGTTCCGCGTGCTCCGGCCCGCGTGTCTCGATGTGCAGCTCCAGCTCCACCTGGCTGATCTGCAGGCCGCTGCCGTGCCGGGTGTGCAGCACCTCCACCACGTTCGCGTTCTGCTCCGCCACGATCCCGGCGGTGCGGGCGAGCTGGCCCGGACGGTCTGGCAGCGGAATCCGCAGCTTCAGGTACCGCTCGGATGCCGCCAGCCCGTGTGCGACCACGCGTTCCATCACCAGCGGGTCGATGTTTCCGCCGCTCAGGATCGCCACGGTCGGGCCGGTCGCAGTGACCTTGCCGCTCAGGATCGCGGCAACGGAAACGGCGCCGGCCGGCTCCACCACGAGCTTCGCCCGCTCGATCAGAACGAGCAGCGCCTTGGCTGTGTCGTCCTCGTCCACGGTGACGATCTCATCGACCAGGTCGCGGATCAGCTCGAAATTCAGTGTGCCGGGCTTCCCCACCGCGATGCCGTCGGCGATCGTGGGGCCGACGGTGATCTCGACCGGGTGGCCGGCCTCGAGCGAGGGCGGGTAGGCGGCCGCGTTGGCCGCCTGCACACCGATCACCCGGATGTTGCGACCCTCCGCCTTGGCGCGTTGCTTGAGCGCGCTGGCGACACCGGCGATGAGGCCGCCGCCGCCCACCGGAACGATCACGGTCTCGACATCCGGAACCTGCTCCAGGATTTCGAGACCCAGCGTGCCCTGGCCGGTGATCACGTCAATGTGATCGAACGGCGGGATCAGGATGGCGCCGGTCGACTTCGCGAATTCCGCCGCCGCGCGCAGCGGTTCCTCGACGGTGTGACCGCGCAACACGACCTCCGCGCCGTATCCGCGGGTGGCCTGCAGCTTGGGCAGGGCGACCCCGATCGGCATGAAGATGGTGGCCTTTACCCCGAGCTCCCGGGCGGCGAACGCGACACCTTGGGCGTGGTTGCCGGCCGAGGCCGCCACGACGCCGCGGGCCCGCTCCTCGTCGGTCAGCCGCGCCAGCCGGTTGTATGCGCCGCGGATCTTGTACGACCCGGTGCGCTGCAGATTCTCACACTTCAGGTGCACCGACACCCCGAGCAGCTCGGACAGGTACCGCGAGGTCTCCATTGGCGTCACTTCGGCGACTCGGGAAACGGTGGTCCGCGCCTCTTCGATGTCGTTCAGGGTTGGTGCGGAAAGTGGGGAGTCAGGCATCCCTGGTTACGTCCTTGATGGTTGGGTGCGGAGTAGTACGCCATCGCCCTGCGGCAATGTACTTGATCATGGCGTTCAGCGAGGCGACGACCGGCACGGCGAACAACGCGCCGGGGATGCCGGCCAGCATGGCGCCGCCGGCGACGGCGAGCACCACGGCAAGCGGGTGCACCTTCACCACGGTGCCCATGATCAACGGCTGCAGCACATGCCCCTCGATCTGCTGCACCAGCAGCACGATGCCGAGCATGATCAGGGCAATCCAGATGTCGTAGTAGATCAGTGCGACGAGTACCGCGAGGGCGCCCGTGATCACGGCACCGACGATCGGGATGAACGAGCCGAGGAACACGGCGACGGCGATCGGAATGGCGAGCGGCAACTGCAGGATGACCGCGCCGAGCCCGATGCCGAAGGCGTCGATCGCGGCGACCATGATCTGTACCTTGACGAAGTTGGTCAGGGTGACCCAGCCGGCCTCACCGCTGCCGGCCACCGCCGGGCGCGCCTTGCGCGGGAACAGGCGCACGATCCAGTTCCAGATGCCGCGGCCATCGATCAGGATGAACAGGGTCGAGAACAGGGTCAGCAGCAACCCGGTGACCAGGTGCCCGGAGACGGAGCCGAGCGATGCGGCACCGGAAAGGATGAACGAGCTGTCGCGCTGCAGGTTCTCCCAGGCATCCGCGATGTAGCCGTTGAGGTCGGCCTCGCTCACCTGGAGCGGCGAGTCGACCAGCCAGGCCTTCAGCGCCTCGAATTGCTGCACGGCTTTGGCTTGCAGGGCGGGAACCCCGCGCGCGATCTGGTCGACGACGATGTAGAGCAGCCCGGCGACGATCGCGATGATGCCCACCTCTGACAGCGTCACCGCCAGCCACTTCGGCCAGCCGTGTCGTTGCAGCCAGTTGCTGAACGGCACCAGCAGCGCGGCGACGAGCACCGCGATCATCAGCGGGATGACGAGGTAGCGCAGCTGCATGACCAGGAAGATCAGCACCCCGATCACCCCGACGATCGCGAGGATGCGCCACGACCATGCCCCGGCGATGTGCATGCCGACCGGCATGGAGTCGCTCACGATCTGCGCGCGAGACCTCGGCTCCGGTGTGCGTCTAGCGAATGCCACCCGAACAGTCTAGGGGCGCTCAGCGCGCGGTCACGGTGACCGCGCGGGCCGCAACCCGCAGATTCACGGCATCGCCGGGCTGCGGGTGCACGCTCACGCCGTGCTGCACCGCCATCAGCGAGTCGTCGGCCAGCCGCACCGAGGTGCGGCGCAGCGAACCGAGGAAGCTCGACGACACCACCGTGGCGGGAACCCCCTCCGCCGCGAACTCGACGTCTTCCGGACGCACGAACGCGGTGACCGGGCCGTCGGCGAGGGTGTCGCCGATCGGCTCCACTCGGCTGCCGAGCAGGCTCACCCAGCCGCCGGCGAGCTCCGCCGGGACGCGGTTGCTCAGCCCGACGAAGTCGGCGACGAACGCGCTCTTGGGCGCCCCGTACAGCTCCTCCGGCGTGCCGATCTGCTCGATCTGCCCCGCTCGCATCACCGCGACCCGGTCGGCGACGGCGAGCGCCTCCTCCTGGTCGTGGGTGACGAACAGGGTGGTGATGCCGAGTTCCGTCTGGATGCGGCGGATCTCGTCGCGCAGCTGCGCCCGCACCTTCGCGTCCAGGGCGCTCAGCGGCTCGTCAAGCAGCAGCACCCGCGGCCGGGTGACCAGCGCGCGGGCCAGCGCCACCCGCTGCTGCTGCCCACCGCTCAGCTGGTGGGCGTACCGTTCGCCGAGCGCTTCCAGTCCCACCAGTGCCAGGCTCTCGGCTGCGCGCTGCTGCCGGTCCCGCTTCGCGATGCCGCGCATCCGCAGACCGAATTCCACGTTCTCCAGCACGGTCAGGTGCGGGAACAGCGAGTATGACTGGAACACCATGCCGATGTCACGCTTGTTGGTCGGGACCGCCGCGACATCCTGATCACCGATCAGGATGCTGCCGGCGGTGATCGTCTCCAGCCCGGCGAGGCTGCGCAGCGCCGTGGTCTTGCCACAGCCGGACGGCCCGAGCAGCACCACCAGCTCACCCGGTCGCAGGGTCAGGTTCACAGCGTCGAGCGCACGCTGCCCGGAATACTCCTTAACGACGTCGCGCAGTTCAACGCGGGTTCCCTGGGTCATGTGGTTCTCCGTCCGGGGCGCGCGGTTCCCACGCGCCCGATGATCAGCAGCAGGATGAAGGCGAAACCGAGTGCGAGCAGCGCGAAGATGACCGCCGCCCACGGGTCGCTTCGCGACACTTGCACCAGCGCCGTCTGCAGGTTGTCGCGGTTCAGTAGCGAGGCGATGGTGAATTCGCCGAGCACGACGGCGACCGAGATGACGGATGCCGCGAGCATGCCGCGCTTCAGGTTGGGCAGCACCACGCGCCAGAGCACGGTGTTCCAACTGGCACCGAGCGAGCGGGCCGCCTCACTGAGGGTGACCACGTCGATCGAGCTGAGGTTGGCTTGCACCGCGCGGTAGGCAAACGGCAACGCCACGATCCCGTATGCGAACGCGAGGGTCCAGGTGCCGCTTCCGAACATGCGCGAGACCACCGAGTACACCGGGGCGAGGCCCACCACCAGCGCGATGGCCGGCACGGTGATGGGAATGATGCAGACGAACTCGAGCGGCCGTTGCAGCCGCGGAAAGCGCAGGGTGACGAGCACCATCGTCGGCACCAGCAGCAGCAGGATGATCGCGACGGTGATCACGGCGAGCAGCAACGAGTTGGCGATGCCCTCGAACAGCCCGCGGTATGCGCGTTCGTTCTCGGGGTCGATGATGGCCAGCCAGCGGTCGAGGTTGTAGCCGCCGGCCAGGCCCGCGCGCATGGTGAACTCGGCCATGGCGATGATGGGGATGGCGAAGACCACCCCGACGATCCACAGGATGAGAAGGCGGACGGTGCGGCTCGGCGCCGCCTGGGGCGCGCTCATCGCTGCCACCGTTCGGTGCGGCGCTGCAGCAGCGAGTATCCGGTCATCATGATGACCATCACCAGAATCATGCCGAGCGCGAGGGCGCCGGCCATGTTCTCGCGGCCGAGCACGGTCTCACTGACCAGGGCCGCGCGGATCTGCAGGGGCACGATCTGCGAGCCCTGGCTGATCAGGGCGGCGGCGGTCGCGTAGGACGAGAAGGCGTTCGCGAACAGCAGCAGCAGGCTGCCGACGAACGCGGGGGCGAGGATCGGGCCGGCCACCCGGGTCCAGTAGCTCAGCCGGGTGCCGCCGAGGATGGCGTTCGCCTCGACCCACTGCGACTTGAGGCCGTCCATGGCGGGCATGAAGGTGAGCACCATCAGGGGCACCTGAAAGTACAGGTAGGGCAGCAGGAGTCCCGGCACCTGGTACAGCCAGACGCCGCCCTCGAAGATGTTGATGCCGAACGTGGTCAGCAGCCACTGGGTGACGAGGCCCTGGATGCCGATGGTCGCGATGAACGCGAAGGCGAGCATCACGCCACCGAACTGGGCGAGCACCCCGCTGACCGAATCGACGATCGTGCGCAGCACGCCGTCGGGGCGGGTTCCGAGCAGGGCGTAGCAGACGAGGGCGCCGATGACCGCGCCCACGATGGCGGTGAGCGCCGACACCCAGAACGAGCTGGCGAAGGTGCGGAGGATGACGGGGTCGAACAGGGCCGCGATGTTATCCAGCGTGAACGCGCCGTCGGCGTCGAAGAAGCCGGTCGCGACCGCCAGCACGGTCGGCACCGCGAGGAAGAGCAGAACGTAGAGAGCGAACGGGGTGAGCCCGAGAAGGGCCCACCCCGATCGCTTGGTGCCGGTTGCACTCATTACTGGATGGCCGCTGCCCACTGTTCGGCGAGCAGTGCGGATGCGGCTTCGGTCTGCTCCGCGGTGAACTGCACGAGGTCCTCGGGTGCTTCACCGACCGAGTCGAGGGCGGCCTGGTCGACGGTGCCGGCCTCAACCATGGCGGCGAGACGCACCGGGTACGCGCCGGCCTCGAGGTAGAGGTTCTGCACGTCGTCGCTGAAGATGAACTCCTGCCAGAGGCGAGCGGCCGCCGGGTTCGGAGCGTCTACGTTGATGGCCTGGTTGTAGTAGCTGCCGACTGCGACGCCGGGGAGCACGGTGACTTCCCAGTTGCGCTGTCCCTCGTTGGCCTTGGCCTCGGCGAGGTTGTTGTAGCTCCAGTCGAACACGACGGGGGTCTCGCCCGAGGCGATGGTCGCCGGGGTCGGGTCGAGCGGCAGGAAGTTGCCGGCGTCGTTCAGCTGGCTGAACCAGTCGATTCCGGGCTGGATGTTGTCGGGGGTGCCGCCGTTCTGCAGCGCGACCAGCTGCACTGCCGCGGCGGCAGCGCCCGCCTGGGTCGGGTCGCCGTTGATGGCGACCTTGCCCTTGTAGTCCGCGCCGAGCAGGTCGTCGAGGGTTTCCGGGGCGGGCACGGCGTCGGAGTCGAACCCGATCGACATCAGGCCGGTGTAGTCGTACACCCAGAGGCCGGTTTCTTCCTTGTAGTCCGCGGGGATGTCGTCCCAGGTCTCGACCTGGTACGGCGCGAACTGGTCGAGGCTGTCGAGCGCGACCGCGGAACCGAGGTCGAAGACATCCGGTGCGGTGTCCTGGCCCTTGAGGTTCTCGGCGGCCTGGATCTCCTCGGCGCTGGAGACGTCGGGGTCGGCCGAGTTGACGGTGATGTCGTAGGTCTCTTCGAACAGGGCGATGATCTCGCCGTAGTTCGCCCAGGTGTCGGGCAGGGCGATCACGTTCAGTTCGCCTTCGGCCTCGGCTGCCGCGACCAGTGCGTCGAATCCGCCGAAGTCTTCGGCGCTCGTGGCGGCGGACGCATCGACATCCGTTGCGGCGTCTCCGCCGTTGTCTGCTGCGCAGCCGGCGAGTGTGATGGCAACCGCCGTAGCGGCCGCGATGCCGAGGATGGCACGCTTTGTGAACACAGGTTCCTCCAAGTGGCTGCTCCGGCCGCCCGGGCTGTGATCCGGGCAGAGGGTCACCGGTGACAGCCGCGGTAACCATAAGCATCGCGCCCGTCTGGTCGGCAGACTACACCTGAACCGCAGGTGAACGGCGGGTTTTCTGCGCGGCAGTGGCCGCTGGGTGGTCGCTGGCTGGCGAGGTCGGTGGATGCCGCTAGCCTCGGATTTGATGGTCGACACAGTCTCCGGGGCCCAGGCCCGCCGAATCGCGCTCGCTGCGCAGGGGTTCGGGCGCTCCCCCGCTACCGCCGTGGGCACCCGTCAGCTCAACGGGCTCGTCGACCGGCTCGGGCTGCTGCAGCTCGACTCGGTCAACGTGTTCGAGCGCAGCCATTACCTGCCGGCGTTCTCTCGGCTGGGCGAGTACGACAAGACACTGCTCGACCGGTTGACCTTCGCGCAGAAGGGCCGCTACGTGGAGTATTGGGCGCACGAGGCCGCCCTGATTCCGGTGGACAGCTGGCCGCTGATGCGCTGGCGGATGCAGCACTACCGCGACCTGTCCGCCGGCGATCCCACCGCGTGGTCGCACGCGAACCGGCCGATGATCGACTGGCTGCGCGCGGAGCTTGCCGAGAAGGGCCCACTGCCTGCCCGGGCGATCGAGCACGACGCGAACAAGCGCAGCGGGCCGTGGTGGGGCTGGTCGGATGTGAAGCGTGGTCTGGAGACGTTGTTCCGCTGGGGCGACGTGGTCACCGCCGGACGCACCCGGTTCGAGCGGGTCTACGCCCTGCCGGAGCAGGTGCTGCCCGATGAGGTGGCCGGCCGGGAGATCGGCCGGCACGAGGCGCATCGGGAGCTGCTGGCTCGCGCCGCCCGGGCCTACGGCATCGGCACGGCATCCGACCTCGCCGACTACTACCGGCTGAAGACCGCCGATGTGAAGCCGGCGCTGGCCGAACTGGTGGACTCCGGCGAGCTGCTGCCGGTGACCGTCGACGGCTGGAACAAGCCGGCCTTCCTGCACCGCGATGCCCGCATCCCGCGCAGGGTCGAGACGACCGCGCTGCTCTCCCCGTTTGATCCGATGGTCTGGTACCGCGATCGGGCGCACCGGCTGTTCGACTTCCACTACCGGATCGAGATCTACACGCCGGCTCCGAAGCGGGTGTACGGCTACTACACGCTGCCGGTGCTGGTCGACGACCGCATCGTCGGCCGCATCGATCTGAAGAACGACCGTCAGGCCCGGTTGCTGCGGGTGCAGGCCGCGTGGCAGGAGCCGGATGCCGCGGACGGGGTGGTTCCCCGCATCGCCGCGCTGCTGGATCGCACCCGCGCCTGGCAGGGTCTCGACGCGATCGAGGTGGCAGGGCGGGGCAACCTGGCCGCGGCGCTGGCGGCGGAGCTGTAGGCACCTCCGCTCCGCGCTTTTACCGCCGCAGCGTGCGACACCGACTGCGCGATCCTGTGGGCGCGGTGCGCAGAACGGCAGTGATCGAGCTGGCTCGTCGGCGTGTCTTCCCAGTTGAGCGGCGTGTCGCGAGCAAACGCTGCCGTTCTGCGCGGCCGGTCGCGTGCGACTCGTCGCGCGGCCGTGCTACTCGGGCTTTGGGGTGCCCAGCAGCGCCTTGAGTCGGGCCTCGGCATCCGGAGCAGACTGCGTCGCCGCCAGGTTCGCGTCGCTGACCGCCTGCACGATCTCGCTGCGCTGGATCTTGACGCCGCGTGGCGCTTCGATGCCGACCCGAACGCCGTCGCCCCGGGATTCGAACACCGTGATCACGATGTCGTCGCCAATCAGGATCTGTTCGCCGGCTTTGCGTGTGAGGACGAGCATCCGCCTAACCTACCCCACCGGTTTCGGCCGCCACGCCCGCCAGCAGCGCGCGCACCTCGTCGGGCTGGTCGGAGAGCACCACGATGTCGACGCGGCGGTTGAGCGCGAGTTCCTCGTCGGTGCCGCCCGCGGCCGCCGGGCGCGATGAGCCGTATCCGACCGCGCCGATGCGGGCGGCGGCAACGCCGTTGTTCTCCACCAGGTGCCGCAGTACGGCGGTGGCGCGGCCAGAGGAGAGCTCCCAGTTCGTGTCGAACGGGAAGACGGAGGCGCGCAGGTCGGCGTGACCCTCGACCGAGATCTCGTATGGCGTCGGCGCCAGAACCGGACCGATGGCGTCGAGCACTTGGGGGGCGACACCGATCAGATCGGTGCGGTTGGTCTCGAAGTAGGTTTCCGAACCAACCAGGCGCACCACGAGCCCCCGCTCGGTGAGCTCGAATGTGACGGCGTGCAGCAGGTTCTTGGCTTCCAGGGCGAGCCGGATCTGCTCCTCCAGCGAGTCCAGCCTGGCCACCTCCAGCCGGGCGAGTTCCACGGGGCTGAACCCGACCGCGTCCTCCTCCATCAGTTGGGCTGGCACCACGACACCCTCGGCGGTGTCGACGGTCTCGCTGGCCTCCGCGCCGAAGCCGGTGGCCAGCGAGTTCGCCAGCTCCTCGAACTTCTTCTGGTCGACGGTGGACATGGCGAACAGCACGATGAACAGACACATCAGCACGGTGACCATGTCCATGTACGAGGCCATCCAGCGCTCGTCCGGATGCTCGTCAGGCACCTCGACTGGCTGCGCGCGCCGCCGGCTGCTCATGCGGCCTCGGGTTCCGTTTTCTCTGCTTTCGGAAGCGCGTGCGCAGGAACCATGGCCCGCAGTCGCTCACCGAGCAGGCGCGGCTGGCTGCCGGACTGCACGGCCAGCATGCCCTCCATCACCACGTTCATCCGCTCGAGCTCCAGCTCGCTGATGCGCTTCATTCGGGTGCCGATCGGCAACCAGATGAAGTTGGCGGAGATCAGGCCCCACAGGGTTGCCACGAACGCGGCGGCGATCATGTGCCCCAGTTCGTCGGGCTGGGACAGGTTTTCGAGCACGTGGGTGAGCGAGACCACGGTGCCGATAATGCCGATGGTTGGCGCGTATCCGCCCATTGTCAGGAAGAAACGGGAGGCGATCCGGTCGGTCTTCGCGGTGGTGCTGATCTCGTCTTCGAGCAGGATGCGCAGCTCGTCGCCGTCCGTGCCGTCGGCGATGCTCTGCAGCGCCCGCTTCACGAACGGGTCGTCGGTTTCGTCGGCCTTCTGCTCCAGGGCGAGCAGGCCGTCGCGGCGGGCGACTTCGGCAAGTTCGACGATCTCGTCAATGCTCTTCTGGATCGGCGACACCTTGCCGATGAACGCGCGCGGTAGGGCCTTGACTGCGACGAGGACGTCCTTGAGCGTGGCGCTGGCGATTCCGACTGCGATGGTGGCGCCGAAGACGAGGATCATCGGCGCGGGCAACAGCACAGAGGTGATGTTGGCGCCCTCGAGGACCATCATCGCGAGGACGGCGCCAAACGCGATGAGAATGCCGATTATGGTTGCGGGATCCATCAGGGCTGCTTTCTCCCGTGGTGGGACACCGGATGCTGTGGATCCAGCGTCGAGACGAGCCCGAGGTGCACGGGGTGAGGTTCAGTCGCCGGCATGTCGCGTGCGGCGGCGAGGACGCGCGCCCGGTAGGCGACGATGCGGTCGATCACCGTGTCCAGTGGCTCGGTGACGATGTAGTTCGCGCCATCCACCATGACCAGGGTCGTATCGGGGTGGGCGTGGATGCGCTCGATGAGGTCAGGGTTGATAGCGAACTGACTGTCGTTCAGTCGCGTGACAACGATCATGAGCCCATCCCTGGTGTATTCGCGCCCGTCCTGGGCTACTCATCAAGCACTATCGGCCGCTCCGGCACCGTCGTTAGATGCCGGAGCGGCCGATAGTAAGCCAGGTACCCAAAACGGGGTACAGGAATGTCGACACACTGGGGGACAAGCACCTATACAGTTGATGAGCCGCGCAACTCTCCCCCTCACCTCCCCCGGATTACTCATGCCTACCTTCACCCACTCGATGCTGCTCGTCGGCATCATCACCGCTGTCTCAGGTTGTACGGATGCCAGGGGCCGCCTAACTGGCGGCCGAAGTGTTGAGTTGCTCACTGCCCTTGGCCCGATCGACATCTTCGTCGATGCTGACGACGCCGCCGAACAATTCGTCCTCAGTTCGCCGGCGGCGCTTCCCGTAGTGTTCCTCGAACATCCGACGGGCGCGACCGAGTTTCGCTTTACGTGGGATGCGTTCATGGCGCGAGAGCCGGAGTCCGCTGGGCTCATCCGGATGAGCTGACGACGTGCTGCAACGCCCCAGCCCTCGACAACTTTCACGCGACTCGAACCACTTGCGCCGCTTTCATCGTGTACCTCAGTCCCCCGTTTCCGAAAAAGTTGATCCAGTGCATTTCCGTTCCGTTCCAACGCCCGATTTAGCCGCGCCGACTTGCGATACGGGCGCCTTCCCGTCCATTGCTTGGACCGCGACGACGTTCGACCCGCGACGAGGGCTGGCGCCGGTCTTCCGCTGCTGGAGGAGCCTCATCGCGTGGGACGAGCGGGGGTGGAGGTATCCTGCCGACAGGCCGGTCGCAGTGGCACGAAGACGAGGGGCACAGCAGACACGTATCTTGTTGATCGGTGATGCCCCAGCTGCGGGGTTCGGTGTGGCCACTCACGAGTTGGGTATTGCTGGCCACACCGCGCGGCGGCTTTCGACGCTCACCGGGCGCGGCGTGGAGGTAGACGTGTTCGCGCATCCCAAGCTCTCCATGCGGAACCTGGCTCGACGCCTCCAGCACACTCACCGTGACTTCGCCCGCTACGACGCCATCGTCCTCATGCTGAGCACGACCGACGCACTCACCCTCACCAGTCCACGCGCCTGGCGAAAGCAATTGTTGCGCGCACTCTTTTTGCTCCAGAGCGTGACAAACGCTCCAACTCTCGTCACGACCACCGCGGACCTGGGCGCGATCGAGAGTATGTGTCCCGCGCGACGCTCCATCGCTGGGCGGCACTCGACACGGTTGAACCGAGAAACCAATAAAGTGAGTGAGGCACGCGGATACCCAATGATCGAGTTAACCTCTGCCCCGGATCTCGAATCCAATACTTACCAGCTGTGGTCAGAGTCCATCTCAGCGGCCCTCGCGGCAGCACTCGGTCCAACGCCTCGCCCATCGCCCGATCGGGCGGACTCACCGTTCACCACAGCAATCATTCGCTCGCAGGCGGCGGCCTGAAAATGAGTGAGCACCGGAACCGGCGAGTGAAGATGGTCGACCCGACCTTTCCGTGCCCTGCGTGCGGCTCCCGCACCAGGACCGTCCCGAACCCGTATTACGGAACAGGGCTTTCGGTCAACAAATACGTGGTCCAGTGCTGGAAATGCGACTGGACACGTCTGGCACGAGAGTCTGTGGCCCGCAAGCGGACCCCCGCGGCCGCCGACGAAGGGAAGCCAGACACTCCTGCGACCGTCCTCACAAGCGGCCGCGGTATGTGGAGGCGCTTGCGCAGAGCAAGGACAGTCCGGTGATCGAGTGATCAAGGTGAACTCGCGGCGGCGCCCCCTACAGGGGTGAGCCGCAAATCGTGATGCAGGACGACCCAGCGCCTTCATCTCAGCCTTGTTAGCGCTTGAGGTTGGTGAGCTCCTGCAGCACCTCGTCTGAGGTGGTGATGATGCGGGCGTTCGCCTGGAAGCCGCGCTGCGCGACGATCAGGTTGGTGAACTCCTGCGACAGGTCGACGTTCGACATCTCGAGCGCGCCGGTGAGCAGCGTGCCCATGCCGGCACCGCCCGGCGTGCCGACCTGCGCGGCGCCCGAGTTGAACGTTGCCCGGTATGCGGAGGAACCCGCCTTCTCGAGACCGACCGGGTTGGCGAAAGTGGCGAGCGCGATCCGGCCGATGGGCTCGGACGAGCCGTTGCTGAACGATCCGATGATGGTGCCGTCCTTAGACAGCGTGAACGACTCGAGCGTGCCCGCGGTGCGGCCGTTCTGGTCGGTGAAGGACGCTGTGGTGATGCCGGCGAAGCCGGTGAGGGTGGAGAGATCGATGTCGATTCCGCCTGCGCCACCCAAATTCAGTGGGGCGCCGAGGAGGCTACCACCGGTGAGAACACCGTCGGTGTAGGCAAGTGTGCCCGTGCTGGTGGCCGGCGGTGTCGCCCCGTCAGAACCGCTGACGTCCCACGCACCAGGGCCAGTGTTGGTGAATGTCAGCGTCATGGTTCGAGCAGCGCCCGTCGCGTCGAAGATTTCCACGTCTCGCACCAGTACGTCGCCCACGAGCGCGTCACCCGGCAGGTTGCCACCCATGGCCGCCGTCGTCGTCGGTGCCGCGGGTGCGATCGCCTCGAGCGGGAGGGCGATGTCGCCGACCGCTCCCCCGGTGTTCACCGCGCCGCCGACCGCGGTCCAGCCCTGCACGATGGCGCCGTCGGGTGAGACCAGGCGGCCCTGCGCGTCGAAGTCGAACGAGCCGGCGCGGGTGTACAGGGTCTCGCCGCCGAGGCTGGTGACGAAGAAGCCGTCGCCCGAGATCATCATGTCGGTGGAGCGGCCGGTGGCCTGGGCGGAGCCCTGCGCGAAGTTCGTGGTGATGCCCGCGACCTGCACGCCGAGGCCGATCTGGGCCGGGTTGGTTCCGCCAACCTGGGCCTGCGGGGCTCCCGCGCCCTGGGTCATCTGCGACAGGGTGTCCTGAAACTGGGTGGCGGAGCCCTTGAAGCCCGTGGTGTTCACGTTGGCGATGTTGTTGCCGGTGACGTCGAGCATGGTCTGGTGCGAGCGAAGTCCGGAGATTCCGGAGTACAGGGAACGGAGCATGAGGTGTCGCCTTTCAGTTGAGGAGTCGAAAAATTCAGGAAGCTGGTTTAGTGGTCACGCCGGAGATCGTGTCGAGCGCGACATCCACTCCTCCGACGGTGACCTGCGGAACCGGCCCGGCGTAGGAGACGGCCGTGGCGATGCCGGTGGTCGAGACGCCATCGGCGTCGGTGTAGGTCACTTCCTGGCCGAGCAGCGCGGCCGCGGCGGTGCGCATCTGCAGCGAGAAGTTCTCTTCGTTGATGCCGGTCATGGCGGTGAGCTGCTCCATCATGGCCAGCTGGGTGGTCTGCCCGATCATCTGGTTGGTGTCCATCGGCGAGGACGGGTCCTGATTGCGCAGCTGGGTGACCAGCAACGACAGGAACACCTCGTTGTCCATCACCTGCTTGGGCGCCCGCTCGGGGGCGCTGGTGTAAATTCCGCCGCTGGTGGTGGCGGCTACCGCATCTACTGGCACTGTGGTCTCTTTCTCTCAGGCCATCACGTCGATGGTGGATGCCGCGCCGTACAGGGCGGCGGGGGTTGAGCTGTGTGGAGCGAGCTCGCTCGACTCGTGCCGGGCTGCGGACTCTGCGGTTGGTGCTCCGCGTCGCGCCGATGCGTCGCGTTGAGCGTCATCCTGCGCGTCGTTCTGCTCCGGCGGCTGATTCTCGGACGACAGGTCGAGGCTGGCGTTCATGCCGGTTCCGGCGAGGTCGCGGCGCAGGTCGGGCATGATCGCCCGCAGCGAGTCACGGCCGAGGTCGTTCGGGGCGAACAGCTCCATCCGCACGCCCTCGCCGGTGACGTGGGCGCGCACGGTGACCGGGCCCAGGTTGTCGGGCGTCACGGTGATGGTGAGCACATGGTCACCGCGGCCGGCGTTCGCCAGGCTGAACAGCGGCGTGGCGAGCTGGGTGTTGAGTGGCGCGGTCGGCGCGGGGGTGGCGGTCGGGCTGCTGGCGGATGGCGCAGCGGATGCCGTCGGTTGCAGGGCGGGCGCCGGTGGCGGCACGGGGGCGCTGCTCGGCGCGGGGGCTGCGGCCTCCGCTGCCGGCGCGCCAGAGGTGGCGAATTGCTCGATGGCGATACCGGATGTCGCCGAGTGCGTCCCCTGCGGGAGAGGCTGGGCTGTGGCGACGGCGGATGTCGAGACGCCGACAGTCGATGCTGCGACCGGCAGCGGGGCAAGGTCCGCCGCTTGGTCGGCGGAGGTGGCGGTGGCGGTGGCGGTGGCGACACCCGACTGTGCGGTGGGCTGAGGGACGCCGCCCGCCGGACCCGATGGCTGCTCGCGAGGGGGCACGGCGAGCGCCTCAGAGACCGACGGGGGCGGCATGGGGGCCGCGGTATCCGCGGCCGCAGCTTCGGTAGTTGCAGCGGTTGCAGTGGCTTCGGTGGTTGCAGCGGTTGCGGCCTGAACGGCACCGGCGGCAGCAGTGGCTGCAGCAGCGGAAGTCGCGGCAGCGGCACCGGCGGCAGCAGTGGCTGCAGCAGCGGAAGTCGCGGCAGCGGCACCCGCGGAAGGGACCGGGGCAGCGACCGTTGACGCGGTGCTGGTCGCAACGATGCCGGTCGCCGCAGCGTCACTCGTAGCAAAGCCCGTCGCAGCGGTACCAGCCGAGGCGAGCCGATCCTCAGGGTTGGTGGTCCCCGCGGGGAGTGTTTGCTCGGCGAGCAGAGCTGCGGCCGAGGGGGCGGCGGCCTGCACGCCTCGCAGATCCGCGGAGCCGTCAGTGGCGGTGGCCGCGCTGCCGGGCCGGACATGGGTCGGCGCGTGGGAGAACGGGGCGGGCTGCGGGGTTCCTGCTGGTGCGCCGGCCGCGTCATCCATAGTCTCGCCTGTGTTCGGCTCGGGCGCGTCCCGCTCGGTGCGACCGGACTGCTCGGTGCGGGCGGACTGCTCGGTGCGGGCGGACTGCTCGGTGCGACCGGTCGGGCGGGCGGTCCGCTCGCCACGCGCGCCGGTGAGGGCATCCTCGAAGGCGCTGCCGCTGGCGGGGTCAGCTTTCGCGGCGGCGTTTCGCGGCGCGACCGTCGGCGCGGCCGCGAGCACGTTCAAGCCGGCGTTCATGCGTTGCGTCCCTTCACGAGGGCGGACTGTGCCGCGGCAATCAGGTCGCTCAGCGAGGCGCTTGACGGGTCAGTCATCCCAGTGAGCCCGCCGAGGCCGCCCGCGAGCCCGGTCAGTCCCGACAGCCCAGTCAGTCCCGAGGCCCCGGTCAGCCCGGAGACCCCGGCGAGGGCGGTGCTCTGCGGTGCGACATCAGCCGGCACAATGCGTCGGATGGTGTCGATCTCGGACTCCGACATGTAGACGTCGACGATCTGCACGTCTTTGCCGGGGCGCGGCGCGTGCAGAAGCTTGTTGTCGCCGAGGTAGATGGCGATGTGGTCGCCACCGCGGCTGACGAGCAAGTCACCCGGCTTGGCCTCGGCGAGCGACGGCACCTCGGTGCCGATCTTCATCTGGTCCTGCACAACCCTGGGCACGTCGATGCCGAGATCGGCGAAGACCCGCTGCACCAGACCTGAGCAGTCCATGCCGGTGCTGTCTTCACCGCCGAACACGTAGGGCACGCCGAGGTACTTCTGCGCGGCGGCGGTGACATCGGCGCCGGTGACCCCGGGGTTGTTGATCGTGCCGCCCGAAGCCGTGGCGGCAAGGGCGTCGGCGAACGCGGTGGCGCTCGCGCTGGTACTGGCGGTCTTCACGGCTGGCGCGGTGACGGTGGGCGCCGACAACTGGGTGAGGGTCTGCTGGATCTGCTGCACGCGTCCGATCGCGTCGGTCATGGTCATCGGGCTGCCGCCGCCCGGTGCCAGGAGCCTGACGCGATCTCGTCGATCACGGTCTGCTCGGCGTGCAGGTCGTCGGCGGCGATGGCGAGGGCGTGTCTGGCCTCGAGCTTCTCTAGGCCGACGGTCGCCGCGCGTGCCGCGGTGAACGCCGACTCGGCGGCCGCGGCGTCCTCGGCCTGCTGCTGGCGGAGCGCCTCCAGGTCGGCGAGCATGCTGCGCGAGGCCGCCCGGGCCGCGGCGACCGCGTACAGCGTTGTGGTGTCGGTCGGGTCGGTGGGGGTGCCGCCGAGGGCGGTTCGCGCGCGCGCCTGTCGCGCCCCGCTCTCGTGCAGTCTGGCGTTCGCCGCGGCGAGGTCGCCGGCCGCGGCATCCTGTTGCAGGGTGCGCAAGCGCAGCAGTCCGGCGAGGGTAAAGGGTCGCGCCATCAGGCACCTCCGAGAGTGAGAGCGAGTCGGGCGAGCGAGTCCCAGGCCTTGTGGGTCGGAGTCTGGTCGTCCATCCGTTGTTGCAGAAAGGCGTTGATCGCGGTTTCGTGGTCGACGGCGGCGTCGACCAGCGGGTTGGATCCGCGCTGGTATGCGCCGACGTCGAGCAGATCCTGCGCGGCCCGGCGGGCGGCGAGCGCCTTGCGCAGCGTCACCGCGAGCGCCCGGTGTTCGGGCGTGGTCACCCGGGAGGCGACCCGTGAGATGGAGGCGAGCGGGTCGACCGAGGGGAAGTGTCCGGAGACCGCGAGCTTGCGGTCGAGCACCACGTGTCCGTCGAGGATGGACCGTGCGGAGTCGGCGATGGGTTCGTTGTGGTCGTCACCGTCGACCAGCACGGTGTACATGCCGGTGACGGATCCGGTCTCGGCGGTGCCGGCGCGTTCCAGCAGCCGGGCGAGTAGCGAGAACGTCGACGGCGGGTAGCCGCGGGTGGCCGGAGGCTCCCCCACCGACAGCCCGATCTCGCGCTGCGCCATCGCGACGCGGGTGAGCGAGTCCATCATCAGCATCACGTGCGCGCCCTCGTCACGGAACGATTCGGCGATGCGGGTGGCGACAAATGCCGCACGCAGTCGCATCAAGGCCGGTTCATCGGATGTCGAGACCACCACGATCGACCGGGCGAGGCCCTCCGCGCCGAGGTCATCCTCGAGGAACTCGCGCACCTCGCGGCCGCGCTCCCCCACTAGGGCGATCACCGACACCTCGGCGTCGGTGCCGCGGGCGATCATCGAGAGCAAGGAGGACTTGCCCACACCGGATCCGGCAAACAGGCCCATCCGCTGCCCGCGCCCGACGGTGGTCAGCGTGTCGAGCACGCGCACGCCGGTCTGCAGGGGGGTGTCGATGCGGGTGCGCTGCATCGCCGGCGGGGTGTCGTTATCGAGCGACACCATGGTGCTCGCGCCGAGCGGGCCCTTGCCGTCGATCGGCCGGCCGAGGCCGTCGAGCACGCGTCCGAACAGGCTCGGCCCGGTCGGCACCAGCATCGGGGTGCTCTTGGCCCGGGCGGGCGCTCCGGCGTTCACCCCGGAGAGACGGCCGAGCGGCATGCAGCGGATGCTGTCACGGGTGGTGGCGACCACTTCGGCGTCGACTCCGGGGCGTTCACCAATGGTGACGACGTCGCCGATGGCGCAGTCGAGGCCCGTGACCTCGAGCCCGAGGCCGACGATCGAGGTGACCGTACCGACCCGTTCCGGGCGGGCCGCGAGCAGCGCGCCGCCGAACGCCTGGGGGCGGGGACGCCAGCTCATGCGTCCATCTCCCCGAGCAGGGCGTCGCGGGCGCGATCGAGGGCGGTCCCGATGCGGGCGTCGAGGTAGCCGTCGGGGAATTCGGTGATGGCGTCGCCCCGGCCGAGTGTGGGGTCGGCGACCAAGCTGACCGCGCCCTTCGCGCGCGTCGCTGCATCCAGTTCGGCCAGGTCGTCGGGGTTCATCCGCACCGAGCGAACCGTGTCGGGATCCACTGTGCCGAGCGCACGGTCGAGGGCTGCCCTCGCGGTGTTCTCGCCGTGGGCGAGTTCATAGCCGAGGATCGCCTCGGCGAGCTCGATCGCCGCGGCCGCCAGCGTATTCTGCGCGTCGATGACCACCGGCACGGTGCGGTCGTCGAGAGCCCGTGCCGCCATCGCCAGCACCGCGAGCGCGCGGGCGTTCTGTTCTTCGGCTCGCCGGATCGACGCTACGGACTCCTGCTCCAGCCGGGCGCGCACGACGGCGGTGTCGGCCGCTGCGGCGCGCAAGCCTTCGGTGTAGCCGGCGGCGTGCCCGGCGGTGTGGGCCTGCGCCTGCAGCTTCTGCTCGTTCGAACCACGCAGCACGGGGTAGACCACCGGTGAGAAGGCGGTGTCAGTAGACATACTCATCCTCGTCGGCCCGCTGCACCGTGATCGCTCCCTGCGCCTCGAGATCGCGGATTGCACGCACGATCTCCGAGCGGGCATCTTCGACGTGCGACATCCGCATCGGTCCGGCCGACGCGATCTCCTCGTCGAGGATGAGGCGGTTCCGCTCCGACAGGTTGGTGCGGATCTTCTCGATCACGGTGTCGGACGACCCCTTCATGGCGGTCGCCAGCACGCCGGTGTCGATACCGCGGAGCACCTGCTGCACATCGCGCGCCTCGAGCTTGACGATGTCGGCGAAGGTGAGCATGCGTGAGCGCACCTCCTCGGCCAGGTCGGGGTCACGCTCCTCGAGCGCCTCCAGCAGGGCGCGTTCGGTGGCGACATCCGCTCGGTTGATGATCTCGACCAGCGGCTGCACGCCGCCGACCACCTCGGCGGGTTCGTGGCTACCGACCACGGCGCCGGCGCGGAGTTTGAGGGTGTCGGCGACCACGGCCACCGCTTCCGGGGTGGCGCTGCCCATGGTGGCGATGCACTGGGCAACGTCGGTGCGCACCGGGTCGATCAGCCCGCTGAGCACGGCGGAGGCGTGGTCGGGGCGCAGGTGGGCGAGCACCAGGGCAACGGTCTGCGGCAGTTCGCCGTCGACCAGGGTCTGCACCTGGCCCGGTTCCACAGTGTCGAGAAACTCGAACGCCTTGCCCGCCATCGACGACGCCACGCGGTCCATCACGCCGGCGGCACGCTCGGCGCCGAAGGATGCCTCGAGCAGCCCCACCGCGACATCGCGACCGCCGCGCGCGCCGTGTCGACCGTGTCGGGTGAGCTCGTAGAACTCGGTCAGGGCCTGCTCGGCGAGGGTGGCGTCCACCCGGCGCAGCCGCACGATCTCGGCGGCGATGTCCTCTGCCTCAGATTCGCTGAACTGCTTCATCACCGCGGCGGCGCGCTCGTGGGTCATGTTCATGAGCACCACGGCGACCTTCTGGGTGCCGGTCAGTTCGGTGATCGTCTGGTTCATACCCGCTGCTTGTCATCCATGAGCCCACGCAGGAACTCGGCGGTCTTCTCGGGGTCACGTTCGGCGAGGCTGCCGATCTCGGCGCGACGGCGGTCGAGGTCGGTGGGTGACGAATCGATCGGCAGCGGCATGGTCGGCTCGAACTGGTCGTGCGCCGCCTCCAGCTCCATCTGCGCGGTCAGGGCGTCCAGTGCCGAGCGCGCCTCCTGCAGTTCGCCAAGGTCGACACTCTCCCGCTCCTGGCGGCGGGAGTTGCGGGCGTACAGCACGAGCGCGAGCACGATCGGCAGCACGATGGCCGCCGCGATTATCGCGGTGCGCACCACCGACATGAGCTGGTCCATGGCCGCGGCGTCTTCCGCGGCCTTCAGCGCGGCGGCTGCCTCTTCGGCGCCGGCCGTGTTGAACGGCATGACTTCCACGGTCACCTCGTCGCCGCGGGCGGCGTCGATCCCGGCGGCCGCGGCGACCAGGGCAGACACGTCACCGACGCGGATGTCGCCGGCCACTTCTTCGTCGAGGGCAACCGACACGGTCTGCCGGGTGATGTCGCCGGCGGGGATGACCCGGGACTCTGTCACCTTGTTCACCGCGTTGTTGCGCGTGCTCTGCTCGGAGTTGAAGCTGCCTGCTCCGCCGGCACCGCCGGGTACGGCGATGTTGTCCGGTCCGAGCACGCCCGCGGTGGTGCCGCCGGTGCCCTCGTAGCTTTCCGTGTTGGTGGTCTCGTTCAGGGCCGGGGCGTTCTCGGGGTTGGTGAAGGTCTCTTCCACCCGCTCTGCCGATTCGTAGCTCATGTCGGCGGCGACCACGACGGTGGCGTTGCCCGGGCCGACCACCTGGTCGAGCATGGCCTGCACTGATCCGCGCACGCGTTCTTCATAGTCGGAGGCCTGCTGGCCGGTGCCGCCGGTGGCGCCGACGCCCACCGCGGACAGCACCGTTCCGCCGGAGTCGATGACTGCCACGTTCGCGGGCTCCATGCCGTCGATCGACGCCGAGGTCAGGTGCACGATCGCCTGCACCTGGTCGGTGCTGAGCATCACGCCGTTCTCGGTTTCAATGAAGACGGATGCCGTTGGCTCGGTGCGCTCGGAGACGAATACGGTCTCCTCGGGGATGGCCAGACGCACCGACGAGGTGCGCACCCCATCCAAGGCGGCGATGGTGGAGGCCAGTTCGCCCTCCAGCGCCCGCTTGTATGTGACCGACTGCTGGAACTCGGAGCTGGTGACCCCCATGTCATCCAGCAGCGAGTATCCGCCGCTGGATGCCGACGGGAGGCCGGCCGCGGCGGCCTTCAGCCGCTGGTCGTACACGCTCTGTTCCGGCACCAGGATTGTGGCGCCGCCGTCGGTCAGCTCGTACGGGACGCCGTCGGTGCGCAGCTGCTCGACGATGGTGTTGGCGTCGGAGCCCTCGAGCCCCGAGAACAGGGGCGTGTACGACGGCCGGGCCATCCAGGTGCCGAGCGCCACGATGCCGAGCACGAGCACCGCCACACCGATGAGCGCGATGGTGCGCTGCGCGACCGTGAAATCCCGGATCGTCGCGCCGAGCCGGCCGAAGAAGGAGGTGACCTGGCGGGGCATCAGGCCTGCATCCTCATGATCTCGTTGAACGCGTCAACGCCCTTGTTGCGAACCGCGGCGACCAGCTCCAGGGTGACCGCGGCCTGAGTGGAGGCGAGCGTGGCCGTGTGGATGTCGGTGAGGTCGCCGGTGACGGCCTTGATCGAGAGCTCGTTCGAGGTGGCCTGCAGCTGCTGCAGGTTGTCGACGGCGCCGGTGAGCGCGGTCGCGAACCCGGTGCCATCCGTCGCCTGGACGCTCTGAGTGGTGGGCAGGTAGCCGGTGCCGGTGACCCCGGATACGGGGGTGATGGAGAAGGGCATCAGTTGCGTCCGATCTGCAGGGCTGCCTGGTAGGTCTCTTTGGCACGGTCGACTACCGCGGCGTTGGCCTGGTATCCGCGCTGCGCCATGATCAGCTGGCCCATCTGCGAGGCCAGGTCGATGTCGGGGTAGCGCACGTAGCCGTTCTCGTCGGCGAGCGGATGCTCCGGCTCATGCACCATGCGACCCTCGGCATCCCCGTAGGCGGCACCGGCCACGTAGACGCCACTGGTGCCCTCGCCCTCCTGGGCCAGCACGTACCGAGCGCGGAAGGCTTCACCGTCGGTGCCGGTGACGGTGTTCACGTTGGCGAGGTTGTCCGAGACGGCGTCGAGCCATTTGCGGTGCACGGTCAGCGACGTGCCGGCGATCCCGATTGCGTCGAACATCAGTTGGTCCGCAGCGCGGTGCGCATCGACTTGAACGGGCCCTCAACCGCCTGCGTGGCGAACTGGTAGCGCAGCACCGTGTCGATGTTCGACAGGGTTTCCGTGTCGAGGTTGACGTTGTTGCCGTTCAGCTTGGTGGGCTCGAGCGAGCTCTCGGTGCGTGCCGCCGTGACACCGTTGCCGTCCTGCACCGACTGGGCGAGGGCGTCTTCGAACAGCACGCGCTTGGCATGATAGTTCGGAGTGTTCACGTTGGCGATGTTGTTCGCGATGGTCCGCTGGCGCAGGGCCAGCCCATCCAGCGCGCTGATCAGCGCGGAGGACGTGACGGATTCAAGCAACGACTACCCTCTTCGTCGTAACGGGGCGGCCGATCCCTGGCCTCTCGGTGAGCGATCCCTGCTCGTCCCCATTAGCTATCGGCAGCGTCGCGCCGATCGTTAGGGAATTCTCGGATTCCGGTTCAGCCGGTGACGTCGAGGTACACCGAGCGCCCGGCATCCTGTGCTGCCGGAACCGCCCGAACCGCTGAGAGGTGACGGGCGACGGCGCGCTGCTCGTCACCAAGTCGCGAGATCGCGGCATGCTGGCTGTCGAGCAGGCGCCACGCCCGCGCTTCGAGCTCCGCAGGCAGCGGCCCGAGGTCGGCCGGGGGCGACCAGGATTCGGGCATAGGTTCGGGCTCGCCGCGGGATGCCGCGGCAGCGACCGCCTCGAGGTGCTGCAGTAGGTCTTCCCAGGCTTGCTGGTCGTAGTGCGCTCTAGGCAAAGCCGAGTGTTCCTGTGGTGCGCGGGGCGGCATGAGCCGGCTGGGCTGCTGACGCCTCATGCCAGGCCTGACGCAGCGGTTCCAGCAGTGCGATGCTCTCGCGGGTGCGTTCGACGTCGCGGTTCACGTTGGCGTTCACCAGCGAGGTCGAGACATAGGCGTACAACCCGCGCAGACCCTCCCCGCCGTTCCACGCCTCGACGTTCAGCGACGAGGTCAGTTCGGCAATGATCGCCTGGGCATGCAGCAGCTGTTCGGATGCCACCGGCCACTGTTCGGCGAGCTGCGCAGCTTCGGCGCGGCCGAGATCGAGCAGCAGGCGGTCGTACAGCATGGTGAGCAGGCGCGCAGGGGTCGCCGAGAGGATCGCCTCGCGGTTCAGCTGGGCGCGCTTCTGGGTGGCGTTCGCGATCATCGTCATGAGTTGTTGCCCGGCTTCGGCAGTGAGGCGAGCTGCGAGGCCAGATAGGCGGACTGCGAGTTCAGGGCGCTCATCTGCACTTCGAGGGCAGCGTAGGTGCGCTCGAGTGTTGCGCGGCGGGTGTCGATGCGACGGTCCCACTCGATGACCTGGTCGCTCATCCGGTCGATCACCGACTCCTGGCCGGTGATTCGCGAGGTGATCTGCCCGTCGTACTTATCGGACAGGTCGGTGGCGGCGACCTCAAGCCGGGACGCGATCTCCTGCAGCGCCGACTCGAGGAAGGCGGGGTCATCCGTCAGCGCCTGCTGGAACTTCTCGGCGTCGAACTCGACCTTGCCGTCCTTGGTGATAACGATGCCGATCTCAGACGGCGAGCGGCCGGCGACGGGACTGGTCGCGGCCTCAAGGATGCGCCGGCTCACGTCGCGAACGGTGCTGTCACCGGTGAAGATGCCACCCTTGGTGGCGCCGGTCGCTCCGCTCGAGACCGCGGAATTCGCTGAGATAAATGAGAGCACTGCGTTCAGCGAGGCGACGAGGTCTTCGGCGACCTTGGCGGTCTGTGCGGTATCGCGGGCGACAGAGACGGTGACCGGAGTGGCGGATGCCGCGGACACAGTTACGTCGACGCCTGGCAGCAGGTCGGTGAATGTATTGCTGGCCGACGTGATGACTTGCTCGGCAGGAGTTCCCGCCCACAGTTTCACTGACGCGTCTTGAGCCGCGCTTACTTCGATGAGCCCAGCGGTGCTGATGGTGAAGCTGTTCGCGGCGCCTGTTTCCTCGGAGCTGAACTGAAGGCGATAGAGGCCTCCCCCAGCCGAGACCTTCGTTGCGGTGACACCCGTGTCGGCGCTGTTAACCGCGGCGACTACATCATCGAGCGACGTCGAGGCGGCGTTGATCGTGGTGACGGTCCCGTTCACGTCGATCGTGAAGCTTGGTTCGCTCCAAGCGCTGACAGCGTCGGAGACGGTGACTTGGCGCTGCGCGAGCTGGTCGACAACGATGTCGATCGAACCGGCGGCGGCGCCGGTCTTGGCCGTCGCGGTGACCTTGTCAGAGCTGCTGGTCGCGGTGAAGAGGTCTAGGGAGGCGGGCTTCGCCGCCTTCTCGGCAAGTTCGCCAAGGCTCGCGACCCGGGTGTTGAGCGCCTGCAGCGCCGACACCATGGTCTGAGTCTCGCTGAGCCGGTTCTTGATCAGCGTCTGCGGGATCGCCTCAATCTGCATGAGGGAGCTGATGAGCGCCGCGGAGTCGAGTCCGCTGGCAAGGCCTGGCAGTGAGATTGCCATGTGTGCTCCCCTGTGTCTCGTTGGTTCTGTGTCGTGTTGGTTCTGTGTTCCGTGGATGTTGCGAACGCCTGGCGGCAGCCGCGCGGCGAGGTCCAGTTCACCGCTCGGCCGCCACCAGGCGCCGTTCGCTACAGCATGGCTAGGTTCTAGCCGAGGAGCTGCAGCACACCCTGGTTCGACTGGTTCGCCTGAGCGAGCATCGCGGTGCCTGCCTGCGACAGGATGTTCGCGCGGGTGAAGTTGACCATCTCGGCAGCCATGTCGGTGTCGCGGATGCGGGACTCTGCAGCCTGCAGGTTCTCGCGCGAGACGTTGAGGCTGTTGATGGTCGACTCGAAGCGGTTCTGCACGGCACCGAGGTCGGCGCGAGCAGTCGAGATCGTCTTGATCTGCGCGTCGATGGCGGTGATGCTGGCCGCGGCGTTTGCCGCCGTGTCGAACGTCAGCGCAGCGGTGGCAGTGCCCACCGCGGTGGTGTTGGCGCCCGAGAGGTCAACGGCGATCTGGTCTTCAGCGGCAACTCCGCCAGCACCGACGTGGAACGTGAGCGCAGTCGCGGTTCCGTCGAGCAGCTTGATGCCGTTGAAGTTGGTCGAGGCA